>NZ_CP188819.1:1361250-1692187 GCF_051550205.1 Sporosarcina sp. FA9
CTTACTTAATTCCGAATTGTTGATATCTAGACACAACTTCAACAATGAGCTTTAGGAGAGTGCCGTTGCTTTAGATAAGCGTTAAAACAGTTCTTTTTGGGAATACTTATTAAGAATGCTCGATTTTGAATTAGTACTATAGTAAGGTCCTGATTGCGGAAAGCCTCTGAATTTTGTTATAATTTAGAGGCTTTTCATGATGGAGGTGGAATGTTTGATAATACAGCCTTCGATTATCCGTGGTGAATATATCACTTATGTTCGACTTGAAAGAAACTTCTCGCCCTTAACGGTTTCTGAATATGAAAAAGATATAGATGAATTTCTACTGTTTTTAAGTGCTGAAGGAATTGCCGATTTAAATGATGTTACCTATCCTGAAGCTAGGCTTTATGTGACGGGCTTGTATGATAAAGGTCTTGCAAGGACTACTATCTCTAGAAAAGTTTCCTCTATTCGTTCCTTTTATAAATTTGCGAACTCTAGATATGGAACAAAAGATCATGCATTTAGGTCTCTTCATCATCCGAAGAAGGAAGAGCGACTTCCTGCTTTTTTTTATGAAAAAGAAATGGAACAACTTTTTTTAACTTGTGCTGGTGAAGACAAGAAGTCCCTTCGTGATCGTGCAATTCTAGAAATGCTTTATGCAACAGGAATTCGTGTCAGCGAGTTAATATCGATACAAATGAATGATATTGACGATCATCTTGGAATTGTTATGGTAATGGGAAAAGGTAGAAAGGAACGATATGTTCCGTATGGTAGCTTTGCTCAGCAGGCCATTGATTTGTACCAAGAAGAATGCAGATTACAGCTCATGAAAAAGAAAGAGCATAGCTTTCTATTTGTGAATCTTCGAGGAGATCCACTGACAGATCGGGGAGTGCGGCATATTCTTAGTTCGCTTGTTGAAAATGCTTCACTTCATTCGAAAATTTATCCACATATGATACGTCATTCGTTCGCGACACATCTGCTTGAAAATGGAGCCGATATGAGGACGGTACAAGAATTACTTGGGCATGCACATCTTTCATCGACCCAAGTATATACGCATATAACAAAAGAACATTTACGGAAAACGTATATGAATACTCACCCAAGGGCATAGGGAGGATGATTTTTTATGGAATTCCACGCAACGACAATATTTGCGATTCGTCATAACGGTGCTGTTGCAATGTCTGGAGACGGACAGGTAACGGTTGGTAATGCAGTTGTCATGAAACATACCGCGAAAAAAGTTCGGAAATTATTTAACGGCACAGTTCTAGCCGGTTTTGCTGGTTCAGTTGCAGATGCATTTACTCTTTACGAAATTTTCGAGGGTAAACTTACGGAGTACAATGGCAATCTTCAACGTGCAGCGGTAGAAGTCGCAAAAGAATGGCGTGGGGATCGAATCCTGCGCAAACTTGAGGCGATGCTGCTTGTAATGGATAAAGAACAGTTATTTCTTGTTTCTGGAACAGGCGAAGTGATAGAACCTGACGATGGTATTCTTGCGATAGGTTCTGGTGGTCATTATGCACTGGCGGCGGGACGTGCGCTAAAGAAGTACAGTGGAGATACGTTAACAGCTACTGAAATTGCTAAAGCGTCCTTGGAAATTGCTTCTGAAATTTGTGTTTTTACAAATGACCAGATTATTGTGGAGGTGCTCTGATGACTCTTAAACGGGAATTGACTCCGAAGGAACTGACAGCACATCTTGATCGTTATATTATTGGCCAAGACAATGCAAAAAAGGCAGTAGCGGTTGCAATTCGAAATCGTTATAGAAGAAGTTTACTTCCGGAAAATGAAAAGAATGAAATTATTCCAAAAAACATACTGATGATTGGACCTACTGGTGTTGGTAAAACAGAAATTGCCAGAAGGATAGCGAAACTTGTCAATGCACCGTTTCTGAAAGTCGAAGCGACCAAATTTACTGAAGTTGGATATGTTGGTCGTGATGTAGAATCGATGGTTAGAGATTTAGTTGAAGCGGGAATTCGAATTGTTCGTGAGGAAAAACGTGAGTCTGTGAAAGAAACAGCTACATTACTTGCGAATGAACGTTTGATTGAATTGCTTGTTCCTGAAAAGAAAAAAGCAGGTGGAATGCAAAATCCTTTCGAAATGATGTTTGGACAAAAGGCAGAAGAGGAAGAGACAGATTATGCGGAAGAAGCAAATGTGAAGTTGAAGCGTTCCGAAATATCCAAAAGACTTCAAGCAGGTGAATTGGAAGAAGACACCATTACCATTGAAGTTACAGCTCAAACTCCTTCCCTGTATGACGCATTTCAAGGTTCCGGAATGGAACAAATGGGTGCTAATATGCAAGATGCACTCTCGTCTCTGATGCCGAAGAAATCAACCAAACGTAAGTTAAAGGTAAAGGATGCCCGTCCTTTCCTTGAGAGTGAAGAAGCTGATAAATTAATAGATCATGACGAAATCGCAAGACATGCAATAGAGTTAACAGAACAATCCGGAATTATATTTCTGGATGAAATGGATAAAATCGTTAGTCGGGGCGGAAGCGGGTCATCTGCGGATGTTTCACGCGAAGGTGTTCAAAGGGATATATTACCAATCGTTGAAGGTTCGTCTGTATCGACAAAGTATGGTACTGTAAAAACGGACTTCATTTTGTTTATTGCAGCGGGTGCATTTCATATGGCAAAACCTTCGGATATTATTCCGGAACTTCAAGGACGTTTTCCGATTCGAGTTGAACTAGACAAACTGTCGAAAAGTGATTTTGAACGCATCTTAAAGGAACCAGAGTTCTCTTTAATTCGTCAATATGAAAAGTTACTCGAAACTGAACATGTTATTCTGCATTTTGCAGACGAGGCAATTAGTCGAATTGCCGAAATCGCATTTAATGTAAACGACGACACTGAAAATATTGGCGCAAGACGTCTGCATACAATTCTTGAGAAGTTATTAGAAGAGTTATCGTATGAAGCGGCAGATATAGGCCCTGCGACTATAAAAATCACGTCGGAATATGTCGATGAAAAGCTCCAAGATATCGCAAAAAACAAAGATTTGTCACAATTTATACTTTAAATAATAAAAACGGAATCGTTTTAGTTTATTTAATGATTGGAAACCTTTAGAATATTCGTATAACCAATTGTAATTATTTTGAGGAGGAAAAAGTAAGATGACATTATTAGTGAAAACAAGAGAGATCAATGCAATGTTGCAGGAGTCTTCAGAAAAACAAGTAAGCTTTAAAGAAATGGCAGAAAAACTTAGTTCTGTAATTGCATGTAACACATATATCGTGAGTAGAAAAGGTAAATTACTTGGTGTTGAAATTCATCAGCAAATTGAAAACGATCGTATGAAACAAATGTTTGAAGAGGGTCAATTTCCAGAAGAATACACAAAAAGACTATTTGATGTAAATGAAACATCATCAAACTTAGATATAAACAGCGTTCACTCAGCATTTCCTGTTGAAAACCGCGATTTGTTTAAAGAAGGTTTAACAACGATTGTTCCAATCATTGGTGGCGGTGAACGTCTTGGAACACTTATTCTTGCAAGAATGAAAGAAGATTTCCAAGATGACGATCTAATTCTTGCTGAATACGGAGCAACAGTTGTAGGAATGGAAATTTTACGTGAAAAGTCAGAAGTAATTGAAGTAGAAGCTCGTAGTAAAGCTGTTGTTCAAATGGCTATCAATTCACTTTCATACAGTGAGCATGAAGCAATTGAACATATCTTCAATGAACTTGATGGCAATGAAGGTCTTCTAGTTGCATCAAAAATTGCAGATCGAGTTGGAATTACACGTTCAGTAATCGTAAACGCACTTCGTAAGTTAGAAAGTGCTGGAGTTATTGAGTCACGTTCATTAGGAATGAAAGGAACTTATATTAAAGTTCTTAACAATAAGTTTCTTGAAGAACTTGAAAAACAAAAATCGTAATTAATCGTAATGAAGCATTCCCTATACTTTAGGGAGTGCTTTTTTTATGGATTTCAAAAAATACAACTTATAGTTATAAGTTGTGGTGTTGAAAACTCGCGCAATAATCATAGTATTCAAGCAATATTAAAGTGCCGTGGTATTTGTTTAAGTATTCATAGACATAGTACGACAGCATCTGCTAAGATAGTACTATATGTTGAAAATAATAGAGTGCAATAAAAATGATGTATAATAACTACTAAACTACTGCTAATAAAATAATAGATGGGTGGTATACGATGAACCTTTTTGGTAATACAATTCAATCCCTCGAACGTGGTCTGGATTATTCAGCTACAAAAGGTAAGACAATAGCACAAAACATTGCAAATATAGACACGCCCAATTACAAAGCAAAAGATGTTAGTTTTAAAGAAGTCTTTTCAAATGTTCAAGCGAAAAACTTAGGGGCCTATCGAACAGACGCGCGTCATATTGATTTCAAAAGTCGTTCAATAGAACCGGGTGTATTTAATTATTCGAACTTTCGTTACCGTCACGATGGTAACGGTGTAGACATGGACAAGGAACAATCAAGTTTAGCAGCCAATCAAATCTATTACAATGCAGTTGTAGATCGTTTGAACGGCAAATTTAGTACACTGCAAAATGTGATTAAGGGAGGCCGTTAACGTTGACGATATTTCATAGCCTGAATACGTCTGCTTCGGCACTTACTGCCCAAAGGCTTAGGATGGATGTAATTGCTTCTAATATGGCGAATGTTGATTCTACACGCGATAAATTCGTAAATGGTGAATGGCAACCATATCGAAGAAAGTCCGTATCTTTTCAACCACGGGAGGGCCAGTTCTCCTCAATGTTAAACGCAGCAATGGGAAAAACAAATAAAGGATCCGCCGGATACGGTGTGAAAGTATCTCGAATAAATGAAGATACAGAGACTCCTTTCAAACTTATATTTGATCCGAGTCATCCAGATGCCAATGAAGATGGATACGTTGAAATGCCAAATGTCGATCCACTTCGTGAAATGATTGATTTAATGTCTGCTACCCGGTCTTATGAAGCAAATGTCACTGTATTGAACGCAAACAAATCAATGTTAATGAAAGCCTTAGAAATCGGAAGATAACTAAGAAAATTGGGAGTTGAAAACAATGGCCATTCAATCTGTTTTAAATAGTGCACCAAATGTAAGTCTTCTGAAGCCTGAAACTCAGTTGAAACCAACATCGAACGAAGTACAACAGAGTTTTGGAACGTATTTAAAAGATGCAATAAGTGAAGTGAATAAAATGCAGGTTAATTCAGACATGATGACTGAAAAACTTGTTAGAGGCGAGAATGTCGAATTGCATGATGTAATGATTACAGCCCAAAAAGCAACGATTGCACTGAACGCAACAATGGAAATGCGAAATAAAGTAGTAGAAGCATATCAAGAAATCATCCGGATGCCAGTTTGAGTATTTTATTAGTTCATTCGAATTGGTTTTTAGGCTTGAACTACGTAAGTTGACCGGGGGATTATAATGAATGAAAGATTTGCGAAAATCAAAACAGACTTTGGTTTGTTTTGGACAAGTCGCACAAAAAAACAAAAAAATACATATATTATATCGCTTGTGGGGATTGTCGCAATCGCAGCTTTTTTAACATTCTTTCTTTCCAAGACTGAATTTGTGCCCTTATATCAAGAGGTTTCTTCTGCAGAAATAGGTCGCATTAAGGAGCAACTTGATAGCCAGGGAGTGCCAAATCGTATTGAAGCTGGTGGATCATCGATACTAGTACCTAAAGCGAGAGTTAATGATCTATTGGTAACATTAGCTGCACAAGGGTTCCCAACTTCAGGAACGACGGATTACACAATCTTTTCTGAAAATGCAGGTTTCGGTATGACAGATAACGAGTTTAATATTATGAAACTTGCTGCTACACAAACGGAACTCGCTAATTTAATCAAAAGTATTGAAGGAATAAAAGATGCGAATGTCATGATTACGATGCCTACGCAAAGTGTTTTTCTAAATGACTCAGTTCAAAAGGCAACTGCTGCAATTATTTTGAAAACAAATCCTGGTCATCAGTTTACGGAACCACAAATTACAGCACTTTATACTTTAGTGTCTAAGGCCTTACCTAATCTTGCAACAGAAGATATTTCAATTAGAAACCAATACTTAGAGTACTTTGATATGAAAGTAAATAACGGTGCGAACGGTACTAGTATTACGGAGCAAATGGCCGTTAAAAAAACAATTGAACGGGATTTACAAAGACAAGTACAGATGATGCTTGGCACGATGATGGGACAAGACAAAGTCATTGTATCCGTTACGACGGATGTCGATTTTAAACTTGAAAATCGCGAAGAGTCACTCGTAACACCAGTAGATGTGGAAAACATGGAAGGCATTGCCTTAAGTGTTCAACGGATTACGGAATCCTTTACAGGAAATGCCCCATCTGTTGGAGGTACTCCTACCGGAGAGGATCCTACCGATAATGGAACAGGTTCATATGTTGAAGGACAATTCCAAAACGGTGATTATGAAAAAATTGAAGAAACGATTAATAATGAAGTGAATCGAATTAGGAAAGAGATTGTTGAAAGTCCATATAAAATTAGGGATATTGGGATTCAAGTAATGGTAGAACCCCCCGTAGCAGATGATATTACGTCTATGCCTGAAGGCGTGCAAGTAGATATCGAACGTATTCTTGCAACAATCATTCGTACATCGATTGATAAAGAAGCTGCCGGTGAACTTTCAGAAATAGAAATTGGTGAAAGAATCGTCGTTTCTGTTCAACCGTTTAACGGTAAGCAGGCTGAATTCCAACCTATAGGTTCTATTATTCCGTGGTGGATATATGTAATTGGCGGGGTACTTTTACTCGTAATTATTGGACTTGTGATTGGTCTTGTTAGAAAACGTCGCCAAACTGAAGAAGATGAACAAGAAATTATACTCGAAGAACAGGAATTACTCACAATCGATGAAATTAATACGGAGCAAGAAACAGAGGGAACGCTTCGCAGAAAACAACTTGAGAAACTTGCAAAAGAAAAACCCGAAGAATTTGCAAAACTACTGCGTACGTGGATTGCTGAAGAATGAGAGGTGGGAAATAGAATGGTGAAAAAAGAAAAAGCTTTATCAGGTAAACAAAAAGCAGCTCTCCTACTTATTTCCCTCGGACCTGAGGTAGCGGCTGCGGTTTACAAAAATTTAAATGAAGAAGAAGTAGAACGATTGACGCTTGAAATTTCAGGTGTGAAAAAGATTGAGTCATCCGTTAAAGAGGAGATTATTGAAGAATTTCATAATATAGCAATTGCTCAAGATTATATTACACAAGGCGGAATTGGATATGCAAAAACCGTCCTGGAAAAAGCACTTGGAAAAGAACATGCACAAGCCATCATTAATCGGCTCACTTCATCACTACAAGTGAGACCGTTTGATTTTGCTAGACGTGCTGATCCTTCGCAAATTCTGAATTTCATTCAAAACGAGCACCCACAAACGATTGCACTGATCTTATCATATCTTGAGGCGCAACAAGCCGGAATAATTTTATCGTCTTTACCTCAGGAAATGCAAGCAAATATTGCGAAAAGAATAGCAACAATGGATTCTACGTCCCCAGAAGTCATCAGTGAAATTGAAGCGGTGCTTGAAAGAAAATTATCATCTACCGTTACTCAGGATTACACTGAAACAGGGGGCGTAGACGCTGTCGTTGAGGTGCTTAATGGTGTTGACCGTGCAACTGAGAAAACAATCCTTGACGCACTTGAAATACAAGACCCAGAACTCGCAGAAGAAATTCGTAAGCGCATGTTCGTATTTGAAGACATCGTTACTTTGGACAATCGCTCGATTCAACGAATTATTCGGGACTGTGAAAATGAAGATTTAATATTGTCTTTAAAAGTATCAAGCGAAGAAGTTCAAGAAGTATTGTACAAAAACATGTCCCAACGTATGGCTGAGACTTTCAAAGAAGAGATTGAAATTATGGGACCAGTTCGACTGCGAGATGTCGAAGAAGCCCAGTCGCGAATTGTTGCAATAATACGCAGGTTGGAAGATTCTGGTGAAATAATCATTGCTCGTGGTGGAGGAGATGACATCATTGTCTAACGTATTCCGTTCACAAAACACCCTGTCAGAAATTGGGGGAACGCGACAAATTGGAATCCGAAACTTGAATGCTATAGAAGAGTTTGAAATAGAAAATCAAAATATTTCCCTTGAAGATATTTATTTTGAACGAGACAAAATTCTAAATGAAGCCAAAAAAGAAATAAACATGGAAAAGTTGACGATAGAAAACATGCGAAATGTCGCTTCAGAAGACATTTTATCAATGCAAAAAGCCTGGGCTGAAGAAAAGGAAATACTTGAACAAAAAGCCTATGAAGATGGTTTTCAAATAGGTCATGAAGAAGGAAGAAATAAGGCCCTATCAGATATGGAATCTTCAATACAAACAGCCAATAAAACGACTGAGCAATCCCTTAACAATGCGAGTCAATATGTTGCAAGTCAGGAACGCGTCATACTCGAGCTAGCAATGCGAAGTGCGGAACGAATTTTGGGTGAGGTAATTGGGGAGGATGAAGAACGGTTTCTATCCATCGTCCGAAGAGCAATTAAAGATTCACGAGAAATGAAAGAAATTAAATTATATATTTCTCAAGATTATTTCGAATTCATTTCAGCAAACCGGGCAGAACTCGCCGCGATATTCCCACCAGATGTACCATTTCTCATTTTTGCAAACGACGATTTTGAATCGACAGAATGTTATATCGAAACAAATCATGGCCGAATCGTAGTAAGCGTGGATGAACAATTAAACGAGATCAGAGAACGTCTTATTGAAATTATGGAAAGCGGTGACTAACGATGAAAAAAGCGGAGCAATTGACCGAATATATACCTAAACTGAATACGTTTAAAAAGTTTGGTCGAGTTGCCCGAGTCGTTGGTTTAATGATTGAATCGCAAGGTCCTGAAAGCTCAATAGGGGACGTCTGTCATATCCATTTAAAGAACGGGACAGATGCTGATTCTGTAATAAAAGCCGAAGTTGTTGGTTTTCGAGAAGAAATTGTTATCCTCATGCCTTTTACAAATATACGAAACATTTCAAGTGGTTGCTTGGTTGAGGGACTTGGAAAGCCACTGGAGATAAAAGTTGGCATGAACTTAATCGGTAAAGTCTTAGATTCATTAGGCAATCCGATTGACAACAGTCCGTTGCCAAGGGGTTTAACAACTGTTCGGACTGAACAAGACCCGCCCAATGCACTCACTCGTCCTCCGATAAATGAAAAGCTATCCGTCGGAGTGAAAGCGATTGACGGAATGCTTACGATTGGTAATGGCCAAAGAATTGGTATTTTTGCAGGTTCAGGTGTAGGTAAAAGTACTTTACTCGGTATGATTGCCCGAAATACAACTGCAGATTTAAACGTCATTGCACTAATAGGAGAACGTGGTCGAGAAGTACGGGAATTTATTGAGAGAGATTTAGGACCTGAAGGAATGAGTCGCTCAATTGTAGTAGCGGCTACTTCTGACCAACCAGCCCTTATGCGGATTAAAGGTGCTTTCACGGCTACGGCAATTGCGGAATATTTCCGGGATAAAGGAATGAACGTCATGTTGATGATGGACTCCGTTACTCGGGTAGCGATGGCACAGCGTGAAATTGGCCTTGCGGTTGGCGAACCCCCCGCGACTCGTGGATATACGCCATCTGTTTTCTCGATATTACCTAAATTACTTGAGCGAACGGGAACGAATGAACACGGCGCGATTACGGCATTTTACACCGTTCTTGTAGATGGTGATGACATGAATGAACCGATTGCCGATGCGGTACGGGGGATACTTGATGGGCACATCGTTTTGGATCGAACACTTGCGAATAAAGGGCAATACCCAGCCATTAACGTTCTGAAAAGTGTCAGTAGATTGATGAATCACATTGCAGATGATGACCACGTAAAATCGGCTGAAAGGCTTCGTGAACTATACTATACGTACGATAAATCCGAAGATCTTATTAACATTGGCGCTTACAAACGTGGGACGTCAAAAGAGATTGATAAAGCGATTGAATTCGAACCTCTTATTACAAACTTTTTAAAACAGAGTTATAAAGATAATATTTCAATTGAAGACAGCATTACCGAACTAATAGCACTTGGAACGGGAGGGAATGTATTGTGAATGCATACAGTTACCGTTTTGAGAAAGTTTTAACATACCGTGAACAACAAAAGACTGAAACCGAGATGGAGTATAAATTATCGATTGATGCCTTTGAAATTGTTGCAACAAAGCTTTACGACTTATTGAAAAAGAAAGAAGATACATTAAAAGAACAGCAAGAACGACTGGAAACTGGATTTTCAATTGATGGGATTCACCATTATGTACGGTTTGTAAATAGCCTTGAAAAAAAGATTGCTGAACTTCAACAAGAAGTTCTACAAGCCCGTTCGAAAATGACTTGGTACGAAGAAAAGTTGTTGGAAAGAACGATTGAAGTGAAGAAGTTTGAAAAAATGAAGGAGAATGACCAAGAAGATCATCGAATTGAAATGGAACATAAAGATGCGATTCGGCTTGATGAGTTATCTACGTTAAGTTTCGGAAGAAAAGAAATCAGGTGATACAATGGCGAAAAAGAAGAAAGTTGAAGATTTATCAGCTGTGAATGAAGAAAAATCATCTAACAAGCTACTTGTCGTAATACTCTCCATACTACTCCCTTTACTTGCGATTTCGGCGGTGTTCCTAATTATTGCCAAGTTCACTGATGTCAATGTGTTCGATAAAGCGAAGGAACTTACGGGGAAACTGCCTTTTGTTGATGAAGAAAAGGATTTCGTAGGTGAAACTGATTTAATACTTGAAGAGCGTGTTGTGACTTTACAAGCAGAACTTAGTGAAAAAGAAACACAACTCGTAAAACTTCAAGCTGAGGTAGAAGGCTCAGCAAATGAAAAAAAAGAATTGCTTGAAAAATTAGAGGAACTTCAATATGAAATTGAAATTTTAAAGGTAGAAAAAGACACCACAAAACGAACGTTTACAGAAATTGTATCTACATTTGAAAGAATGTCCGCCAAATCCGCTGCTCCTATATTAACTGAGATGGCTGACGAAGAAGTGATGCGTATTTTAACAAGTATGAAACCAGAGTTACTCGCGGCGATTCTGGAAAAAATGACACCCAAAGATGCAGCGAAATATACATCATTAATGACGAAATAGTAGGCTTGCTTTAAATTCTTTTAAGGGAGGTGAAAAAAATCAACATAACAATGAGCCAAACAGTTACTGGAATCAGTAGCCAGGGACAAACAAGTGGAATGCAATCTGGTAATTTGAAGGAAAACTCAGGTTTTGGATCTATATTTAGCGGAATTATGGCGGGTCTTCCAGCAACACCGATTGTCACTGAAGTAATTTCTGAAGGTGCAACCGATAGTGCACTACTAGCTATACTGAATGCAAAAACTTTAGAAGAGCTAAATGCCGTATTGAACGCAATTGGCGTCGAAGATTTAGATGCTACTATTAAAATAAACGATTTCTTTAAAATGACTGAACTTGAAAATCTAGAAATAGATCCTCAACGACTAATGGATAACATACTTCCATTGCTTGATGCGATCGATACTTTAACACCGCAGTTTTTTAAAAACCTTTTAACTTCACTCGAAGGAAAAGGTGAAATACCAAAAGAACAGGCAATTGATCTTCTGGCATTCTTGAAAACAATTGAGGTTGCGGCACCGAAAACAGATCTTCACGTGAGGCAAGAACAACAAGTGTTTAGCCTTCAAAGTATGATTGCAACAATTGCTAATAATTTTGAAACCAATCTGAATGCAAAGAGTAACGGAAATATTGAATTGGTTCAATTACCGCAGCAGATTATGCGTTTTGTAATGCAGTCAGATACAAATCAAAGTTCCAATAACAACGATGGAAATCCAAAAGAAGCTCCTAAAGATACACAGACACAAGCAATTAGTGCTGCGTCAAGTAATCTGGCGAATATAAAAAGCGACTTGCCAGCTACTGAAGTAGAAAATCGCAACAATGCACGAAATGAAACACTATTGAAAGAAATGCAAAACCTTTTTAAAAGATCTAATTTCGGTCAAGCAGGGGGCACGAATCGACTGCTCGTTAAATTATATCCCGAACATTTGGGACAAGTTCGTATCGAACTTATACAAACAAACGGAGTAATGACAGCACGAATACTTGCGTCAACAGCACTTGGTAAAGAGATGTTGGATAGTCAGTTACATCAGTTAAGAGCATCCTTCCAACAACAAAATTTACAAGTAGACCGCATTGATATTACCCAAACATTGCAAGATACAACACGAAACGGTAGAGATCAAGCTTTCAATCAGCACTTTAAACAGGAACAAGAAACAACGGAACAACAACAGAATCACGACCCGGAAGATGAAATGACATTCCAGGAATATATGATTGAACTGGAGGCATAACGAATGGCAACAATAGACGGACAAAAACCGATTTCAGGCAATGATTACCTCGTCAATAAACAACGAGATGAACGAAAAACAGGCGATGGTGTGATGGGGAAAGATGATTTTATGAAACTGCTCATTGCCCAATTGCAAAACCAAGACCCAACAAACCCGATGAAAGACAACGAATTTATCGCACAAATGGCACAATTTTCTGCACTTGAACAAACAATGAACTTGTCGAAGTCGTTTGAAAAATTTGCGGAAGCACAAGGCCAATCACAATTAATTCAATATAACCAATTTGTTGGTAAGAATATTAAATGGCATCAAATAACAGAAGAAGTGGGCGAAGATGGTAAATCAGTTGTTTCTGAAGGTACTGGAATGATTTCATCTGTAAAATTTGTCAATGGATTAGCTGTATTTACAATGGAAGACGGAAAAGAACTAACGCCAGGAAATATTTCCGAAGTACTTGCGAGTGGCTCTGGAGGTACTAACAATCTCGTGGAGGCAAGTATGCTCATTGGCAAAAATGTTGGTTATACGAACGGCGAAGAAGAAAAGTCAGGTCTAGTCGTTTCTGTTTCCAATAAAGATGGTAAACTTCAATACATTTTAGAAGATGGAAGTCGTATAGATGGAAAAAACTTCACATCAATAAGCCGATAAAATGAACGGAGTGACTGTATGGACAACATAAATATCCATCGCATTCCATCGCCACCATTCATTCGCCAAGGAAAGCCTATACAATCTGTCCAAAGTCCTAAACAATCCTTTCTTGAACATTTGAATAAAGCGAAAGAGCCTGCAGAGCTGAAAATCAGCAAACATGCAAGCGATCGTTTAAAAGAGCGCGGCATTCAAATATCGGAATCAGAATGGGCACATATTGCAGATAAAGTGAACGAGGCGAAAACGAAGGGAATCAAAGAGTCTCTCGTCTTGATGGATCAAGCAGCACTCATTATAAGTGCAAGAAATTCAACTGTCATTACAGCGATGGACCGCATGGAAGCGAAAGATCAACTATTTACAAATATTGACGGCACAATAGTGCTTAGCTAAAACGGCAGGACCTTTACAGGATGCCACGCACCACCGACTGATTGAAGTGGTGCACTCAAAATCGAGAGGGGAACAAATATAAATGTTACGTTCAATGTACTCAGGAATTTCAGGATTACGAAACTTTCAAACAAAACTAGACGTAATTGGTAACAATATTGCAAACGTTAATACGTACGGCTTTAAAAAAGGAAGAACCGTTTTTAAAGATTTGATATCACAGACTGTTGCGGGTGCTTCAGGTGCAAGTGCAACGCGCGGTGGGGTAAACCCAAAACAAGTTGGGCTTGGATCACAAATTGCTGCAATTGATACAATTCACACAGGTGGATCTACACAGTTTACGGGAAATACACTGGATCTTGCGATTGCAGGAGATGGATTCTTTCAAGTAAGTGACGGTAGCGAGATGATGTATACAAGAGCAGGAAACTTTTATATGGATAGCACTGGTGATTTGGTTGATGGTGATGGTAGATACCTTATGGGATTACAAGGTAAACCAAGTGATGGTACTGATTATGTGGATGAAGGAGACGAAGAAATGGGTCTTCCTTTTGATCCTGACGATTATACTTATGGAAAAATCCAAATCCCTAAAACAGCTTCCTCTATGTCTATTGGGCAAGATGGTACAGTTTATTTTGTTGATACAACGCAGGCAGGTAAGGATGCAATAGCTGCCGAGGAACTGCTTTTCAGGCCGCAAGAAGCAACACTAAAGGCTGCTATAAAAGGCGCTGAAGTAGCTTTAAAAGCGGATCCAGAGGATCAGGGTTTAAAAGATGCTTTAAAAACTACTCAAGATAATTATGATCTTGCCAAACTCCCTTTAGACCAGGCAATAACGGACAACAAAGCTGTTCTTCAAGTTGCCGGTAAACTTCAAATCGCAACATTCTCAAACCCAGGCGGACTTGATAAAGTTGGTGGTAACTACTTCCGAGTTTCAGCAAACTCTGGAGAAGGAAATCCAGGCTTTGCACTCGACCAAGGTTTCGGCAAGATGGAGTCCGGTTTCCTAGAAATGTCCAACGTCGACCTTGCTGAAGAATTCACTGAAATGATTGTTGCTCAACGTGGTTTCCAAGCAAACACACGAATCATCACTACATCGGATGAAATTCTTCAAGAACTCGTGAACTTGAAACGATAATCGAATATCTCATTACTATTTTTAATACTAACTAGGTTGATTGGAGTGCAAGGCAGTCTAAAATCACGACGTCCTGTCGTAACGACTGCATGACCCACCTCGTGTGGGCCCCTCGGCTAAAGCTGACTCCGGGAGGATTAGCGTGCGCCTTGAGACCCTGGACGTAGCGAAGCGAAGGAAGCGGCTCAAGCCACGCCCTCCGGAACGCGTCCGACTGGAACGGAAATCAACCGGTTTAATCCCAAACACCAAGAACTACTACAAACTATAGTTATATAAAAGGAGGGTCGGGCCGGCTCTTATGCCTGGCCCCTTACATATGATAAAAGTTACTCGTTTGAACGGTATGGAGTTTACATTAAATGCTCTTTACATAGAAAAGATTGAGTCTTTTCCAGATACGACAATTACGCTAACAACGGGCACAAAGTACATTGTTCTGGATACGGCTGATGATGTACTCAGCCGCATTACCGAATTTTATAAAGAGGTTCAATTATTAACAAATCCGCATGTCAGAGGTGCTGAAGATGAAGAATAAAATGTTAACAATCATACTAATTGTTCTCGTTTGTGTCACTTTAGTTGGTGTTGTTTTCCTAGCTCTTTGGTTATCGTTTGGAAATGACTTTAAAGCCGAAGCGGTAGCGAAAGAACCGACGATTGATGAAATTGTCGAAGCATCTGTTGATGTTCCTGAAATCACAACAAATATTGGGAGCAGGCAGTTTATCCGTATTTCATTGAAAATCCAAACCGAAAATGTTAAAGCTGCTGAAGAGCTTACGAAACGTGAGTTCCAAGTGAAAAACATCGTTATACAGGAATTATCTGAAATGACAGCAAAAGACCTTGAAGGCAAAGCGGGGAAACAAGCTTTTGAAAATGCTTTGAAGTCCTATTTGAATCCGTTGATGCAAACAGGTCAAGTCGAACGGGTTTATATTGTGTCCTACATTATTCAGTAAGTAAGTTTTAACTGAATTCAGCATTCATCCCACCACTTCTATAAGTGGTGGGATGAATGCGAACTTTTTTCTTTCAGTGGGGGTTCAAACTCCGACTGAATTAAGTTAAAGCCTCCGGCGGATGTCACAGATTTTTAAAGGAGTTTTTCGAGTAAACTCGAAAAAAATCTGGACGCAATTACACCAAGGCGAAATTGATGGAGGTGACCTTATGTCGGGAGATATTTTATCGCAAAATGAAATTGATGCACTTTTGTCTGCATTGTCAACAGGTGAAATGTCTGCGGATGATATGAGAGTTGAAGAAGAGACCCGCAAGGTCAAAGTGTATGATTTCAAACGGGCCCTCCGGTTTTCGAAAGATCAAATTCGAAGCTTGACAAGAATCCATGAAAACTTCGCTCGATTGTTGACAACGTTTTTCTCAGCGCAACTTCGAACATATGTGCAAATAAATGTCGCTTCAGTAGACCAAATACCTTTTGAAGAGTTCATTCGGTCCATACCGAATATCACACTCATTAATATTTTCGAAGTAACTCCCCTAGAAGGTAATGTGCTGATGGAGGTCAACCCAAATATTGCTTATTCCATGTTGGACCGCCTTATGGGCGGGGTTGGAGAGAGTCCGGGCAAAGCGGATAGCTTAACGGAAATTGAAATGAAAATAATGAGGAATTTATTTGAACGGTCCTTTGACAACTTACGTGAAGCGTGGTCGGGTTTAATTGACATTGATCCCTATTTAACGGAAATCGAAGTGAATCCGCAGTTTCTTCAAATGATTTCACCAAATGAAACGGTTGTTGTTATTTCGTTTAACATTATAATTGGCGAATCAAGTGGAATGATAAACATTTGTATTCCACATATTGTTCTTGAACCAATCGTGCCTAATTTATCGGTTCAATATTGGATGCAAACGAATAAAAAAGAAATGACAACTGAACAAAGCGCAAAGCTTGAAAATAGACTTAAAAAAGCTTCATTGTCTATTGTTGTTGAACTAGGAACTGGTAAAATGACAATAGAGGATTTCTTATACCTTCAACGGGGGGATGTAATTTCTCTGGACCAGAAAATTGATGATCCACTTATTGTCAAAATCGGGGAATTACCAAAATTCACCGCTCAACCAGGACATTTAAGAAACCGAATGGCAGTGCAGATAATAGAAACGTTGATTGGAGGGGATGAAGATGATGAGTAATGATATTCTATCGCAAGAGGAAATCGAAGCGTTATTACGTGGTGAACCGATTGGATTGGAAGAAGTTTCAGGTACTCTTGAGGATGAATTTACTACAGATACTTATTTAACTGCAATGGAACAAGATGCTCTTGGTGAAATAGGAAATATTTCATTTGGTAGTTCAGCAACCGCGCTTTCGGCACTACTCGGCCAAAAGGTTGAAATCACAACGCCTACTATTTCGGTCGTTGACAAGTCTACGATAGAAAAAGAGTTCATCCATCCATACGCAGCAGTAAATGTGAATTATACAGCAGGACTTAGTGGGACGAACCTTCTGGTGATCAAGCAAAGCGATGCCGCGGTAATTGCGGATCTTATGCTTGGAGGCGATGGCACAGAGCCAAATGGTGATTTAGGAGAAATTCATTTAAGTGCAGTGCAAGAAGCGATGAATCAAATGATGGGTTCTGCGGCGACGTCCATGTCAACTGTGTTTAATAAAAAAGTAGATATATCCCCGCCGACTATTAAACTTATAGATTTCAACGAAGACGCGGGACGCGAACAGTTACTTGAAGAAGAGTTAATGATAAGAATTTCATTCGCACTAAAAGTGGGCAATTTAATAGACTCTAATATTATGCAACTCATACCGCTGCAATTCGGAAAAGAGCTTGTTGGAGAACTATTAGGTGGAATTGGGGAAGATGAAACAGCGGCAGTTGCTGAAATGGCTGCTCCCATCACGCAGTCGGCAGAACCAAGCAGAAATACAAATCATGAGAAGCAGCGAGTTGAACCAATAAATGAGCCGGTTTATCAGGAACAACAGGCTCCGCAGTATCAGCAACAGCGACAAATGCGCGCTCCAGAACCACAAGTGCATGTGCAACAGGCTCAATTTGCTAGTTTTGAAGCGCCAAGCCTAACACAAGGAGAGTCCCAGAACTTAGATTTACTATTGGACATTCCTTTGCAAGTAACGGTTGAACTGGGTCGCACAAAGCGTTCTGTAAAAGAAATACTTGAGATATCAGGTGGATCGATTATTGAATTAGACAAATTAGCTGGTGAACCAGTTGATATTCTTGTTAACAGTCGCCTCATTGCAAAAGGTGAAGTTGTTGTCATTGATGAAAACTTCGGAGTACGTATTACAGATATATTAAGTCAGGCAGATCGTCTGAATAATTTGAGATAGTTACTGGGAGGTAATGAATTTGGGGAAAAGAATTTTGATTGTTGACGATGCAGCATTTATGAGAATGATGATTAAGGATATATTGACAAAAAACAACTTTGAGGTTGTTGGCGAAGCAGCAGATGGCGCGCAAGCAATTGATAAGTATTTTGAATTAAAGCCTGACCTTGTAACAATGGATATTACAATGCCGGAAATGGATGGCATTACAGCGCTTAAATCCATTAAAGAAAAAGATCCTACAGCAAAAATCATCATGTGTTCAGCTATGGGTCAACAAGCAATGGTAATTGATGCAATTCAGGCAGGGGCTAAAGATTTTATCGTTAAACCGTTCCAAGCAGACCGTGTAGTTGAAGCAATCGAAAAAGCATTAGGATAACTAGATTATGAAGTTATCAATAATGAAAAAGTATGTACAAATTGTCCTTATACTTCTTTTACTACTTGGAATAGCTCCTAATTCAACAGTCAGCGCGGATGGAAATAATTTGTTTCTATCCGATTGTCTTGATGATAAAAATGATTGTGAGGATGATGCGAAAAAAGAAAGTGAAAATAAGGTTGACGTTCCCGCTACTGATAGCACTTCTAAACCCGCAAACCTTGGGTCATCAGTTGGGGATTACATAAAAGCGTTATTCGCACTAGTTTTTGTCATTGGATTATTGTACGCACTGCTCAAGTTCATCAATAGAAGAAATCGATTGTATGATAAAACTCGACTAATGAAAAACATGGGTGGTATTTCACTTGGTCAACATAAATCAATCCAACTTGTAGTCATTGGTGAAACATATTACTTGATAGGGGTCGGAGATGATATCCGGCTTTTAAAAGAAGTAACAGATGCAGATGAAATTGAAAAACTTACAGAGTTCTATCAAGATGATGCCACACCACTTGCTTCAGGGGTGCTTGAAAAATTGTTGAATAAATTAAGTGGAAAAGAAAGCAAAAAACAAACCGAATCATCAGATGAACCAACCGAATTCAGTACGATTTTTAATACAAGGCTCGATGAGATGAAAGTGGAAAGGAAACGGCAGTTAAGCCGATTGACAGAAAAGGGGCGCAATAGAGATGAATGATTTCGTTCAATTTTTCTCGGACAGTGATCCCTCAAATGTATCCACCTCCATTAAGATGATGCTCCTTTTAACAGTATTGTCTTTAGCACCAGCAATTCTAATATTAATGACCTCTTTTGCGCGTATTATTATTGTTCTGTCTTTTGTTCGAACTGCACTTGCGACACAGCAGATGCCTCCAAACCAAGTACTCGTAGGGCTAGCACTTTTCCTAACCTTTTTTATAATGGCACCAACGTTTTCCCAGGTAAATGAAAATGCATTAAAACCTTTGTTTGCTGAAGAAATCACATTGGAGGAGGCATATGAAGAAGCAAGTCTTCCACTAAAAGAATTTATGAGTAAACATACGCGTCAAAAGGATATCGAGCTATTTTTAAGATACAACGAAGTGGAACGTCCGGAATCATTGAAAGATATTCCATTAACTATGCTTGTTCCAGCATTTGCATTAAGTGAAATAAAGACAGCATTTCAGATGGGTTTTATGATTTTTATTCCATTTCTAGTAATCGACATGATTGTAGCAAGTATTCTAATGTCGATGGGAATGATGATGTTACCTCCTGTTATGATTTCATTACCATTTAAAATCTTATTATTCGTCCTAGTAGATGGATGGTACTTAATTATTAAATCGCTGTTGCAAAGTTTTTAGGAGGGGTTTAATTGACAGGTGAAATGGTTGTATCTATAGCCGAACGGGCAGTCTCAGTCATTTTAATGACGTCAGGCCCAATCCTTATACTTGCACTGGTGACCGGTCTTTCTGTAAGTATTTTTCAAGCGACAACTCAGATTCAAGAGCAAACACTTGCATTCGTTCCTAAGATTGTTGCCGTTCTTGTTGGAATTGTTTTTTTTGGTCCTTGGATGCTTACTAGGGTTACGAGTTATGCAACAGATATATTTGAAAATCTTTCACGGTATATCGGGTGATTAAATGGAAGAATTAATACCATCACTGGCTGCTTACTTACTTATATTGACACGTGTTACTGCTTTTTTTGTAACATTACCATTATTTTCTTACAGGGCAATACCGGCGACGCAACGAATTATATTTGGAGCATTGTTTGCTTGGATGCTTGTCTATTCGATTGAAGTCCCAGGTTTAGAAGTCGATGGCACGTACCTTCTACTTGTCGTTAAAGAAGCCGTAGTCGGTTTAACAATCGGAATCATTGCATTCATTATTATGGCAGCCATCCAAGTTGCAGGTGGCTTTATCGATTTTCAAATGGGTTTTGCAATTGCGAATATCATTGATCCACAAACGGGTGCTCAGTCACCACTTCTTGGTCAGTTTTTCAACTCGCTGGCAATTTTATTATTACTTGCACTTAATGGACATCATTTACTGCTTGATGGAATCTATTATAGTTATCAATTTATTCCTATCGATGAAGTTTGGCCGGCGTTTGGCAGTGCAAGTGTGGTTGAGTTTGTTATTAAAACATTTGCAGCATCATTTGCAATCGCTTTTCAAATGTCCATACCGATTGTTGCCACTTTGTTTCTGGTCGATTTAGCACTTGGAATAACAGCTAGAGCTGTTCCACAATTGAATATATTCGTCGTAGGTTTCCCTATTAAAATTGGGGTCAGCTTTATTGTTTTAACAATAACAATGGTTGTAATGATTGAAGTCATGAAAAAGCTTTTTGAGTTTATGATCATAAGCATGAGGAATTTAATGGTTCTACTTGGAGGTGGCTAGTATGTTGTTGCGGCTAGACTTGCAGTTTTTTGCAGGTGAGAAAACCGAAAAAGCCACGCAGAAAAAGCGCCTCGATTCTCGTAAAAAAGGTCAAGTGTTAAAGAGTCAAGATGTAACGAGCTCGATTCTTCTTCTGTCGATTTTTATGTTCTTGTTTTTTGGAGCAGCGTCCATGGGAAATCATTTTTTTAGTTTTTTTTATCACTCATTTACAAAGTATGTCTCTATGACCCAATATGATATAGATACAGTAATGATCATATACACGGACGTTTTACTGCAAATGGCATTTGTTCTTCTACCGATTATGTTAGTTGCGGTAGTTGCAGCAGTTGCAGCGAATCTATTGCAATTTGGTGTATTGTTCACAGCTGAACCACTGAAGATGGATTTGAAAAAAATTGATCCGATTAAAGGATTAAAACGAATTTTTTCCATAAGAGCAATTGTTGAATTAATGAAATCAGTATTGAAAATATCTTTTATTGGATCTGTCACATTTGTAATTGTATATACAAACATATATAAAGTACTTGGATTGGCATTTAAAAGTCCATGGGATGTTATGACAACTGTTGGACAACTTGCAGTAATGATGGGAATTATTGCATCATTTGTACTCTTGTTTATTTCAATACTTGACTTTCTTTATCAGAAATATGACTATGAAAAAAACCTGAAAATGTCCAAACAGGATATTAAAGATGAACATAAAAACACTGAAGGGGACCCTCAGGTTAAATCGCGCATTAAGCAACGTCAGCGCGAAATGGCGATGCGCCGAATGATGCAAGAGGTTCCAAATGCAGATGTTGTAATTACAAACCCTACCCATTATGCAATTGCAATAAAGTACGATGATGGGAAGATGGATGCTCCAATTATTGTTGCAAAAGGTGTCGACTTTGTTGCACAGAAGATTAAGTTAATTGCACAAGAACATGAAATAATAACCGTTGAAAATCGGCCCCTTGCTCGGTCACTTTACGACCAAGTTGAAATAGGAGACCGTGTGCCAGAAGAGTTTTTTAAAGCAATTGCTGAAATACTGGCTTATGTGTACCGAATACAGCGTAAAATTTGAACATAGGAAAGAAGGGATGGCTTGCAGTTTAAAGATATAGGTGTACTTTCAGCAGTCATTATGGTTGTAGCAATGCTCGTCATCCCGCTTCCAACCTGGCTTCTTAGTTTCCTTATTATTATTAATATTACATTAGGACTTATGGTTCTTCTGACTTCGATGAATATGCAAGAAGCACTGCAGTTCTCAATTTTCCCTACTTTATTACTGTTACTTACCTTATTTAGATTAGGGTTAAACGTTTCAACAACTCGTGCGATTCTAAGTAATGGAGATGCAGGGGGCGTAGTTGAAACGTTTGGTACGTTTGTAACAGGTGGGAACGTCGTCGTCGGACTCGTCGTGTTCGTCATTCTCATTCTAATTCAGTTCATTGTTATTACTAAAGGTGCGGAGCGGGTTTCTGAAGTAGCTGCACGTTTCACACTAGATGCGATGCCTGGAAAACAAATGAGTATCGATGCGGATTTAAATGCGGGTATGATTTCTGAGATTGACGCTCGGAAACGAAGAGAAAAAGTAAGCAATGAAGCAGACTTTTACGGGGCAATGGACGGGGCTACAAAGTTCGTAAAAGGAGATGCCATTGCTGGAATTATTATTGTTATTATTAACCTTCTAGTTGGTATGATTATAGGTGTTGCCCAAATGGGGCTTCCATTTGCAGAAGCAGCCGTTCTCTTTTCGCAATTGACAGTAGGGGATGGAATTGTATCTCAAATTCCGGCACTTTTAATATCAACAGCAACGGGTATTGTAGTAACACGTGCAGCTTCTGAAGGAAATCTAGGCGCTGACATTACGAAACAACTTTTTGGTCAACCGAAACTTCTCTACGTTGCTGCAGCAACTGTATTACTACTTGGATTAGTTACACCGATTAACGACATTTTAACAGTTCCAGTTGCATTGGCTCTCGGAATTGGAGCATTTGTTATGTCGCGTAAAGGTAAAGAAGATCCAGAAGAGTTGCTTGAAATGGAAGAAGAAATCGAGACAGATGAAATGAAAAGTCCAGAAAACATTATCAACTTGCTAAATGTAGATCCAATTGAATTTGAATTTGGTTATGGGCTAATACCACTCGTAGATGCCACGCAAGGTGGAGATTTGCTTGATCGAGTTGTGATGATTCGTAGACAATTGGCCATTGAACTAGGACTTGTCATACCGGTTGTCCGTATCCGAGATAATATTCAATTACAACCGAATGAATACCGTATTAAAATTAAGGGAAGCGAAATGGCAAGGGGGGAACTGCTTTTAGACCATTATCTAGCGATGAGTCCTGGTGGAAATGACTCAATTGAAGGAATTGACACAATTGAACCATCGTTCGGGCTTCCAGCTAAATGGATTACAGAAAATGTGAAAGAAGATGCCGAGATTCTGGGATATACAGTTGTAGATCCCCCAAGCGTCGTTTCAACTCATTTAACAGAAGTGATCCGTGCCAATGCTAAAGAATTAATAGGCAGACAAGAAACGAAGCAACTTGTTGATCATGTACACGCGACATATCCAATTTTAATAGACGAGTTAACTCCAACTCCGCTTTCAATTGGAGAAATTCAAAAGGTTCTTGCAAAACTATTAGGGGAACATGTCTCTGTACGTAATTTACCGATTATTTTTGAAACACTTGCGGATTATTCTAAATATACTTCGGATGTAGACGTATTAACGGAGTATGTAAGACAAGCACTAGCAAGACAAATTACAAATCAATATGCCGCAACCGGACAGTCGTTAAAAGTGCTGACAGTCTCTGGCAAAATAGAAAAAATGATTGCAGATAGTATCCAACAAACCGAACAAGGAAACTATTTATCGCTTGATCCTCAAAAGTCACAGGAAATTCTAGAATCAATTGCACAAGAAGTTGAGCGTGTTGCATTAATGGACCAATCACCGGTGATTTTATGTACACCTGCAATTCGCATGTATTTAAGACAAGTTACGGAGCGATATTTCCCGCAAATTCCTGTTCTTTCTTATAATGAACTTGAAGCATCGATTGAAGTCCAAAGTGTTGGGGTGGTGGAGATTGCATGAAGATGAAACGTTATACAGCAGATACAATGGTCAATGCAATGAAAAAAGTTCGTGAAGATTTTGGAGACGATGCACTTATTCTCAGTTCAAATGTTGTGAACTCAAAAGGTTTTCTTGGTCTTTTTAAAAAGAAATCTGTTGAGGTCGTCGCGGGTTATGATGAACCTGTAAATAAAAAAATCGAACCCGTTCATACACAATCTTCATATCCAGTTGAAGCGATAAATACGTCAACTATGGAATTGAAAAAAGAAATGGATGAAATGAAAAAGATATTGAAAAACATTCGTCCATCAATAGAATACTCTCGCTATCCGGATGAAATGCAGCAATTACTCGTCCATTTACAAACACAAGGTTTAAATGAAAATAGTATTACTCAAATCGGTGAAGAAATTTACAGTCGCATGAAAACAGAAAAAAATGATTTCACGAATGATGAGCAACGGGAAATTGTTAGGGAAATCCTTCTTGAGGAAATCGGACATAATCCTTTTGGGGGTATATCCTTTACTAAGAAGTATATCAATGTTTTAGGACCAACCGGAGTCGGGAAAACGACAACAATTGCCAAAATTGCCGCTCGCGCTTTACTTGAAAAAAAGAAAAAGATTGGTTTTATCACAACAGATACATATCGGATTGCAGCAATTGAGCAACTACGAACATATGCAAACTTATTGCAAGCACCAGTTGAAATTGTTTATAACAAAACGGATTTCGAAGCTGCTTTAGTAAAGTTTTCAGAGTTGGATTTAGTATTTATTGATACAGCAGGCAGGAACTATAAAGAAACAAAATATGTGGAAGATTTAATTCGACTTGTGGACTTTTCACTGGATATGGAATCATTCTTAGTACTTTCGATGACGTCTAAAGAAGAGGATATGAAAACGATTGTTCAGCAGTTTAGCTCATTCCCTATTGAGAAATTCATTTTCACAAAGATGGATGAAACAGGGTCAATAGGACCGATGTTTAACCTTATTAGGGAATTTAACCTTGGAGTTGCCTATCTAACCGATGGTCAAGAAGTACCCGAAGATATTACAGAAGCAGATGCTGAAAAGCTAATATCGATGCTTTTAAAGGATCCACGTTATGCATGATCAAGCAGAAAAACTTAGACGTCAGATGCTAAAAGTACAGGAACCGTTATCTAGGTCAATTGCAATTGTTAGTGGAAAAGGCGGTGTTGGAAAGTCAAACTTTTCGACGAATTTCGCTTATGCCCTTAGTTCATATGGTAAAAAAGTAATTATTATTGATATGGATATTGGTATGGGAAACATTCACATTTTGCTTGGAATGACCCCGAACAATAGTTTAAGAGATTATCTATCTGAAAGTAATGAGTTATCCGATGTGATTAATAAAGCACCAGAAGGTTTGGATTTTATTTCAGGTGGCTCTGGACTTAATTCAGTAATGGAATGGTCTGAAGCAATGTTTAATAGACTTATTACTGCTTTTGAATATTTGCAAACAGAATATGACTTTATTTTGTTTGACATGGGTGCGGGGGCAACTCAACATGTTATTGATTTAGTTCTAGCTGTTGATGAAATTGTTGTCATTTCAACAACTGAGCCAACATCTATTACAGATGCCTATTCAATGATGAAATTCATTTGCTTAAGAGACCCGGACAAACAATTTCATATCGTTGGAAATCGGGTATCTAAAAATGATGAAGGTACTGAATCTGTTTCAAGACTGCAGTTTGCGATGCGGAAGTTTCTCGATAAGGAGACAACAATTTTAGGATTGTTACCGGAAGATGGTTCTGTTCATAAAGCTGTTCTTGCTCAAAAGCCCTTTATTCTTTTATTCCCAAACGCTCCAATTTCAAAAAAAATTAAAAACATTGCTTCTACTTTTGTTGAGTTAGAAACAACTATAGATCCTAAAAATAAACAACGGTTTCTTGGAAGGCTAAAAAATATGTTTAGGAAGGGACATGGATGATTTGGAAACAGGCAAAATTAAAAAAGCACTTGTTGTTGATGATTCGGCATTCATGCGAAAACTTATAAGCGATTTTCTAAGTAACCATCCAAATATTGAAGTAATCGGAACTGCTCGTAACGGTAAAGATGCTATTGAAAAAGTAAAGTTATTAAAGCCTGATGTTGTTACGATGGATGTTGAAATGCCAATTATGGATGGTCTTGAAGCACTAAAAGAAATAATGGCACATCATCCAGTTCCCGTAGTTATGCTTTCGAGTACCACAAAAGAAGGTGCTGAAAACACCATGCTTGCAATGGAGTACGGTGCTGTTGATTTCGTTGCTAAACCGGGTGGAGCTATCTCTCTAAATTTAATAGATGTAGAAGATGAAATCGTTAAAAAAGTTGCTGCGGCATCGGGAGTACATATTTCTAAACTCACAAGACTCCACAACCCAAAATCTGTTGAAAAAGATTTAGTTTCAATTAAAATAAAGGACCTAAATCCAATCGCAAAACCTTTAAAGCAAGAAATGGATCAAAATAAAGGTGTATTCATCAAAAATGCAAAAACATTTGTTATAATAGGTACATCTACAGGGGGTCCTAGAGCTCTACAAGCTGTACTTACACAATTGCCCGCTGAATTTGCCGCACCGATATTAATCGTTCAACATATGCCGCCTGGTTTTACGAAATCTTTAGCAGACCGCCTAGACACGCTTTGTAATATTCATGTAAAAGAAGCGGAAAATGGCGAACCTATACTGAGTGGAACCGCTTATATTGCTCAGGGTGGTAAACATTTGAAGATTAAAAAGTTGGGACAATCTTATTTCATTCATCTGGATGATATTGAACCTCCTCGTTCGGGTCATCGACCAGCAGTAGATGTTCTTCTAGAATCAGCAGCTGTGATAAAAGAACCAAACTATTTAACAGTAATTATGACCGGCATGGGTTACGACGGTAAAGTAGGGATGGGAATACTTAAGAATAATGGTCAAACGATTACAATAGCAGAGTCGGTGCAAACATCCGTTGTTTATGGAATGCCGAAAGCAATTGTTGAAGCGGGACTGGCTGATGAAGTTGAAGATTTGCAAGATATACCGAAAAAGATAATGGATATTTTAAAGTTTTAAGGGGGCGAAAAGATGGATACAAGTCAATATTTAGATATGTTCATAGAAGAAAGTAAAGAGCATCTTCAATCATGTAATGAACATCTTTTAGAACTGGAGAAAAATCCTGAGGATCTTGCAATTGTAAATGAAATATTCCGTTCAGCTCATACTTTAAAAGGAATGTCCGCAACGATGGGGTACACGGACATCGCTGACCTAACGCACACAATGGAAAACATCCTTGATGCCATTCGTAATAATAAATTGAAAGTAACGACAGAAATTTTTGATGTAGTTTTACAAGCAGTAGATTACTTAGAAGAAATGGTGTTAGATATAGCGGCGGGCGGTACTGGAAAAAAAGATGTTCGTCAAGTAGTTGAAGTTTTGAATCGGATTGAAGCGGGGGAAACAACTACAGTTTCCAAGTCTAGCCTAGAAGTTGCAGCGACAACGGTTGAGGATATAAACAAAGGTGCGGGACTTCATTATGATGATTTTGAAATGACGGTTCTTTCGCAATCATTTGAACAAGGATATACTGCCCATGAACTAACTATCCGTTTACGAGACGATTGTATATTAAAAGCTGCGAGAGCTTTCATGGTGTTTGAAATACTAGAGAAGTCTGGCGATATTATTAAATCTATTCCTAACGTTCAAAAACTTGAAAATGAAGAGTTTGAAGAGGAATTTGTTGTTGTCTTGATTACAAAAGAAAGTGCAGAAGTAATCCAAGCTAAAATAATGAAGGTTTCTGAAGTAGTTGAAGTACTTGCTGTTCCGATTACAACTGAATCTTTATTGCTGGGTAAAAGGTCTCGAGAAGAGGAACAATCAACTGGGAATACAGTTGCTATTGCAAAGGATTCGGATAATCTGGCTGTTTCAACTCGGGCCACATCTTCAGGAAACAAAACAATACGCGTGAATATCGAACGACTGGATGACTTAATGAATTTGTTTGAAGAATTGGTGATTGACCGTGGACGTTTGGAATCGATTGCAACTGAAATTCGCCATACTGAACTTACAGAAACAGTGGAACGAATGGCACGGGTATCAGGTGATTTGCAAAGTATTATTCTGAACATGCGTATGATTCCGGTGGAAACTGTCTTTAACCGGTTTCCGAAAATGGTTCGACAACTTGCCCGTGATTTGGACAAAAAAATCAATTTAGAAATAGTTGGTGCGGAAACTGAACTAGATCGGACGGTCATAGATGAAATCGGTGATCCACTTGTGCATCTCATTCGAAATGCATTGGATCATGGAATTGAAACTCCAGCAGAACGTATTGCAAAAGGAAAACCTGAAGAAGGTACAGTCACGTTAAGGGCTTATCATTCAGGAAATCATGTTTTTATAGAACTCGAGGACGATGGTGCAGGTGTAAACCGCAAAGCTGTTCTTAAAAAGGCTTTATCTAGTGGCATTATTACAGAAGAAGTTGCAGAATCACTGACCGACCGTCAAGTGGCAGAACTGATTTTAGCCTCCGGATTTTCTACTGCCGATAAAATATCGGATGTTTCAGGCCGTGGTGTAGGTTTAGATGTTGTAAAAAGCACGATTGAATCGCTCGGTGGTTTTATATCAATTGAATCAAAAGAGGGTGAGGGGTCCTTGTTTCAAGTACAACTTCCGCTCACGCTTTCAATTATTTCTGTAATGCTTGTGAAACTTGCGAAGGAAATTTATGCAATTCCTTTATCGTCTATTATTGAAACTGCAATAATTCAAACATCGGACATAATGAATGCACATAATCAGAAAGTAATTGATTTCCGTGGAAGTATTGTTCCGCTCGTTAACTTAAAAGAGATTTTTGAAATGCCAAACTTAGATGCAAATGATGATGGATTCCAGTCTGTTATTATCGTTCGAAAAGGCGGAAAACTTGCAGGACTTGTTGTTGACACATTTATTGGCCAACAAGAAATTGTTCTCAAATCACTTGGTAACTATTTGAAGAGTGTATTTGCAATTTCCGGAGCAACAATTCTTGGAAATGGACAAGTCGCCCTTATTGTGGATTGCAATGCATTAATCAAATAAGTGGGAGTGAAAAAAATGGTTGAAACAATACAACAAACCGATATGAAAGTCGTCGTCTTTGAGTTAATGGACAAAGAATATGCAATTAAAGTCGATGTAGTTCATTCAATTGAAAAACTAATGTTAATTACTAGAATTCCGAAGACGCCTAGTTATGTTCGAGGTGTTATTAACTTAAGTGGACTGGTCACACCAATAGTTGATTTACGTGATCGTTTTGGTATTGAATTGAAAGAAGTAGATGATCAAACCCGAATTATTATTGTTTCATTAGAAGAATACAACGTAGGTTTAATAGTAGATGCTGCAAATGATGTAATGGATATCCCTATTGAGCTAATTGAAGCGCAGCCCGAAGTTGTTGGAACAGTAGAGTCTGAATTTATTTCTGGAGTTGCAAAGGTCGGTAAACGACTTCTTGTAATGCTTGATTTGGAACGAGTACTGGAGCCAATAAAGCAGGTGGCAACTGATGAGTATTGATATACCTATTACCGATATGCACCTTGATGTACTCCGGGAAATTGGTAATATAGGTGCTGGACATGCAGCAACCGCACTTTCTCAAATGCTTGATCGTAAAATTGATATGCGTGTGCCAAAGGTAGATCTTGTCTCTTTTGAGGGAATGTTTGATCTTGCTGGAGGTGCTGAGGAGATTGTGGCAGGTATTTTTCTCCGTATTGAAGGGGACCTTTCAGGTAGTATGTTTTTTGTACTGTCTATAGAAAGTGCGAATCGCTTTATTCAGAAATTAATAGGTGATGAAACATTTAATTTTAACACTCCACCTTTTTCAGAGATAGGAATATCTGCAATGCAAGAGCTTGGTAATATTCTTTCAGGTTCTTATTTATCAGCTTTGTCAGACTTTACCGGTTTAAGGATTTTCCCAACAGTACCCTCACTAGGAGTAGACATGGTCGGAGCAATTGTTAGTTTTGGCTTGATTGAAATATCTCAGACAAGCGACGAGGTAATTGTTATTAATACTGAAATCAGTGAAGAAAGTTCAAATGGCACGGAAAAAATAACGGGACATTTTTTCTTGTTGCCAGATCCATCTTCATATATAACAATTTTTAAATCACTTGGTGTAATGTAATATGGTTACAGTGAAAGAAGTTATTCGAGTTGGAATTGCAGATATGAATCTTGTGAAACAGCCACAAACGATTCGAACCTCTGGACTTGGTTCTTGTGTTGGAGTCGTATTGTATGACGAACGTAAAAAAATTGCAGGTTTACTACATGTCATGCTACCCGATTCAGGACTTGTAAAGAATGGTGCTATCAATAGTGCAAAATTTGCTGACACGGGTATATATGGGCTTATGGAATTATTAAAACTTGAAGGTGTTCGTCCGATGGCATTAAAAGCAAAAATTGCCGGTGGAGCGCAAATGTTTCAATTTGGATCTAGTGATACGATTCGAATCGGGCCGCGTAATATCGAAGCCGTTAAAAATGAATTAAAACGTTTATCCATTCCAATTGTTGCAGAGGATGTGGGTGGGTCCAGTGGTCGAACAATTGAGTTCGATCCATTAACTTCGATGCTCTCCATTCGAACTGTAAATAAAGGGACAGTTGAAATTTAATTGAATGCATTTAGACGCCAAATAACTATAAAACCAAAGATAAATACTTTAGTCTAGGTTAGAAATTTGTGGTGTCTGAATAGTTCAGACGCCTTTTTCCGTCATTATTTGCCATATGCTATACTAGATTGACAATAGCTATCGGAAGGAATCATCATGGAAGGTGAGGTATTCGATGTCAAAACAAGTTCAGATGGAAGAAGCCGAGTGTTGGAATCGCTGGATAAAAGACAGGGACCCATATGCCGGGGACTTGCTTGTTCAAAAATATACTCCCCTCGTCACTTATCATGTGCAGCGAATCAGCTCAGGATTGCCAAGCAACGTTTCTAGAGATGATATTCTTAGTCTTGGACTTCAGGGGCTTTTTGATGCACTTACAAAGTTTGATACCGGACGGGATTTGAAATTTGAAACGTATGCTTCCTTCCGAATCAGGGGTACAATCATTGATGGACTGCGAAAAGAAGATTGGTTGCCAAGAACATCTAGAGATAAAACAAAAAAGCTTAAAATAGAAGTTGCGAAACTAGAACAGGTTCTCATGCGTCATGCTGAACCCGAAGAAGTTGCAGATCATATGGGGATAACTTTAGAAGAAGTTTTTCAAATAATGCACGAACACTACTTTTCGAATGTTTTATCGATAGATGAAAAAATGAATGATGATGAAGACGACGGAGTAAATTCATTTGTTATTAAAGATGAAAGTTCTACTTCACCGGAACAAGAATTAGTTAAGACTGAGTTGATAGGTGATTTGGTAAATAAAATTAAAGATTTAAATGAAAATGAACAACTGGTTTTGAATTTATTTTATACAGAGGAACTAACGTTGACTCAAATTGGTGGGATACTCAATTTGTCTACATCCCGGATTTCTCAAATTCACTCGAAAGCATTGTTTAAGCTGAAAGAATGGCTTTCTCCTGAAATAATTGATGGAGGGATATTATGGGGTTAAAAGGAATTGAACTTCAAATAGCAATCCCTAAAACATTTGAAGCTGGAAAAATTGCGGAACATAAACAACAGCAATCCCAGTTAAATCAAGACCAAGCAAACGCCTTAATGGATCGACAAACATTGAAAAATCGAGAAACGGTATTGGAAACAGCTGAATATGCAAAAATGGATTCAAATAAGAAAAATGGCGACAATCCACATCAACAAGATGAGACAGAACGAAATAATGAAGAGGAAAAGAAAACGATTCATCCTTATAAAGGATCATTCGTTGACTTTATAGGGTAATTAAAATGACAATTGTCTTTTTAATAATAGTATTCATACTACAAATTATCGGTTTTTATTTCTTAGCGCTCTTATATACGAAAGTGTCGAAATTTGACGATCTTGAGAAAAAACAGAAGAAGTTAATGGAGCAAATGGATGACTCGATTACAGCTTATTTATCCGAGATGCAAGACGAAAACAATAGATTAATTCAACAGCTCTCTGCAGTGGAGTTAACTAAGACGAGCACTCAAAAACCAATTCCACCTTCTGTTGTGAAGGCGACCAAGTCTATCAAGGTGAATGCACCTTCTACACCTATGAACTTGGCGATAAAATCCTATGGTAAAACTTTGATGCCATCGCCCATACCTGATGATCTTGAAATGGATGATCGGACAAAAGTATTTCGGCTTCACGATGATGGAAAAACAATTGAAGAGATTGCTAAAGTACTTGGTAAAGGAAAGACAGAAGTAGAACTAATTTTGAAATTCAAGTAACACATATTGCAAAACGTAATTAGATGTGTTATATTATCTAATGGTATTACTACACACGTGCAAGGACATTGGAAATGGTGCCGAGAGGTCATTTCAGTGAATGATTTGTACGGAGGAATTTAACCAAACAGGAGGAATTATAAAATGGCAGTAGTCTCAATGAAACAATTACTCGAAGCAGGTGTACATTTCGGACACCAAACACGTCGTTGGAACCCGAAAATGAAGAAATTTATTTTCGTGGAACGTAACGGTATCTACATTATCGATCTTCAAAAAACGGTAAAACTACTTGAAGAAGCATATGCATTCATGCGTCAAGTTGGAGAAGATGGTGGAAAAGTTCTTTTTGTTGGTACAAAGAAACAAGCACAAGATGCTATTAAAGAAGAAGCAGAACGTGCAGGAATGTACTATATTAATCAACGCTGGCTCGGTGGTACACTTACAAACTTCGGTACAATCCAAAAACGCGTAGCACGTATGAAACAAATTGAGCGTATGGAAGAAGACGGAACGTTTGAAGTATTACCTAAAAAAGAAGTTGGTAAGTTGAACAAAGAGCACGAAAGATTAGTTAAATTCCTAGGTGGAATCCGGGATATGAAAGCAGTTCCAGACGTAATGTTCGTCGTCGACCCACGCAAAGAACGTATTGCGGTCGCTGAAGCAATTAAATTACACATTCCTATTGTAGGAATTGTTGATACGAACTGTGATCCAGACGAAATCGATTATATCATTCCTGCGAATGATGACGCGATTCGTGCAGTACGACTTCTTACTAGCAAAATGGCTGACGCTTTGCTTGAAGCTAGACAAGGCGAAGAGGAAGAAGAAGTTCAAGAAGTAGAAACAGTTACAGTTAAGTAATCGTTTTGAATAACCTTTAGTAAATAAAAGACGATAAGTGGCTATATCCTCTTATCGTCTTTTTCTAGCAATAGATGACATATTTTTGGAGGAATGAAAAATGACAGTAAAAGTAACGGCGCAAATGGTTAAAGAACTACGCGAAAAAACAGGTGCAGGGATGATGGACTGCAAAAAAGCATTAACATCAGTAAATGGTGATTTAGAAGCTGCAATTGATTTCTTACGTGAAAAAGGATTATCTAGTGCTGCCAATAAGGCGGATCGTATCGCTGCTGATGGTACTACGTTTATTCTTACTGAAGGAAACGAAGCAATTCTTCTAGAAGTGAATGCTGAAACAGATTTTGTTGCTAAAAATGAAGGGTTCCAACTTTTTGTTAGAGAACTTGCAGAGCACCTTCTAAAAACAAAACCAGCTACAGCTGAAGAAGCACTCGAAACAATAATGTTTAACGATCTCTCAGTTGCAGATCACATTTCAAATGCGATTGCTAAAATTGGCGAGAAGTTAACACTTCGTCGTTTTGAAATTCGTACAAAAACAGATGCTGACTCATTCGGTCCTTATTTGCATATGGGCGGGCGTATCGGTGTGCTTGTAGTACTAGAAGGATCTACTGATGAGCAAGCGGCTAAGGATATTGCAATGCATGTTGCTGCTCTAAATCCGAAATATGTTTCACGTGACCAAGTTTCTGAAGAAGAAGTTGAGCGTGAGAAAAAAGTTCTTACTGAGCAAGCACTTAATGAAGGCAAGCCTGAAAACATTGTTGCAAAAATGGTTGAAGGTCGAATCGGTAAGTATTTTGAAGAAATTTGTGTTCTAGATCAATCATTCGTCAAGAACTCAGATCAAAAAGTTGGCGATTTTGTAAAATCAACAGGCGGTACTTTAAAAGAATTCATTCGCTACGCAATTGGTGAAGGAATTGAAAAACGCGAAGAAAACTTTGCGGAAGAAGTAATGGGTCAAATTAATAAATAATACGAATGCACATAATATAGTGAATGGGGAACACACTTTGGTGCTGTTCCCTATTTTTGAGAAATCTGAATAAATGGAGGGTACAAATGAGCAACCCAAAATACAAACGAATCGTATTAAAGATAAGCGGTGAAGCACTTGCAGGTGAAAAAGGTTTCGGCTTATCACCCGACATTATCAAATCAGTTGCTATGCAAATACAAGAAGTCGTCGATTTAGATGTTGAAGTCGCTGTAGTAGTTGGCGGTGGAAATATTTGGCGTGGTAAAGTTGGTAGCGAAATGGGAATGGACCGAGCGACAGCGGATTATATGGGAATGCTTGCGACTGTTATGAATTCTTTAGCTCTTCAAGATTCCCTCGAAAAACTTGGTGTTGAAACTCGAGTATCTTCTTCAATTGAAATGAGACAAGTTGCAGAGCCATACATACGTCGTAAAGCAATACGTCATCTTGAGAAAAAACGTGTGGTTATATTTGCAGCCGGAACAGGCAATCCTTACTTTTCCACAGATACAACAGCAGCACTTAGAGCAGCGGAGATAGAAGCTGATGTAATTCTAATGGCTAAAAATAATGTGGATGGTGTTTATTCCGCTGATCCAATGATTGACAAAACTGCAGTTAAGTATTTGGAACTGTCATTTATTGACGTTATTAGTCAAGGTCTTGAAGTAATGGATTCTACTGCATCAACACTATGCATGGATAATGATATACCATTAGTGGTGTTCTCGATAATGGAAAAAGGAAATATAAAAAGAGCCGTACTTGGTGAAGCAATTGGGACGGTCGTCAGGAGGAATTTGTAATGTCGAATGCACTATTGAAAGAAGCGACAGACAAAATGGAAAGAGCAATTAGTGCTTATTCACGGGAACTCGCAAATATACGTGCGGGGCGTGCGAATGCATCTATGCTCGATAGAATAACTGTTGATTATTACGGAACGCCAACTCCTATCAATCAAATGGCGGGAATTTCTGTACCAGAAGCGCGCCTATTAGTTATTCAACCTTATGATAAGTCAATTCTAGGTGATATTGAAAAAGCAATCATGAAATCCGACATTGGTATTCAACCATCCAATGATGGCACAATCATCCGTCTTTCTGTTCCAGCATTGACAGAGGACCGCCGGAAAGATCTTGTGAAGCTTGTGAAAAAAGAAGCAGAAGAAGCAAAAGTCGCAATTCGTAATGTTCGCCGCGATGCGAATGACGAAGCGAAGAAGCTTGAGAAGAGCGGAGAACTTACGGAAGATGGTCTACACCGTAGTGGTGAAGACGTCCAAAAGCTAACCGATTCTTATATAAAAAAGATAGATGATATGGCGAATGATAAAGAAATTGAAATCATGGAAATCTGATAGAAGAACTTTCTATATTTTGAGACGTCCTTATTTCAGGGCGTCATTTTTTTTATTAAATTTTAATTAGTCTTAATAATTAAGCGGTTAGAATATATTCTTGATAAAGGATTAGACTTTGTGAATAAAGCTAAGAAACTGCATATTGTATAGGTAGAGCTATACTTATACTACCGAAGACTGTCTTTTAAAACATAAAATTTAAATGAAATCTATCGACTAATTTGGTACGATAGATATGACTTGCTCCGAAAAGTAGTCGAGTGGAGGAAACGATATGCTAGGAAAACTAATGCGAAAAAAACCGATAGTGCCAGATATTAAAATGTCGGACCAAATCGCTTTGTTAAAAAGTAGAAAGATTCCTGCCCATGTTGCAATCATTATGGATGGTAATGGCAGGTGGGCAAAACAACGCAACTTGCCAAGGGTCGCTGGGCATCATGAAGGAATGAAAACTGTCCGCAGGATTACACGCGTTGCAAGTGATCTTGGCATTAAAGTACTTACACTTTATGCGTTTTCTACAGAAAATTGGAAACGTCCAAAAGTAGAAATCGATTTTCTAATGAAGCTCCCCGGAGAATTTCTAAGCACTTACCTTCCCGAACTTATTGAGCAAAATGTCAAAGTCGAAATGATTGGTAACTTTAGTATGCTTCCAGACCATACTAAAGATGCAATACGAAGAGCTATGGAAGAAACTGCAAGTAACGACGGAATGACACTTAATTTTGCGATGAATTATGGAAGTAGGCTCGAACTCGTTGAATCTGTAAAAAAAATAGCGAATCTTGTTGCTGAAGGAAAATTAGCAATAGAAGATATTGATGAAACTCAAATTGAGTCGCATCTAATGACAGCCCATTTGCCTGAACCTGATTTACTAATCCGAACAAGTGGTGAAGTAAGACTTTCTAACTTCATGCTATGGCAGCTTGCCTATGCGGAGTTCACATTTACAGATGTATTATGGCCTGATTTTGATGAACTGTGCATGTTTGATGCAATCAAGGACTTTCAGTCACGTAGTCGCCGCTTTGGGAGTGTGGAAGGGGAGAAGGAAGCTTGAAACAACGAATAATAACGGCAGCTATTGCATTGGCTTTTTTTGTTCCAGTCATTATTATTGGAGGGCTGCCGTTTACGATTGCAATTTATTTAATTGCTACAATAGGCCTTTTTGAAATTTTGCGAATGAAAAATCTAACCTTGTTTTCATTTCCGGGCTTAATTTCTTGGATAATACTTGCCGTATTACTTATACCGGCAAGTTGGACCGGCTGGATATATGATGTACTCGGTTATACAAAAATTGAACTTGCCTTCGCGGGTGTTCTGCTTTTACTAATATACACAGTTGTCGTTAAAAACCAATTTACGTTCGACCATGTTGCATTCTCGATACTTGGGGCATTATACGTTGGTATTGGATTTTATTATTTAATCGAAACTAGAATGTTTGGTATTGAATATGTTGTGTATGCTTTCATAGTTATTTGGATGACGGATACAGGGGCTTATGTAACGGGAAGAAAATTTGGAAAGCGGAAATTATGGCCAGAAATATCTCCCAATAAAACGGTTGAGGGATTTGTAGGCGGAATCATCTGGGCAATTACTTTTGCATGTATTTTTCAGTATTTCGTACCTGTTGCCTCCACGTATCCGATACTTATAATCGTTACAATCATCGCGTCCATTGTGGGACAACTCGGTGATCTTGTCGAATCTGCAATTAAAAGGCATTATGACGTGAAGGATTCAGGCAATCTCCTCCCAGGACATGGTGGAATATTGGATCGATTTGACAGTCTTCTTTTCGTTTTGCCGTTACTTCATTTATTGCATTTCATTGCATAACGGAAAGGGTGGCATTATGAAAAGAAAAATAAGCCTATTAGGTGCTTCGGGGTCCATTGGAACACAGACGATGGATATTATTAATTCAAATCCAGAAAAGTTTGAGCTCGTATCTTTTTCAGTTGGTTTGAATATGGATAAGGTAAGGGAAATTGCTTCCGCACATTCACCAAAGATTGTTTCGGTAATAAGACCTGAAGATGCAGTACAATTAAAATCTGAGTACCCATTGATTCAATTCGTTCATGGGGATGAAGGGCTTGTTGAGGTCGCTGCTTTTGCAGGTGCGGATATACTTGTAAATGCCGTGATTGGCAGTGTAGGATTAAAACCCACACTTCAAGCAATTCAGGCGGGAATTACAATTGCGATTTCTAACAAAGAAACACTTGTTGCTGCCGGAGATCTTGTTATGACGGAAGCGCGTAAATACAATGTGCCGCTACTTCCTGTAGATAGTGAACACTCAGCACTTTTCCAAGCGTTAAATGGTGAAAACGTCGACCGTGTATCCCGACTTATTTTAACAGCATCTGGTGGAAGCTTTAGAGATTTAACAAGAGAAGAATTGTCAGGAGTTACAGTTGAACAAGCCTTAGCTCATCCGAACTGGTCAATGGGGAACAAACTCACAATTGACTCCGCTACGATGATGAACAAAGGACTTGAAGTAATTGAAGCACATCATCTTTTCGGTATACCTTATGAAAAAATCGATGTTTTGCTACATAGAGAAAGCATCATCCACTCGATGGTTGAATTTGAAGATACGAGTGTCATTGCGCAGCTCGGATCACCGGATATGCGCGTTCCGATTCAATATGCACTCACGTATCCAGACCGGATAATGATGCGAAATCCTAAACCGCTACGTCTTGAAGAAATTGGGAAACTTCATTTTGAAAAAATGGATTTTCAGCGATATAAAGCTCTGGGACTTGCTTATGCTGCAGGTAAAGAAGGCGGAACAATGCCTACAGTAATGAATGCAGCGAATGAAATAGCGGTTGGATTGTTTATGCAAGGGAAAATCCCTTTCCTGAAAATAGAGGAATTAGTGGAGAGGGCAATGAATAAACATCAAACAACTTCTATACCTAATTTAGAAGCAGTACTAGAAGTCGATTCACTCACTCGGAAAATGGTTTATGGTATGGTAGAATAAACTATCGAAAGAACCCGTTTGCAATGAGGTAAACGAATCTTCTTCTGTTGTGTGAAATTGTTGAATCGGTATTGTGCGAAAGTTTTTAATATCGGCTAGAATGGAAATTTAGATTTCTGTTTACAAAGCCAGTTGAGGTGGTTTTTTATGGAGACTGTAATTGCGTTTATTATCATTTTCGGTTCCCTTGTCTTCTTTCACGAATTAGGGCATTTCCTATTTGCGAAAAGAGCTGGAATTATGGTGCGTGAATTCGCAATTGGAATGGGCCCGAAAATTTTAGGTATTACAAAAGGTGAAACATTGTACACTATTCGACTTTTACCTTTGGGTGGATATGTTCGAATGGCCGGAGAAGATTTAGACAAAATTGAACTTCAACCAGGCTTTCGTGTCGGACTTACGTTCACGGAAACTGGAGAAGTTAAAAAGGTTTATTTAAATCGCAATGTCTCTAATCCAGATGTATTATTTTTAGAAACGGAATCATCCGATTTTGATAAAGAACTTTTTATCGAAGGATACAATGACGATGGTGAACTTGTTCGATTTGATATTTCCAAAACCGCCGTCGTTGTAGAAAAAGGGGTAGAGACAATAATCGCCCCTTACGACAGGCAGTTTGACTCGAAGTCTCTTGGACATCGTGCAATGACTATTTTTGCGGGACCGTTGTTTAACTTTATTCTTGCCTTCTTCATCTTTTTGGCAATCGGTTTAATTCAAGGTGTGCCGACGCTTCCTACTAATGAGCCTATTATCTCGGATGTGAATAATGATGGGCCAGCAAGTAAAGCTGGAATGGAAAAAAATGATTATGTTAAAGAAGTAAATGGTGAGCCGGTTAAGACTTGGACTGAATTTGCGGCAATTATTCAGGCGAATCCTGAAGTGCTCCTTAAAATTCAAGTAGAACGTGGAAATGATCTTGTTCTTCTTGAAGTGATTCCGAAGAAACTTACAGAGGCTGGAAAAGACTTTGGTCAGATTGGAGTTATCTATGCGGATCCGGTTGAAAAGAATGTTTTAAAAGCATTTTACTTTGGTGGAGAACAGACTGTTTTATGGTTTAAACGAATTTTTGAGTTGCTTGGAATGCTTGTAACAGGGAAGTTTACAATAGATGATTTAAATGGTCCTGTAGGCATTTATAAGGCAACTGAAACGGTGGCACAGTTTGGTATCTTCAGCTTAATGAACTGGGCAGCGGTGCTAAGTATAAACCTAGGAATTATGAACTTATTGCCACTACCTGCACTTGACGGTGGTAGATTATTATTCTTCCTTTTTGAGGCTGTTCGAGGTAAGCCGATTGATCGACAAAAAGAAGGTATGGTTCACTTTGTTGGGATTATGTTGCTTATGCTCCTGATGCTCGTCGTTACTTGGAATGATATTCAAACATTCTTTTTTTAGATAAAATTTAAAAATTAAAAAGGGGTGGAATATACATGAAACAATCTTTATCATTTATACCTACAATGCGTGAAGTTCCATCCGATGCGGAAATACTTTCACATCAACTACTCCTGCGTGCAGGATTTATTCGCCAGAATGCAAGCGGTATCTATTCGTATCTACCTCTAGGGAAAAAAGTTCTCAGTAAAATAGAACTGATTATTCGTGAGGAAATGGAAGCAATCGATGCTGTTGAAGTTTTCATGCCGGCATTACAGCAAGCTGAACTTTGGCAGAAGACTGGAAGATGGTATTCATATGGACCTGAATTATTTCGTGTAAAAGACCGTCATCAAAGAGACTTTGCTCTTGGTGCAACACATGAAGAAGTCATTACTTCACTTGTGCGCGATGAAGTGAAATCATATAAAAAGCTACCGTTAACACTTTACCAAATACAGACGAAATTTAGAGATGAGCAACGTCCTCGTTTTGGTCTGCTTCGTGGCCGTGAATTTATTATGAAAGATGCTTATTCTTTCCATGCTACAGAAGAAAGCCTTGATGAAAAGTATCAGGATATGAAGCAAGCGTACACGAACATCTTTACGAGGCTTGGACTTAATTTCCGAACTGTTATTGCCGACGGCGGAACAATAGGCGGTACGGATACTCATGAGTTTATGGCGCTATCCGAAATTGGGGAAGATACGATTGCTTACAGCGATACCTCTCCGTATGCTGCGAATATTGAAATGGCTGAAATGAATACATCATTCGAGAAGTCGGATGAGGTTTTATTGGAAGTTGAAAAGATTTACACACCAAATATGCAAACAATTGATGATATTGTTTCGTTTTTAGATACAGAAGCTACTAAGTGTATCAAAACGCTCATCTTTAAAGCGGATGAGAGGTTAGTTGCTGTTCTTTGTAGAGGCGATCATGAAATCAACGACATTAAATTGAAAAATGCATTAGGTGCGAATACCGTTGAATTTGCATATGAAGGCGATGTTATAGAACTTCTATCATGTGGAGTTGGTTCGATTGGTCCTGTGAAACTTCCGCTCGATTTAAAAGTGATTGCAGATCACGCAATTGCTTCAGTTGTGAATGGAGTGTGTGGCGCAAACGAGGATGACTTCCATTTGATAAACATTAATCCTGAGAGGGACTTTGCAGTAGACCGCTATGCGGATCTACGTTTTGTCCAGGAAGGCGATGTTACACCGGACGGCGAAGGAACGATTAAGTTTGCCCAAGGGATTGAAGTCGGTCATATATTCAAACTTGGCACAACGTATAGTGAACCAATGGAAGGAACCTTCCTAGACAATAACGGCAGAAATCAGCACTATCAAATGGGCTGTTACGGTATTGGTGTTTCTCGTATCATGGCAGCTGTTGCAGAGCAGTATAATGATGAACATGGATTAAAGTGGCCGAAGAATCTTGCGCCATTCAATATTCATCTAATTGCTCTTAATATGAAGGACGAAGCGCAGAAAGATCTGGCGGATGAGTTATATAAATTATTGAAGTCCTATCGATTCGAAGTTCTTTACGATGACCGACCGGAACGAGCGGGTGTCAAATTCGCAGATTCTGATCTAATCGGTTTACCAATTCGTATTACTGTTGGGAAAAAAGCTTCAGTAGGAATTGTTGAAGTGAAATATCGATCATCCGGAGAATCCACGGAATGGCCGAAAGAAGAAATTACAGAGAAGTTGCAAGCATTTTTTGGAGCTGAATAAATGAAGGAAGGGAAGTCCGGCAATCGGTACTTCCTTTCTTTTTCGCTACTATGAAAAAGGGGGATGCTCATGGACCAAGTGAATGATGGAAAAATGAAACTGCATCTTTTATTACAGCAAATTGATTTAACGGACGACCAAGTTGTCACCTATTTTGAAAATGCATCACTAGAGCGAGTGAGTATACACAAGAAATCGAGAGTTTGGCAATTCAATTTAAAACTGGACAAACCTTTACCGATAGAAGTATATCGAGTTTTTTCGGAACGAATTAATCAGGCTTTCGCTGCAATTGCGACGATTCGACTTGAAATCACGAGTGACAATAGTGAAATGGCTGAAGAATCGTTTGCACACTACTGGCCGTTTGCTCTTGAAGGGATAAGTGGGATGTCCCCGCCGATTCGAGACTTACTTAGCAATCAAAAACCGGTCATGACTGGTGGGAAAATGGTTCTTTTTTGCACAAACGATATGGAACTTCAAACGTTAAAAAGTAAATATGGAATATTACTTGCGGATGCCTACACTTCTTTTGGTTTTTCGAAACCATATGTTGATTTCACAATTTCAGAAGATGACAACGGTGCGGAGGAAGCGCGTCTTGCGTTTATTGTCGAAAGGCAAGCTGAAGAAGAAGAGTATGGCCGAAAAGCTCTTGAAGATATGAAGAAACGGGAAACAAATCGAAAAGAAAATGGCGTTCCTCAGGGACCGTTTCGACTGGGTACACCCATTAAAAATGATGAACCAATTTTGGAAATCCGACAAATTCAAGATGAAGAACGTCGGGTAATAATTGAAGGTTTCGTCTTCGATGTAGAAGTAAAAGAACTCCGCAGTGGGCGTTCGTTATTAACGATAAAAGTAACGGATTACACAGATTCGATTCTTGTGAAAATGTTTTCTCGAGATGACGAAGACGCTGCACTGATGAAAACGTTGAAAAAAGGAGCTTGGGTTCGAGCACGAGGTGGTATTCAAAATGATACATTCGTTCGAGATCTCATCATGATGGCTCAAGACGTAATGGAAGTTTCACCTATTGTACGGCAAGATAAAGCACCTGAAGATCGTAAACGAATTGAACTTCACGCTCATACGACGATGAGTCAAATGGATGCTGTTGTATCGGCATCGGCTTTAGTTGAACAAGCTGCCAAATGGGGACATCCAGCGATTGCGATAACAGATCATGCAAACGTCCAAGCATTTCCCGAAGCTTATTCAACAGGAAAAAAGCTTGGTGTGAAAGTACTTTTTGGAATGGAAGCAAATCTTGTAGATGACGGTGTGCCAATTGCTTACAATGAACAGCACAGGAAACTGGAAGATGATACATATGTCGTGTTTGACGTGGAAACAACGGGTCTTTCAGCCGTTTACAATACGATTATTGAACTTGCCGCAGTGAAGATAAAAAATGGTGAGGTCATTGATACGTTTGAACGGTTTTCAAATCCGGGGTATCCAATCTCTGCACTCATTACGAAATTGACGGGTATTACAGATGATATGGTAAAGGATGCACCATCTGTATCGGAAGCCATAAAGGATTTTAGCGATTGGATTGGCGATTCAATCCTCGTTGCTCATAATGCATCTTTTGATATGGGTTTCCTGTATGAAGCGCTAAAGAAGGCGGAGTTACCAATTACTGCTTATCCCGTCATTGATACACTCGAGCTGGCTCGTTTCTTGCACCCGGAAATGGGAAATCATCGATTGAACACATTGGCAAAAAAATACAACATCGAACTCACGCAACATCACCGTGCAATTTATGATGCGGAAGCGACGGGTCATTTGTTTTTACGCTTGCTCAGTGAGGCCGAAGAAAAAGGCATTCTTTATTTGGATGACTTTAACAAACATGTCGGTGGGGGCGATACATACAAAAGGGCAAGACCCACACATTGTACGCTCCTAGCAATGGACGACGAAGGATTAAAAAACTTATTCAAACTCGTTTCTTATTCCCATATGAATTACTTTTACAGAGTTCCACGCATCCCGCGCTCTTTGCTTATCAAGTATCGAAAAGGACTGCTTGTCGGTTCAGGATGTGACAAAGGGGAAGTATTTAATGGACTGATGCAAAAATCACCTGAGGAAGTTGAAGAAATTGCGAAATTCTATGATTATATTGAAATTCATCCGAAATCCGTTTATGCACATCTTATCGAAATGGAACTGATTCGCGACGAATGGAATATGGAAGACATTATGAGAAAGCTGTTGAAACTCGGGAAGAAAGTCGGAATCCCGGTTTGTGCCACTGGAAATGTCCACTATATTGACGAGAACGATGCGCAATTCCGTAAAGTGCTTGTCCGTTCACAAGGTGGAGCGAATCCCATGAACAGACATGCTTTACCTGCTGTTCATTTCCGAACGACAGATGAGATGCTTGAAGAGTTTTCATTCCTTGGTAAAAGCGTTGCGGAAGAGATTGTGATCGATAATCCACGCTCGATCCTAGACCGAATCGGCGACGTGAAACCAATAAAAGATAATTTGTATACACCTAAAATTGAAGGTGCGGAAGAGGAAGTAAAAGAACTGACTTACTCAATGGCCTATAAAATATATGGTGAGAATTTACCTGAAATCGTCGTAGAACGAATAGAAAAAGAACTTACCTCAATCATTGGGAACGGTTTTTCAGTTGTTTACCTAATTTCCCATAAACTCGTAAAACGTTCACTTGACGATGGGTATCTCGTAGGTTCCCGTGGTTCGGTTGGTTCCTCATTCGTTGCAACGATGATGGAAATTACGGAAGTGAATCCGCTACCCCCGCATTATATTTGTCCGTCCTGTAAAACAGCAGAATTTTTCACGGATGGGTCTGTAAGTTCAGGATATGATCTTCCAGACAAAGAGTGTGCTTCTTGTGAAAAGATGTTCAAAAAGGACGGCCAGGATATTCCGTTCGAAACGTTTCTTGGTTTTGAAGGGGACAAAGTACCGGATATCGATCTCAATTTCAGTGGAGATTATCAGGCAAAAGCTCATAATTATACAAAGGAACTTTTTGGTGAAAAATTTGTATACAGAGCGGGAACGATTGGGACGGTTGCGGAAAGAACGGCTTACGGGTATGTCCGTGGATATATGAACGATAATGGCTTGAATTTGCGCGGAGCAGAAATTGACAGACTGGTACTAGGCTGTTCTGGTGTGAAACGGAATACCGGGCAACACCCCGGTGGAATTATTGTTGTTCCGGACACAATGGATATTTTCGACTTTACACCGATTCAGTTTCCCGCAAACGATTTGAACTCGGTGTGGAAGACGACACATTTTGACTTTCATTCAATTGAAAACAATTTATTGAAACTTGATATTCTTGGTCATGATGACCCGACAATGATTAAAATGCTTGAAGACTTATCAGGCATCGATGCGCTCACAATCCCACCTGATGATAAAGGAGTTATGGAGTTGTTTAGTGGCACGTCTTCGCTCGGCGTGACTCCGGAACAAATTGGCTGTAAAACAGGTACCTTAGGTGTTCCGGAATTCGGAACGCGGTTCGTGCGTCAAATGTTAGAAGAGACAAAACCGTCAACATTTTCGGAACTCATTCAGATTTCGGGATTGTCACATGGGACGGACGTTTGGATTGGCAACGCGCAGGAATTAATTAAGAATAAGACGTGTGTGCTTTCAGATGTGATTGGTTGTCGAGATGATATAATGGTTTATTTAATCTATCAAGGGTTAAAGCCTTCAATAGCGTTTAGCATCATGGAATCCGTTCGGCGTGGTCGTGGACTGACACCAGAGTTTGAAGCTGAAATGAAAGCAGAAGGCGTACCTAATTGGTATATTGAGTCTTGTAAAAAAATTAAGTATATGTTCCCGAAGGCACATGCTGCTGCCTATGTATTAATGGCATTACGTATCGCATATTTTAAAGTGCATCATCCAATACTTTATTACTCAGCTTACTTTACAATACGAGCTTCAGATTTTGATCTATTAGCGATGACGAAAGGCTCAGCGACGATTCGTGCACAGGTCAATGAAATAAATGCAAAAGGTTTGGAAGCCTCGCCAAAGGAAAAGAACTTACTTACGGTTCTTGAAATTTCCCTTGAAATGTGCGAACGGGGCTTTTCATTCGCGAAGCCAGATCTATATAAATCGGATGCGACGACATTTCTTATTGAGGGGAACTCGCTCATTCCGCCGTTCAACTCAATTCCATCACTAGGAACAAACGTTGCAAATTCTATTGTTGAGGCTCGAAAAGATGGCGAGTTTCTATCTAAAGAGGATTTACAACAACGTGGTCGAGTATCTAAAACGATAACCGATTATTTAGATTCTCTTGGTTGTCTAGAGGGAATGCCTGAAGCGAATCAGCTGTCTTTGTTTTAACTACTCATAAAACAATACGCCACTTTATATAGGCTGTGGCGCATTGTTTGCAACGTTCTTTATCGTATGGTATGATGGGAACAACTTTTGTAATAGTCTTGCACAGAGAGAGTGGGATTCCCCGCTCTTTTCTGTTGTTCTGTAGTGTTTTCACTGAATTTTAGGGAGGGATTAGATGACTAAAGTTACGGAAGTGGTCGAACAACTCGTCAGTCCGATTGTAAATGACTTAGAATTGGTACTAGTAGATGTTGAGTATGTCAAAGAAGGTAGCGATTGGTTCCTGCGTATATATATCGACACACCGAGCGGAGACATCGATATTGATCAATGTGCTCTCGTCAGTGAAAGACTTAGCGATGAACTTGACCGTACAGATCCAATCACAGAGAATTATTTTCTTGAAGTGTCATCACCTGGTGCTGAGAGACCACTGAAAAATGAAAAGGACTTTCTTAATGCAATTGGTCAGTTTGTTTTCATTAAAACATATGGACCAATCGATGGGATGAAAGAGTTTGAAGGTTATTTGCTTTCATATGGCGACGACGTAGCAGAAGTTGAAATACGTATTAAAACGAGAAAAGTAAGCGTCTTAATCGACAAAGAAAAAATTGCGTTGGCACGTTTAGCAATCGACTTTTCCGCATAATTGAATATAGGAGTGATTAAACATGAGTAGTGATCTACTCGATGCATTAGTGGCCCTTGAGAAACAGAAGGGTATTTCTAGAGAAGTTTTGACCGAGGCAATCGAAGCCGCATTATTAACCGCTTATAAAAGAAACTTTAATCAAGCACAAAACGTACGAGTCGACTTAAATCTTGATAAAGGCTCAATGAAAGTTTACTCACGAAAAGATGTTGTTGAGGAAGTTGAAGATGATCGTCTACAAATTTCTTTAGAAAAAGCACAAGAAATTAATCCGGCTTATGAACTGGCAGATGTAGTAGAAGAAGAAGTAACACCAAGAGATTTCGGCCGTATTGCTGCACAGACAGCTAAACAAGTCGTTACTCAACGTGTGCGTGAAGCGGAACGCGGTATGATTTATGAAGAGTATGTGGATAGAGAAGACGATATTGTAAATGGTATTGTTGAACGCTTAGATGCACGCAACTTATACGTAGGACTCGGTAAAGTAGAAGCAGTACTTCCGGTGGGAGAACAAATTCAAACGGAATCATATGAACCTCATGACCGTATCAAAGTATATATTACAAAAGTTGAACGCACATCACGTGGTCCACAAGTGTTTGTCTCTCGAACACATCCGGGTTTACTACGTCGGTTATTTGAAATGGAAGTGCCTGAAATCTTTGAAGGAATCGTTGAAATTAAAACGATTGCTCGTGAAGCGGGCGATCGTTCTAAAATTTCGGTGCATACAAACAACGATGAGGTTGACCCGATTGGTTCATGTGTTGGAGCAAGAGGCGCACGTGTACAATCGATTTCTAATGAGTTGAATGGTGAGAAAATAGACATCGTTGAATGGTCTGAAGATCCGGTTATTTTTGTAGGAAACGCACTAAGTCCTTCAAAAGTGCTTGACGTTCAAGTAAGTGAAGACGCAAGGTCAACAACAGTCGTAGTCCCTGATTATCAATTATCACTAGCAATTGGTAAAAGAGGACAAAATGCGAGACTTGCTGCTAAGCTTACGGGTTGGAAAATTGATATTAAAAGTGAAACCGATGCTCGTGAACTTGGTATCTATCCACCAGCGGGCACTGAAATCATTGTGAGCCATGAGCTTTCAGAAGATCCTTATTTCGATGATGAAACGTTAACGGATACTGAAGATGTTACAATCGATTTATATTCAGACGACGAGGCCTGATAAAGAAAGGGTGAATACACATGTCGAAAATGAAAAAAGTCCCTTTACGTAAATGTGCGGCAACGGGTGAAATGCTTCCCAAGAAGGAAATGATTCGAATCGTTCTTCCGAAAGATGGAGAAATTTCAGTCGATCTTTCAGGTAAGAAATCCGGTCGTGGGACATATGTGTCCAAATCCGAAGAGGCAGTCGAAACAGCACGTAAAAATCGTTCCATACAAAGTCAGCTTGGAACAGCCGTACCTGATCACATTTATGATGAACTTCTGCACGCAATTCGTCGGGAGGCATTAAAATGAAAGATGCTAAAAAGATTTTTCAAATGCTTGGAATGGCGACACGTGCAAGGATGCTTATTACTGGTGAAGAATTAGCAATACGAGAAGTTCGGAACGGAAATGCACGTTTGGTTATCGTTTCAAATGATGCTTCCGCAAATACGATAAAAAAAGTTACTGATAAATGTTCATTTAACAACGTTGAGATGCATGTCTTTGGTAATCGAGAAGAAATTGGACATGCAATTGGGAAAGAATCGCGAGTGGTCCTCGCAATTACGGATGCCGGTTTTGCCGGGAAATTATCCGAACTCCTCAACGAATATAACCGGGGGTGAGCCAATGACGAAAATACGTGTACATGAATACGCGAAAAAAGTGAATCGGTCGAGTAAGGAAGTTATCGATGAACTTACAAAAATAAATGTTTCTGTAACAAATCATATGTCAACAATAGATACTGAAGCGATATCAAAGCTTGATCAATCATTTGGTGGTAAAACTAAAGAAACACCAATTGTGAAAAGCGGCGACCAAAAAGAAGTGGTTAAAAATACTAAAAGCACTGGACAAAACCGTCCAGCATCAACAGGTGGCGCAAGCCGTCCAGCATCAACAGGTGGCGCAAGCCGTCCGGCATCAACAGGTGGCGCAAGCCGTCCAGCATCAACAGGTGGCGCAAGCCGTCCGGCATCAACAGGTGGCGCAAGCCGTCCAGCATCAACGGGTGGCGCAAGCCGTCCAGCATCAACAGGTGGCGCAAGCCGTCCAGCATCAACGGGTGGACCGAGTCGTCCAGCATCAACAGGTGGCGCAAGTCGTCCAAACTCGAACGCATCTGCGAGTACAACAGGTGGTGGAACTGCTCCTAGACCAACTAGCGGCCGTCCTCCACAAGGTGGAGCTCCGAATCGTCGTGGTGGCCGTCCACCTGCAAGAGGTATTAACCAAGGTAGAAGAAGATACCGCCCTGCGAATCCAATTCCTAAGGTGGAGAAGCCATTACCGGAAAAAATCACTTTCTATGAATCACTAACAGTTGCTGAACTAGGCCGTAAACTAGGCCGCGAACCTTCAGGAATTATTAAAAAGTTATTCATGCTAGGGATTATGGCAACAATTAATCAGGAACTTGATGAAGATACGATTGAACTGATTTGTGCTGAATACGGTGTTGAAGTAGAAGAAGAAATTCGTATTGACTACACGGACCTTGAAGTTTATTTTGATGAAGTTGATGAAGAAAAGAATGAAGCTAATGAAATTGAACGTCCACCCGTTGTTACAATTATGGGTCACGTCGATCATGGTAAAACAACTCTTTTAGATTCAATTCGAAATACAAAAGTAACACAAGGCGAGGCAGGCGGCATTACACAACATATCGGTGCATACCAAATCGAAAATAAAGGCAAGAAAATTACATTCTTAGATACACCTGGTCACGCTGCTTTTACAACAATGCGAGCACGTGGTGCAAAAGTTACAGATATTACAATATTAGTTGTAGCTGCTGACGACGGTGTTATGCCACAGACAATTGAAGCGATTAACCATGCGAAAGCAGCGGACGTTCCTATCATTGTTGCAGTAAACAAAATGGATAAGCCATCAGCGAATCCAGACCGCGTTATGCAAGAATTGACGGATCACGGCCTTGTTGCTGAAGCATGGGGTGGAGATGCAATATTCGTACCTATATCTGCACTTAAAGGTGAAGGAATTGAAGAGTTAATCGATATGATTTTACTCGTTGCTGAGGTTGCGGAACTTAAGGCGAATCCTAAAATTCGTGCTCGTGGTACTGTCATTGAAGCGCAACTAGATAGAGGACGAGGATCAGCTGCAACACTACTCATACAAGATGGAACACTGCATGTCGGTGATCCAATTGTAGTAGGAAACACATATGGCCGTGTACGTGCAATGATTAGTGACATTGGTCGCCGTGTGAAAGAAGCTGGACCGTCAACACCAGTTGAAATTACAGGTTTAAGTGACGTACCTCAGGCGGGTGATCGTTTTGTTGTCTTTGAAGATGAGAAAACGGCTCGTCAAATTGGTGAAACAAGAGCAAGTGAAGCAATCCAAGAATCACGCGGAGAGAAAACACGTATTACTCTTGATAACCTATTCGAACAAATGACAATAGGCGATGTAAAAGAATTAAATCTTATCGTCAAAGCAGACGTTCAAGGTACAGTTGAGGCAATGGCTGCATCTCTATTGAAGATTGAAGTGGAAGGCGTCAATGTGAAACTTATTCACACCGGAGCCGGAGCAATCAATGAGTCAGATGTTACACTTGCTGCAGCGTCTAATGCGATTGTAATTGGTTTCAACGTACGTCCTGATACAAATGCAAGACGTGCAGCAGAAGCGGAAGGCGTTGATATTCGTCAACACCGCGTTATCTACAAAGTAATCGAAGAAATTGAATCTGCAATGAAAGGCATGCTCGATCCTGAATTTGAAGAAAAAGTGATCGGTCAAGCTGAGGTACGTGAGACATTTGTTGTTTCTAAAATTGGTACAATTGCTGGTAGTTATGTAATTGATGGTAAAATTACACGTGATTCAGGTGTTCGTATCATTCGTGACAACATCGTTATCTTTGAAGGAGAACTTGATACACTTAAAAGATTTAAAGACGATGCAAGAGAAGTTGCAAAAGGCTACGAATGTGGAATTACAATTAAGAAGTTCAATGATATGAAAGAAGGCGACATTATTGAAGCCTATATCATGCAGGAAATTAAACGTACATGATTGTCTACGCGGAATGTAGTTTCTTCATTCCGATGGTCGCTAATTTAAAGGAAAAGAGATCGATTTTAAAGAGAATGACAGATCGAACGAAAAATTCATATAATGTGTCCGTCGCAGAAATCGATCATCAAGACCTTTGGCAGCGAACGACAATTGGTCTCGTTGCAACGGCCTCGTCAAAAGACGCGGCTGAACGAGAAGTAAGAAGGGCAATCCGGTTTTTGGAATCCAATCCAGAATGGGAGTTATCCAATCTTACATTAGATTATTATTGAAAGTGAATTGGGGTGACCATCCATGTCAAAACGTGTGAATCGTGTCGCGGAACAAATGAAGAAAGAACTCGGTGATATTATCTTGCAAAAGTTAAAAGATCCGAGAATTGGCTTCGTTACTGTAACGGATGTTGAGGTAACTGGAGATCTTCAACAAGCGACTGTTTATATTTCTGTTCTTGGTAGCGATAAAGAGAAAGATCAAACACTTAAAGGCCTTTCACAAGCTAAAGGATTTATACGCACAGAAATTGGCCAACGTATAAGACTTCGAATTACGCCTGAGATTGAATTTAAATTTGACGAATCAATTGCATATGGTAGTCGAATTGAAAGTCTACTGAGTCAAGTAAAAAAAGAACAAGATGAATAATACTAGGGAAGTCGGTGTCCAATAGGACTTTCCGACTTCCTTTCTTACATATAAATGATTGTTTTGAAGGAGTTTTCAGATGAATGGAATACTACCCCTTTGGAAAGAAAAAGGGATGACCTCACATGATTGTGTTTTTAAATTACGTAAAATTCTTGGTACTAAAAAAGTTGGTCATACAGGCACATTGGATCCAAGTGTGGAAGGTGTTTTACCGATATGTATTGGCCAAGCTACAAAAGTTGCTGAGTATATTACAGATATGGGTAAGGAATATGTAGCTGTTGTTTCCATTGGGACTTCGACGGAAACGGAAGACGCAGATGGTGCTATTGTACAAACGGATTCTTCTCATAAGACAATCAACGTCAGTGAAATTGAAAAAGCGCTTCAGAAGCTCACTGGTGACATTGAACAAATTCCACCAATGTATTCAGCTGTCAAAGTGAATGGACGTAAATTATATGAGTATGCTCGTCAGGGAATCGAAGTTGAACGGCCTAAGAGAACGGTTAGCATTCACGAACTTGAATTATTAAATCCTGAATCTGTCTATAGTGGACAAGAGATTACATTTAAGATTCGTATTTCTTGTGGAAAAGGAACTTATATTCGAACACTTGCTGTACAAATAGGGGAACTTCTAGGGTACCCGGCTCATATGGCATCTCTTGTCCGAACGATTTCGGGAGCGTATAGCCAATCAGATTGTCGAACACTTTCTGAGATTGCCGAGTTGAAAAAAGAAGACAAGATTGAGTCCTTCCTTAGACCACTTGAAGATGCACTTCTTGATTTTCCGTCACTTGAAATTAGTGATGAGATGTATACTAAAATAGCAGATGGTCAAGTATTGGAAGAACATTCCATCTTTCGAAAAGAACAAGCAGTTGTTTTTACATATAATGAAAAAGCAATTGCCATCTACATTAAGCATCCAACAAAGCCTGGTTTAATGAAGCCAAATAAGATGTTTCCGTTGAATATTGTAAGGGGGAACTAATTTGGAAGTTTACAAATTGCACTATCCAAATAAAGTGGAAATTAATACAAATCAACAATTTTCGATGGCCATCGGTTTTTTTGATGGACTTCATAAAGGACATTCTAAAGTGATTATGGAAGCCCAGAAAAAAGCGGAGGAGCTCGGAATACAATCAGCTGTGATGACTTTTAACCCACATCCGTCACATCTATTTGGGGATGGAAAAAACAAAGTAGGATACATTACTCAAGAAGCTGAAAAGTTGAGGATTCTTGAGTCAATGGGCATTGATGTTGTTTTCATCGTAACGTTTGATTGGTCACTTGCAGCACTACAGCCTGAAAAGTTTATTAATGTATTTATTAAAAAACTTGGCGTAAAACATGTGACGGCTGGTTTTGATTTTACATTTGGCTCAAAAGGTGCCGGTACTATGTTAGATATGGAACTGTTATCAGATGGTAAATACGGCACAACTGTTGTTCGAAAAGTAGTGGATTGTGAGGAGAAAGTTTCTTCAACTCGCATTCGTGAGCTTTTATCAGCAGGAGATGTTGAAAAGACGGCGATACTTTTAGGCAGACAATTCCGCACAGTTGGCATAGTTGTTGACGGTGAAAAAAGAGGTCGTTTACTTGGCTTTCCAACGGCCAATGTATTGCCTGATGTGAGTTCTGTTCTACCGAAGAACGGTGTTTATGCAGTCCGTATGTTCGTGGATGGAATTGTTTATAATGGAGTTTGCAATGTCGGTGTAAAACCGACATTTAACAACCCTGAAATTACACGGTCAATTGTTGAAGTCCATGTACTGGATTTTGAAGGGGACTTATACGGTAAAGAAGTGATGGTTGATTGGATAAGTCATATTCGGGATGAAAAGAAGTTTGATTCAATCGATGCACTTATCGAACAAATTGGCAAGGACAAATCAACTGCATTTAAAACTCTTACAGCAATTTAGTATTTGTTGCAATTGTATAATGTGAGTGGTATTATAAATGAGTGCGAAGAGCACGAACCGCTCCTTTGCAAGGCGAATCACCAACGTTTGCTCGGGAGCCGGGGATATTTTGAATTAGGAGGTGAATAGGATGGCTATAACACAAGAACGTAAACATGAATTGATTAATGAGTTCAAAACTCATGAGAATGATACAGGATCTGCAGACATACAGATCGCTATCCTTACTGAAGATATCAATAACCTGAATGGACATTTGTCTACTCATAAGAAGGATCATCACTCACGTCGTGGCCTTATGAAAATGATTGGTACTCGTCGTAGATTGCTTAGATATCTTCGTGACAACGAAGTTCAGCGTTACCGTGATCTTATTGCTAAGCTCGGCCTACGCCGTTAATAAGAAAACAATTAAAGCGGGCTTGCCCGCTTTTTTTTTATGTTCTAATATAAAATTATGTAAGAAAGATCTTCTATATATTCTCTCTATTTGTAATGTACAATCTTAGTTGCTTAGAGTGCAAGCCACGCCCTTCGGAACGCGTCCGATTGGAACGGAAAGCAACATGGCAATTGGAATCCAATTTAAAAAGGACAACCCCAAAAAAAACAGTTTTCTCTAAACGATTTAGTTACCGGTTTTCTTAGCGTAAAAGATTGGTTAATCATTTTGTCTTAATATTTACTAGAACGTTGAATAAAGTGCTATACTGTAACAATGCGCCTTGATGGTGGTTATTAATGATAAAACTTGTATTCACTTAGGGCTTTCAATTACACTAATAATAATACATACAACGTATACGGTTTAGACTGGAATACGGAGAGGGGTTCGATTATGACAGGTAAAAAAGTATACACACTCGATTGGGCAGGTAGACAGCTTATCGTGGAGACAGGTCAACTTGCTAAACAAGCTAATGGAGCAGTTCTCGTACGTTACGGCGATACGACGGTTCTTTCAACTGCAACAGCATCAAAAAATTCAAGAGGTCTTGATTTCTTCCCATTAACAGTGAACTATGAAGAACGGATGTATGCTGTCGGTAAAATTCCCGGTGGTTTTCTTAAACGTGAAGGTCGACCTTCAGATAAGGCTGTTTTAACAAGCCGACTGATTGACCGTCCAATTCGTCCTCTATTTGCGGACGGATTCCGTAACGATGTACAAGTTATCTCACTCGTTATGTCTGTTGATCATGAGTGTTCATCAGAAATGGCGGCAATGCTTGGTTCATCGCTTGCACTTTCTGTATCGGATATTCCATTTGAAGGTCCAATTGCTGGTGTTCAAGTAGGTCGTATTAACGGAGAGTTTCTTATCAACCCTACACCAGATCAGTTAGAAAAAAGTGAATTAGATTTAGTTGTAGCAGGCACGAAAGACGCAATTAACATGGTTGAAGCGGGTGCTCAGGAAGTAACTGAGGACATTATTCTAGAAGCAATTATGTTTGGTCATAGTGAAATCGTTCGACTGATCGAATTCCAAGAAAAAATCATTGCTGAAGTCGGCAAAGAGAAGATGGAAATCGCATTATATGAATTAGATGAAACATTGATGTCCGAAATAAAGACAAGCTGTGAAGCAAAACTTATTTCAGCAATTCAAACACATGAAAAACATGCTCGTGCAGATGCAATTGATGCAGTGAAAGCTGAAGTTATGGAGCACTATAAGGAAAAAGAATCAGACGATGCAACAATGAAACAAGTGAAGGCCATTCTTGAGGACATTATTAAAGATGAAGTTCGTCGTTTGATAACTGACGAAAAAATTCGTCCAGATGGTCGTGGCTTGGATGAAATACGTCCTCTTGCTTCTGAAGTTGGCATTCTTCCAAGAACACATGGTTCAGGACTCTTCACACGTGGACAAACACAAGCACTAAGCGTTTGTACGTTAGGTGCACTTGGAGAAGTTCAAATCATTGACGGACTTGGTATTGAAGACTCTAAGCGCTTTATGCATCATTATAACTTCCCGAACTTCAGTGTTGGAGAAACAGGTCCGATTCGTGGACCGGGTCGTCGTGAAATTGGTCACGGAGCACTTGGAGAAAGAGCATTGCTATCTGTACTTCCTGATGAAAAAGAATTTCCATATACAATCCGTCTTGTAGCAGAAGTGTTAGAATCGAACGGGTCTTCATCACAGGCTTCAATCTGTGCATCGACAATGGCGATGTTAGATGCGGGTGTTCCACTTAAAGCTCCAGTTGCGGGTATCGCAATGGGACTTGTAAAAAAAGGGGACAACTACTCAGTTCTTTCGGATATTCAAGGGATGGAAGATCATCTTGGCGACATGGACTTTAAAGTAGCGGGTACTAAAAAAGGAATTACAGCATTACAGATGGATATCAAAATTGATGGTCTATCTCGTCAAATTTTAGAAGAATCATTGACACAAGCTAAAATAGGGCGTTTGCACATTCTTGAACATATGAATACAGCAATTGAGGAACCTCGTACAGAGTTGTCTCAATATGCACCGAAAATTATTATGATTAAAATCAATCCAGACAAGATCCGAGACGTTATCGGACCTGGTGGAAAAGTAATTAATAAAATAATTGAAGTTACTAACGTGAAAATCGATACTGAGCAAGATGGTACGATTTACATTTCTTCGCCGGATAACGAAATGAACGATAAAGCGAAGAAAATGATTGAAAATATTGTTCGCGAAGCAAAAGTTGGCGAATATTATATGGCGAAAGTGAAGCGCATTGAAAAGTTTGGGGCATTCCTTGAAATCTTCCCAGGCAAAGATGGTCTTCTTCATATTTCTGAAATCTCAGAAGAACGCACAAAAGCGGTAGAAGACGTTTTGAAAATGGACGCGGAGCTATTCGTTAAAGTAATTGAAATCGACAATCAAGGCCGTGTAAACCTTTCTAGAAAAGTTGTTTTACTAGAAGAGAAAAAAGCTGCCGAAAAAGCAAACGAATAAATAATTAATAGGAATTACATTGAAAAGCCTCTTTTCACATAAAGTGAATTAGGAGGCTTTTTCTTTCTTTAACAAATTAATTTTAGGGGGAATCCGCGAATGATAAAAAAACAAATTTGCGCGAACGGCGCACGAATTATTCATGAACATATGCCATATGTCCAATCAGTAGCTCTTGGAGTATGGATTGAAGCGGGCTCCGCTAATGAAAAAGAAGCTGAAAGTGGAATTGCGCACTTTATTGAACATATGCTGTTCAAGGGGACCAGTACTAGAAGTGCACGTATGATTGCGGAAGAATTTGACCGTATGGGTGGAGACATCAACGCTTTCACATCAAAAGAATCAACATGCTTTTTTGCAACGGTATTAAACAATCATTCAGGAAAAGCGTTATCCATTCTAGCAGATATGTTTTTCAATTCAACATTTCTTAACGAGGAAATTGAAAAAGAGAAATCGGTTATTTTTGATGAAATTGCAGCAGTAGAAGATACGCCAGATGACGATGTGCATGAAATACTTTGGGAAAATATGTACCGAAATCATTCAATTGGAAGACCCGTTCTTGGCAAAGAGAAAACGATTGAAACATTTAATAAGGAAACGATACTTAATTTTATGGAACGAATGTATCGGCCGGAAAGAATTGTTATCTCAGTAGCGGGAAATTACGATGAGGAATTGATTCAACAAATTGAAAAGGAATTTGGTTCATTTCAATCGAATGAGGAACACGTGGAAATGGATTTAGAAATTCCAGAATTCTTCGAAGGTGTTTGGGTTAAAGAAAAAGACATCGAGCAAGCACAACTCTGTATGGGGTTTCCGGGAATCTCATTAGGTGATCCAAATATGTATGATCTGGCAATTCTGGATAGTATTATCGGTGGCGCGATGTCATCTAGATTATTCCAGGAAGTCCGGGAAGAGCGTGGTCTTGCGTATTCGGTTTATTCGTATTACTCGTCTTATATCAATTCAGGGGCGTTTGTGATTTACGCTGGGACTTCCCCTGAGAAACTATCGGAATTATACAGCACAATTAATGTTGTCATAGATTCGATTCTTGAAAAAGGTGTAACAGACAATGAGATTTTAAATGCAAAAGAACAATTAAAAGGCGGATTTATACTTGGTCTTGAAAGTTCAGAATCACGAATGAATCGGAATGGTAATAATGAGCTTTTACTAAATAGACACTTAACAATTGATGAAGTGATTTCCCGTATTGATGGGGTAAACATCGAGGGTATTCTTCGTATGGCTAAAAAAATATTTGTGAATAAACGCTCGAATTCTATTATTGGACCTAAAGAAATTGTACATCGTATAAAATTCTAACTGTAAATAGAGTCAGCTTTTCAACTTCGTTTCATATAATGAATGAAGATAAAGGAAAGGGGAATGACGATGTTACTTTCAGAACTTGCTCAAAAAGAATTAATTCAAGTGGAGGATGGGATTAGATATGGGATTTTAGCGGATACTGATCTCATATTTAATACGAAAACAGGTGATATTATAGGGTTTGAAATAAAGAAGAAATTTGGGCGCTTTTCTTTTAAAGGCCGCCAAGAACAGTCTGATGAGTATATTCCTTGGAAGGACATTGTTTTGATAGGTGAGCATCGAATTTTGTTTACGAAGGCGAGCACGATGCATGAGGCCGATTTTGATGAGTGATAATCGTTGGCTGTTCATTGGTTCGGATCGACGAATTGCAGTTTGCAGTGAAATCATGGCGAGTCGTGGTCATTTATGCCGTTATTTCGAATCAGATATTGTAATTTCGGAATTAGAAGAGACAATTATTGAATTTAGGCCAAATCATATTGTTTTTCCAATCTTGCAATTGAAAGGCGATTTTCCGGTAAAATTACTAAAAAAAGAAACAAAGTTATTTGTGGGTGTAGCAGATGATAAATGGCTTCGCCCTTTTTTAGATGCGGGTCTGGAAATCCATTCTTTTTTGAAAGAGGAACAATTTGTTTGGAGAAATGCTAGGCTCACGGCAGAAGGTTTTATTGCGGAATACTATACTCGAACGAAGCGAGTTATATCAGGGGAACCTTTTTTTGTAGCGGGTTTGGGTAAAGTTGGAAAAATGGTAGCCGATGTTCTAGCCTCACTAGGTGCACATGTTACGATTCTTGCACGTTCCAATACACAGCTTGGAGAAGCATTAGCGAATCATTATAGCGCTCAGAAACTTACGAGTGATTTTGAATTACAGGAAGGTTGTCTCATTAACACAATTCCTTCGCAGTGGTTAACCCCTAGTAGTCATACGAAACTTCGCATCTTTGATCTTGCATCGGCACCCGGTTGCCTAAGGGCTAACGGGGTATCTGAATACTATACAATACTCCCTGGACTTCCGGGGATACATTTTCCTATCGATGCGGCAACTGCTTTGGCGGATGCGCTTGAAAGGATGTATAGAAGATGAAAGGGGAAACTAATGCTACAAGGAAAACGTATAGCTTTAGGTATTACAGCCTCGCATTGTACGTATGATGAAATCATTCCGGTCATCGAGTCTCTCATCGATGCCGGTGCAACAGTAGTACCAGTTATTACTCATTCGGTCCTTACAGCTGCGACAAGGTTTGGAACCGGGGAGGAATGGATTCGAAGGATTGAAGAAGCAACTGGGGAAAAAGTTATATCTACTATTGTTGGAGCTGAGCCATTTGGTCCGACTACGCCTGTCGATTGTATGATTATTGCTCCAATGACAGGAAATTCACTTAGTAGATTTGCCAATGCCTCAACCGATTCACCAGTGTTAATGGGTGCAAAAGCTACGTTACGAAACGGTAGTCCTGTTTTACTTGGCATTTCTACAAATGATGCACTCGGATTGAACGGTATCAATATTATGAAGCTCCTAAACATGAAAAACGTCTTTTTTATTCCCTTTGGACAGGATGATCCATTCAAAAAACCGAACTCACTCATATCTGATTTTTCACTGATGGTCCCCGCTGCTATAGCCGCTCTTGAAAATAGACAGCTGCAGCCTTTACTCATCATACACGAAAAAAAATGAATGTTTTGATACATCGTGTCCAGTCTTGTGATATAATTTCTCCATTAGAACTGCTTAAGTGCTGAAGGGGAGAATTAGAATGAAAAAAGTAAATGTAGCGATTGTCGGAGCGACTGGTGCGGTTGGAACAAAAATCCTTGAAAAGTTATTAGAAAGAGATTTTCCTATGGATTCAATTAAACTACTAGCATCCAAAAGATCTGCAGGATTGGAAATTACGGCAAATGGCCAAACTTTTATTGTAGAAGAGACAGTTCCAGAATCATTTGAGGGAATTGATATCGCCTTTTTTAGTGCTGGGGGAAACATTTCTAAAATGTTTGTAAGTGAAGCGGTTGATAGAGGAGCGGTTGTAATTGATAATACAAGTGCTTACCGTATGATTAAAGATATACCGCTCGTTGTTCCAGAAGTTAATCCCGAGGCATTAAAACGACATTCGGGTATTATAGCGAATCCAAACTGCTCAACAATACAAATGGTAACAGCACTTGAACCGATACGACAAAAACTAGGTTTAAGTCGAGTAATTGTTTCGACGTATCAAGCTGTTTCCGGTGCCGGTATTGAAGCCATTGATGAACTTCAAAAACAAAGTACTGAGTTTGAAAGTCGTACAACGAATAACGCAACTTTATTGCCAACAGGTTCTGGGAAGCGTTTCTATCCGATTGCATTTAACGCGATACCACAAATTGACGCTTTCGATTCTTCAGGATACACGCTCGAAGAACTTAAAATGATCAATGAAACGAAGAAGATATTTGAAGACGATAAATTACATGTTTCTGCGACATGTGTACGGATTCCGGTTGTTTCTGGGCATTCCGAATCGGTTTATTTTGAAATTGAAAACGAAGATACTTCTGTTGCCGATATAAAATCACTATTGGAAAATGCGCCCGGAATTGTCCTACAAGACAATCCAGATAAGCAATCCTATCCAATGGCACTATTTGCCGAAGGAGAGGACGCTGTATTTGTTGGTCGTATTCGAAAAGATCCAGATCATCCAAAGGGTTTTCATATGTGGGTTGTAACAGATAACTTGTTAAAAGGAGCCGCATTAAATTCTGTCCAAATCGCAGAATGTCTCATTAATGAAAAGGGCTGATTTGTATGGAGATGGGTCGCATTTCAACTGCAATGGTTTCTTCATTTTCATCTGAAGGGAAAATTGATTATGAAATAGCGGGAGTTTTAATTGAACATTTAATTAAAAATGGTTCAAATTCAATTGTAGTGAATGGAACAACTGGAGAGTCACCCACATTATCGGCCGAAGAAAGAGAAGCCCTTCTTGCATTTACAATTACGACTGTAAATAAAAGAATTCCAGTAATTGCAGGTACAGGGACGAATTCAACAAGTGAGTCCATGCAGTTAACTAAAAAAGCGACAGGCCTAGGCGCGGATGGGATAATGCTTGTTACCCCTTATTACAATAAACCAAGTCAAAAAGGAATGTATGCTCACTTTTCCGAAATTGCCTCGGAAACTTCTCTTCCGATACTGTTGTATAATATACCGGGTCGATCCGTTGTAAATCTTTTGCCGGAAACAGTTGTTGCACTTTCGAAAGTTAAAAATATTCGGGCTGTGAAAGAGGCAAGTGGCGACTTGGAGCAGATTGCAACGATTATTACCGAAACGGATCAGAGCTTTTCCGTATATAGCGGCGATGACGCATTAACGTTACCGATTCTTGCGATAGGTGGAAACGGAATTGTTTCAGTTGCCTCTCATATTGTCGGAAATGATATGCAGAAAATGATTGCAGCCTTTTCAGCTGGTCGAAATACTGAAGCAGCAGCAATGCATCGTGCATTAATACCTTTATTTCGAGCATTATTTGCATCTTCAAATCCTGTTCCTTTGAAGTATGCACTTAAAAAAATGAACATTGGTACAGGTAGAGTTAGATTGCCTTTGATTTCTTATGGAGATTGCAATGATGAATTTGATAATGTATGGAAAGATTATGAAAAGAATCGTACAATTTTCGTATAAATAAGGCCGGTTGAAGTTGCCGGCTTTTTTTGTTTGAAAGACAATACATAGTCCTTTACTGTGCTTATAACTTGAAATGAATATGTATAATAACGAACTTGTGTTTTAAATATTTGTACAGGACCGTTTCGTCCCGTATAATAAAAGACAGTCAATCTGAACGGGAAAGAAATAGGAGGAAATTATGTGTCAAAAATAAAAAATGAGTTAATACGTATTATCCCACTTGGTGGGGTTGGAGAAATAGGGAAATCGATGTACGTTGTTGAAATTGATGAAGAAATGTTTATCGTAGATAGCGGGCTTATGTTTCCTGAAGGAGAAATGCTTGGAATCGATATCGTTGTTCCGGACATTACTTATGTTGTAGAAAATAAAGAACGTGTAAAGGGAATCTTTTTAACACACGGTCATGAAGATGCAATCGGTTCAATCGCATTTTTACTTCAAAAAGTACAAGCTCCGGTTTACGGATCGAAGTTAACAATTGCACTTGCTAAAGAACATTTGAAAGAAATGCCATCACCTACAGCTGTAAAGTTTTTCGAAGTAACAAATAAAAGCCGGATGAATTTTGCGCGTACACATGTTACATTTTTCAATACAACGCATAGTATTCCGGATTCACTAGGAATTGTTTTCAACACAAGTGAAGGTGCAATTGTCCATACTGGAGAGTTTAAGTTTGACCAATCTGCGAAAGGCAAATACCGTCCGGATATTGGGAAAATGGCGGCACTTGGTGAGCAAGGTGTATTTGTACTAATGTCGGATTCTTCAGAAGCAGAGCGTCCAGGTTACACGACTTCTGAATCCGTTATTGAAACACATTTATCAAAAACATTTCACGGAGCAGAAGGCCGTATTTTAGTTGCTTTATATGCCTCGAACTTTATTCGGATCCAACAAGTATTCGATACTGCAGTAGAGACAGGTAAGAAAGTCGCTGTTGTCGGAAAGAGTCTTGAAAGCTACTTTGAAGTTGGTAAGAATTTAGGATATTTGGAAATTGAAGAGGATATTGTAGTACCTGTAGAAGATATTGAAAAGTATGATGATGATAAAGTTGTAATCATTGTAACAGGGAACAAAGGGGAGCCACTTGATGCTCTTTCCAAAATTGTTCAAAAGGATCATCAACTACTGCAAATTAAAGAAACAGATACCGTTTTAATTACATTCACCCCTTCACCTGGAATGGAAGTTTCTATGTTCCAGACGATGAATGAACTTGCGAAAGCTGGAGCATCTGTACTTACCTCGAGTAAGAATGTTCACGTTTCCGGTCATGGTAGTCAGGAAGATTTGAAATTGATGTTAAACCTTATGAAGCCAAAGTATTTTATACCGGTTCAAGGTGAATACAGAATGCTTATTGCACATTCGAAATTAGCTCAACAGACAGGAATTCCAAAGACAAGTGTCTTTATTGCTGATAAAGGCGATGTGGTTGAGTACAATAAAGATAAGATGCGAATGAGTGGACGTGTTCCAGCAGGGAATATCCTAATTGATGGAATTGGTGTAGGAGATGTTGGGAATATCGTTCTCCGTGATCGTAAACTTTTATCACAGGATGGAATATTTACAGTAGTCATTACACTAAGCCGGAAACAAAAACGTATTGCTGCTGGACCAGAAATTGTTTCGCGTGGTTTTATTTATGTTCGTGAATCTGAAGAGCTGTTAGAAGAAGCTCGAAAACTTGTTCGGAAAATTGTTGAGACACATGTGAATAAAAAGTCTTTCGATTGGACAAACATAAAGCAAGAGATTCGAGATACACTTAGTTCGTATTTATACCAACAAACGAAAAGACGCCCAATGATTATTCCGATTATAATGGAATACTAATTAGGTAGAACTTTTTCTTAAATAGGATTTACGTTTTTAATAGAATCGCTTCGAAGGATTTCCTTTGCCGTCTGTGCGGTAGGAAATCCTTTTTTAAAACTTAGAAAGGAGGAGACAAATGCCGAAAAAAAGAGGCAGTCGAAAGACAGCAGGTAAAGGTAGAAAGAAAAAACCACATGGTATGCATCCCTTATTTTATGAAGTTATTGGACTTGTAATGTTGGGGTTAGCGGTTATCATTATTTTTGAATTTGGAACGGTCGGTCGTGGTCTTACTTCATTTTCAATGTTGACATTTGGCAACTGGCATAAAGCAATACCTCTTATACTTATTATCCAAGCTCTTATTTTAATGATTAATAGAAAAGCTGGAGGATGGAAAAATAGAATTGTTGTTGGGTGTTTGTTTATTCTAGCAAGTTTAATTTTATTTAGTCATGTGTATTTATTTAAAGAACTTACTTCAAGTCAAGTTCTTATGTCTGATTCGGTTTTAAAAGAAACATGGAATTTACTAGTAACAAATGATCGCATTATTTCTAGAAGTGGGGCACTTGGCGGAGGTATGGCAGGTGCATTTTTATTCGCAATGTTCTATTCCCTTTTCGATTCAGCAGGTGCTGCTCTGGCAGGTGTTCTCTTATTGTTAATTGGACTTGTTTTATTAACAGGTAAAGCTCTTGTTCCGTACTTTGCCGAAAGGTTTCCTGTATATATTAATTCAATTAAACAATCTTTGAAAAATAAAGAATCTCCTACAAAAAAGAAACCAAATAAACAAACTCGTTCCAATCGAACAAGTAAACCCGTAGACAAAGAAGAGAAGTCCCAAAATGTATCTGAAGATGAAGTTATTCGAATTATGGAGATACCGTCTCAGCCAATTATATCCGCATTTACTGAGCGAATCGAAAAATCTGAACGAGTTGTACCAGCTTCAGAAATAGATGCAGAAAGTCCTGTAGATGTGTCCATTACTGGAGTTACGGGTGAAGAAGAAAATGAATCATATATTTTACCGCCTCCTAGTTTATTAAAGGAGACTCCTGTAAATGATCAATCGGAAGAGTTTAATTCGATTCAAGCAAACGCTCAAAAATTGGAGCGGACATTTTTAAGTTTCGGTGTGAAGGCTCGCGTTACTCAAGTCCATTTAGGACCTGCTGTAACGAAATATGAAGTGTTGCCGGATACGGGTGTAAAAGTCAGTCGAATTGTGAGTTTGTCCGATGATATCGCCCTAGCGCTTGCTGCAAGTGGTATTCGAATAGAAGCGCCGATTCCGGGTAAATCCGCGATTGGAATTGAAGTACCGAATAAAGATATTGCTGTTGTAAGTCTTCGTGAAGTTATCGAGGCGAAAGAAAATAGACATCCGGAATCCAAGCTTATGATTTCACTTGGTCGGGATGTTACGGGACAAGCAATTTTAGCCGAACTAAATAAAATGCCGCATGTTCTAATCGCTGGATCTACAGGGAGCGGAAAAAGTGTGTGCATCAATGGTATTATCATCAGTATTTTAATGCGTGCGAAACCTCATGAAGTTAAAATGATGATGATTGATCCTAAAATGGTTGAACTTAATGTGTATAACGGCGTTCCACATCTTTTAGCACCTGTTGTAACGGATCCACGAAAAGCATCTCAGGCTCTACAGAAAGTAGTTTCAGAAATGGAACGACGCTATGAATTGTATTCTCATACAGGAACAAGAAATATAGAAGGTTACAATGACCATATTGATGTTTGGAATGAAGAAAATGAAGAAAAACACCCACGGATGCCTTATATTGTTGTAATTGTAGATGAGTTGGCCGATTTAATGATGGTTGCGTCAAATGACGTAGAAGATTCAATAACGCGTCTTGCTCAAATGGCACGTGCGGCAGGAATCCACTTAATCATTGCAACACAACGTCCAAGTGTTGATGTTATTACGGGAATCATTAAGGCGAATATACCATCTCGAATTGCATTTGCAGTTTCATCGGCAATCGATTCAAGAACGATTCTAGATAGTGGTGGGGCTGAAAAGCTTTTGGGAAGGGGCGACATGTTATTCCTTCCTGCAGGTGTATCCAAACCGGTTCGAATTCAAGGCGCATTTGTGTCCGATAGTGAAGTTGAGGCTGTAGTAGATTTTGTAATTGAACAACAAAAAGCCCAGTATCAAGAAGAAATGATACCGACAGAAGTTGTGGAAGTTCGACCTCATGAAGAAACCGACGAATTGTATGATGAAGCAGTAAGCCTTGTAATTGAATTACAAACAGCATCTGTTTCCATGTTGCAACGTCGCTTTAGGGTGGGGTATTCGCGTGCGGCACGTATTGTTGACCAAATGGAAATGCGTGGTGTCGTTGGTCCACCTGAAGGTAGCAAACCAAGAAAAGTGTTGTTGGGCAAAAATGAAGTAGATGCCCACTCATAAATACTTTGTCAAAACCGTATTATTAATGCCCGTGAAAAAAGATTTATGAACTGCTTGTTTATTTTATGAGTTAAAAGTGATATAGTATGGTTGATTAGTAGTAAAGTTTAACATCAGAGGTCTGACCTCAAGTAGGAGGTGATTGTGCAATGATGATTAAAACAGATCAAAGACTTTTATATTTACAAGTGATTGAACGATTAAAAAATGATATTGAAAAAGGCATATTTAAAGAGAATGAACGTTTCCCATCTGAATTCGAGTTAGCCCGGGAGCTTGGTGTCAGCCGTGCTACACTTCGTGAAGCACTTCGTCTACTTGAAGAAGAGAAAGTGATCATACGGAAACATGGTGTTGGAACATTTGTGAATCCAAAGCCATTATTTACTTCAGGAATTGAACATTTGACAAGTGTTTCTGCAATGATTCGGAATGTTGGAATGGAACCAGGAACAATATTCATGGATGTTTCTGAAACAACTCCTAGCGAAAAAGAACAGGCAAGATTTTCTTGTAATGAAGAAGATCATCTTGTAACAATCAAAAGGGTGCGAACCGCAGACGGAGAACCAGTTGTGTATTGCATAGATCATGTATTATCTAAAAACATACCAACAGGGACTGAAGAGTTGTTAAATGTTTCGATATTCGATGCGATTGAAAAATCCGGAGAAATCCGAATTGATCAAGCCGTAACTCATATTGAGCCAGTAGGATATGACGATGTCGCATCGTCCATATTAAGATGTGGTGTCGACGTGCCGCTCTTAGTATTACTTCAACATCACTACAGTGAAGATGGTGAAATGGTTTTGTATTCTAAAAACTATTTCCGTGCTGACAAATTTAGCTTTCACGTCGTCCGAAAACGGGTATAAGACGCTTTGGCGTCATACTAATATAATTAGAAAAACAGGGAGGGTCTATCATTGAAGAAACGTAAATTAGGTCTTGCTTTTACATTTCTACTAGCAGCTGGAACAATTCTAGGCGCATGTGGGACTGATAAAGCAAAAGATACGAAAAAAGATGACACAACTACAGCACCTGAAGTAAATAAAGACGCAATTTCAATTGCAATGGTAACAGATACGGGCGGTGTACATGATAAGTCGTTCAACCAATCCGCTTGGAAAGGGATCGAAGAATATGGTAAAGAAAATGGCTTTGAAAAAGGCGATGGCGGATATGATTATTTAACATCAACCGATATGGCTGATTATGAAGCAAATATCAACAGACTTGCTCATCGTGATTTTGGAGTGATTTTTGGTATTGGTTTTCTTTTGAAAGACGCAATTGAAACTGTTGCACAGCAAAATCCAGAAACAAAATTCGCGTTAGTTGATGAAGAATCTGACGTTGCGAACGTTGCAAGTATTATGTTTAAAGAACAAGAAGGAGCATTCCTTGCTGGAGTTGCTGCCGCACGTATGACAAAATCGAATAAAATTGGTTTCGTTGGTGGAATGGAAATTCCAGTAATTGAACGTTTTCATGCGGGTTTTGTTGCTGGAGTAGCAGCGGTTAATCCTGATATTAAAGTAGACGTCCAATACACAGGAAACTTTGACAAAGCTGAAGATGGAAAAGCAGCAGCAAACCGTATGTATTCTTCGGGCGTTGATATTATTTTCCACGCTGCAGGCGGAACTGGTAATGGAGTTTTCTCTGAAGCAAAAGAACGTAAAGCAGCTGATAAAGATGCATACGTATGGGTAATTGGTGTGGACTCTGACCAATATGAAGAAGGTAAAGTTGGCGATGATAACATTACACTTACTTCAATGCTTAAACGCGTAGACATAGCTGTTAAGTTAACTGCTGAACTTGCCGCGAAAGGTGAATTCCCAGGCGGAATAATTACAACATATGGTTTAGGTGATGATGGAATCGAACTTGCTGATTCACGTGGCGCAATTCCAGATGACATTCTTGCTGAAATCAAGACGTATAAAGAGAAAATTGTTAGTGAAGAAATTGTTGTACCAAAAGATCCAAACGCTAAATAAGTTATCTTTAATTTTTAAAAAACGAAATCATGAGGGCTTCATTTAGTTTGGCCTTCATGGTTTCATTTTTGTAGGATGTACAATATAAAAGTAAATAGAAGAAAAGCTTCCTTTCAGGAGTCTTTTCTTGTATTTATTTAAACAATTATTCTTGAAAAAACTTAGTTGTGAGGATGTGAACCCGTTGGAATATGTCATAGAAATGCTGAATATTAGAAAAGAATTCGGTAACTTTGTTGCAAACGATAATATTACTCTACAATTAGAAAAAGGAGAAATCCATGCACTTTTAGGAGAAAATGGTGCTGGAAAATCAACGTTAATGAACGTTCTGTTTGGTTTGTATCAACCTGAGGGTGGCGAAATTCGAGTACGTGGAAAAAAAGTGGATATTTCGGACCCAAATATTGCCAATGAACTTGGAATAGGAATGGTGCATCAACACTTTATGCTTGTTGAAAATCTAACGGTTACAGAGAACATTATTTTAGGAAAAGAACCTAAGAAAATGGGAATGATTAACATTAAAGATTCGGCGAAAAAAGTTGCCGAAATATCTAAATTGTATGGATTGGATGTCGATCCGTATGCAAAAATCGAAGATATATCCGTCGGTATGCAGCAACGCGTTGAAATATTAAAAACACTTTACAGCGGAGCGGATATCCTTATATTTGACGAACCAACGGCATCACTTATACCACAAGAAATTGACGAATTAATTGCCATAATGAAAAAGCTGATTGTAGAAGGAAAATCCATTATTTTAATTACACATAAACTTCAGGAAATCATGGATGTGTCTGATCGAGTAACCGTCATTCGTAAAGGAGTGGGGATTGGAACGGTTATTACCGCCGAAACGAATCCTGAAGAACTTGCTACATTAATGGTGGGGCGACAAGTAACGTTTAAAACAGAAAAAGGTCCTTCATTTCCAACAGAGGAAGTACTGAAAATTGAAAACCTTTTCGTGGAAGATTACCGCGGTGTTGCAAAAGTGAAAGGACTGAATTTGTCCGTTCGCAGAGGTGAGATTGTAGGTATTGCTGGTATTGGTGGAAATGGCCAGTCCGAACTGATTGAGGCAATTACCGGTCTTCAAAAAGTGAAGAGTGGAAAAATAATTATCAATTCAAAAGATATTACTGGAAAAAAGCCAAGAACAATTACTGAAACTGGGATTGGTCATATTCCCCAAGATCGACATAAGCATGGTTTAGTTCTTGATTTTACTGTAGGGTACAATACTGTTTTACAAACGTACTATAAGAAGCCCATTTCTAGAAAAGGGATTATGGATTATAAAAAGGTTTCCGAAAAAGCAAATGAAATTATTAAGATGTATGATGTACGATCACAAGGTGAACATGCTCTTGCCCGTTCCTTATCCGGTGGGAATCAGCAAAAACTTATTATTGGTCGTGAAATTGACCGCGATCCCGATTTGCTGATTGCTGCTACACCAACACGGGGACTCGATGTTGGCGCAATTGAATTCATTCATAAAAAGCTTATTGAACAAAGAGATCATGGAAAAGCTGTATTGTTAATTTCCTTTGAACTTGATGAAGTAATGAACGTTTCGGATCGTATCGCAGTTATTTCTGATGGAAAAATAATTGATATTGTAAAACCAGAAGAAACTACTGAGTCAGAATTAGGTTTACTGATGGCAGGACATTCAAAAGACCAAATGATCGTTGTTGGAGATGAAGTTGTTTTGAAAGAAGGTGAGGACAGAAATGTCTAATCGAGTTATTAATTTACTCGTACCAATAATTTCAATCATTCTAGGTTTACTAGTTGGGGCGATTGTTATGGTAGCGAGTGGATACGACCCTGTAAAAGGATACATTGCATTATTTAATGGAATATTTGGTAACGTTTATGCGATGGGAGAAACGGTTCGTCAAATTAGTCCTTATCTTCTAGCGGGACTTGCAGTAGCTTTTGCGTTTCGATCTGGATTGTTTAATATCGGAGTTGAAGGACAGTTAATTGTCGGATGGTTCGCAGCGGCATATGTGGGAGTGGCCTTTGAACTTCCGAAAATGATTCACTTACCACTTGCGCTTATAGCAGCAGCTGTTGCAGGTGCCTTATGGGGATTAGTACCAGGTATTTTGAAAGCGACGCTTCGCGTTCATGAAGTAATTGTTACGATTATGATGAATTATATTGCACTTCACGTTGTAAATGCTCTTATTAAAGCGGTATCGGGTAGTTACAAGACAGATAAAATTCATCCGACAGCATCGCTTCGTTCAGAATTCCTTTCGAATCTTACGAACTTTTCAACTTTACACTATGGAATATTCATTGCACTTGCGATGGTTGCAGTTACTTGGTTCATTCTTGAAAAAACAAAAACAGGTTATGAACTTAAATCTGTAGGTTTTAATGATCATGCTTCGAAATATGCAGGTATGAATGTCAATAAAAACATTGTATTGTCAATGGTTATATCCGGTGCTTTTGCGGGGCTTGCAGGCGCAATGGAGGCACTTGGAACATTTGGTTATATGGCTAACCTAAGCGGATTTACAGGGATTGGCTTTGACGGTATAGCGGTTGCGTTACTTGGCGCAAATACACCACTTGGTGTGGTTTTTGGTGCAACACTATTTGGTTCATTAAAATACGGTTCCGGAAATATGCCAAATGCTGCTGGAATACCACTAGAAATTGTTTCTATCGTTATTGCACTCATTATTTTCTTCGTTGCATCCGGATATATTATACGTGTGGCACTTGGCCGATTGAATAAGAAAAAGGAGGCGAAGTGACATGAGTTTTCTTGAATTACTATACTTTATTGTTCCGATTACGATTTCATATGCTGCTCCTCTTATTTTCACTTCAATTGGGGGCGTCTTCTCGGAACGTTCAGGTGTTGTAAACATTGGTCTAGAAGGTCTTATGGTTATGGGTGCTTTCATAGGAATCATTTTCAACTTAGCGTTTGTTGAAACATTTGGTGCATGGACACCATGGTTGGCACTTCTTGCGGCAATGATTGTATCCGCAATCTTCTCGATTTTGCATGCGGTCGCATCGATTACATTCCGTGCGGACCAAGTTGTTTCAGGTGTGGCAATTAACATGCTTGGAATTGCGGTTGCCTTATTTTCTGTAAAAATGATTTTTGGAAAAGGTCAGACTGATTTTATCCAAAAGAGTATACCAAGATTTAATGTTCCAGTTTTACATGAAATACCGTTTATTGGACCACTGTTTTTTAAAGGCATCTATGGTTCATCCATTATAGCTATAATGGTTGCACTTCTTGCATGGTTTGTTATTTATAAAACACCATTCGGACTTCGTCTTAGAGCGGTCGGAGAACATCCAATGGCTGCCGATACAATGGGGATTAACGTAATTCGTCTTCGTTATATCGCAGTGATCATTTCCGGTGGATTAGCGGGTATTGGTGGTGCAATTTATTCACAAACAATGACAAATGATTTTGGTCATGCGACGATAAATGGACAAGGTTTTATGGCACTAGCCGCGATGATTTTTGGTAAGTGGCATCCGATTGGTGCAATGGGAGCAGCGTTATTTTTCGGATTTGCACAAGCACTTGCGATAAGTGCACCGGGAATTCCGTTTCTCGCAAATGTACCAACTGTCTATCTTCATATTTTGCCTTATGTTTTGACAATCCTTGCACTTGCAGGATTTATCGGTAGAGCAAATGCACCGAAAGCCAGCGGAGAACCATATATTAAGGGAAATCGATAAAACTTATACTGCCTTGAAAGACCGTTAATTCAGTCTTTCGGCAGTTTTTTAATCGAGTCATTTGCAACTTCTATGAATGTAAATGTATAGTGAAGTTAGGATTCCGCATATTAACAAAAACAGAGGTGCTTAAATGTTTAAGAAAATGAAAATTCAAGAAGGCGTTACGTTATACACACGTAAATCAAGTCAGTTTAAAACAGTTAACTTTTCTATAAAGTGGAAGAGTAATCTTAATGAAAATACATCCGCTGCTAGAACAGTTTTAGCAAATGTCTTACAAGACTCAAACAGCAAATACAAAACGCAAGGCGATTTGAAAAACAAATTAGATGAACTTTATGGCACCGTTCTTTATACAGATGTCGGTAAGCGTAGCGATACTCATATTTTGACACTTAATGCGGAGTGTGTGAATGACGAGTATTTACATGAGAGCGATGTTCTGAACGAAGTAATCGAATTGATTCAATGTGTTATTTTCGAACCAAATATGGAAAACGGTAATTTTGTAACTACAATTGTCGAGCGCGAGAAAAAGTCTGTTATAGAGCGGATTCGTTCACAATATGATGATAAAACAAGGTATGCACAAAAACGAATGCTTGAAATCTTAAGACCTGATAGTCCTGTTTCTCTATCGTCTTATGGAACAGAGGACGATGTAGCCAAACTTACGTCTACCGATATTCTTAATGCCTATACTAAAATGCTGAATGAAGATGAAATCGACATTTACGTTGTTGGTGATATTGATGATGAAGTTCTTGTTAAGAAGTTGAGTGAAGTATTTCCATTTAAGGCACGAAATGAACGGGAAAAGATTGATGTGACTGAACCGCAACAAGTTGAAACGAAAGAGTATAAACAAGTTCGTGAAAAACAAGATATGAAACAAGGGAAATTACACATGGGCTTCTCAACACCTATCACGTTCCACCATCCGGATTATACTGCAATGCAAGTGACAAATGGAATACTGGGTGGATTTTCACATAGTAAGTTATTTATGAACGTTCGTGAAAAGGAAAGTATGGCTTATTACGCCTCAAGTTCTTATTCTTCCCACTACGGGCTTGTCTATGTAATGGCAGGCATAGATGCGGAACTTGAGGAGAAGGCCGTTAAACTCATTACTGAACAGCTTACGGTATTGCAAAATGGCGACATAACCGATTTAGAGCTTGAACAAACAAAAGCACTCCTAAATAACGGGATTCGCAGTACATTTGACTCTGCTCGTGGGCAAATTGAAGTGTTCGATCAGTTTAAGGAATTGGATGAAAACTTCACTGCAGATGGTATCATTTCGAAATGGGAAAAGGTAACAAAAGAGGACGTTACGAAAATGGCTTCCACACTTAAATTAGAAATTGTTTATTTGCTATCAGGTAAGGAGGCTACCAACAATGAAGAAAATTGAATTTAAAAACCTGCAGGAAACTTTATATAATGAGAAACTTACCAATGGGCTAGACGTCTATATATTACCGAAGCGTGGTTTCTCTAAAACATTTGCGACATTCACTACGAAATACGGTTCCATTGATTCGGCATTTATTCCAAATGGAAAAGACGAAAAAGTTTTAGTTCCAGATGGAATTGCTCATTTCTTAGAACATAAAATGTTTGAAAAAGAAGATGGTGATGTGTTTCAGGAGTTTAGTGTACAAGGTGCATCTGCAAATGCATTTACTTCTTTCACTCGCACTGCATATCTCTTTTCGGCTACAGAAAGGCTTTACGAAAATACAACGACATTGCTTAACTTTGTCCAAGAACCTTATTTCACGGAAGAAACCGTTAATAAAGAGAAGGGGATCATTGCACAAGAAATAACAATGTATGATGATTTACCCGATTGGCGCTTATATTTTGGAACGATTGAAAATATGTTTCACGAACACCCAGTTAAAATTGATATTGCTGGGACGGTTGAGTCCATCGAGAACATTACAGCCGAGCATCTTTATATGTGTTACGAAACGTTCTATCATCCGTCCAATATGGTGTTATTCATAGTAGGGGCAGTAGAACCCGAGGAAATGATGGCGCATATTAAAAAAAATCAAGACAGTAAAACATTTACTGAAGCCACCGATATCGTACGGATATTTCCAGATGAACCTAATACTGTCGCAATAAAAAAGAGAACACTTACGATGGATGTTACTAAGCCGAAACTAAGTTACGGTATGAAATGCATTACAACTGATAATTCAGCCGAAGAGATGATTATTCAAGAACTATCATCTGGCCTTGTGTTAGACGCATTATTTGATCGGTCATCTGCCTTTTTTACAAAAGCGTATGCGGATGGTTTAATTGATGAATCGTTTTCTTATGATTTTACAATTGAAAGTGGTTTCGGTTTTGCGATGGTTGTATCGGATACGGAAAAACCTGAACTTTTGGAAGATGCAATCCGGAAAACACTTCAAAACGCTGTAAAGGATTGGCCAATTAAAGAATCGGATCTTAATCGAATGAGGAAGAAAAAAATAGGTCAATTTATGCGTTCATTAAATTCAATTGAGTTTATCGCAAATCAGTTTACTCATTATAAATTTAATGATATGAACTTGTTTGACGTAGTTCCAGTTCTTGAAAAAATGACATTAGATAATTTAAGAGCTGCTTTTGATACATTTAGCAATGAAGATGGTCACACAGTTTTCACTGTTGTTCCGGCAGAAAAAACAGAATGACTAATCAAGGATACTGCGTTGTTCTAGGTGCATCAGGCGGAATTGGGCAAGAAATATGCCGAACTCTTGCTGCAAATGGATGGTCGCTTTATATTCATTACAATTGTAATGAAGAGCATGCCCTGCTTTTACAAACAGATCTTTGTGAAAACTATCCCGAATTGGATTTTATTATATGCCAAAGCGATTTCTCGAAAACGGGTGGAGCTGAAAGTTTAGCCGGTAAAATGAAGAATGTGCGTGCGATTGTTGTGGCGAATGGGCAGTCAATGAATAAGTTGTTAACTGAAACGATGCCGGAAGATATGGATGCACTGTGGAAAGTTCATATGCAAAATCCGGCAAGGTTTATTGCTCTCATTTCATCACAACTTCGTGCGTTTACATCGTCTTACGTCGTCTTTATTGGTTCCATATGGGGAAATACAGGTGCAGCAGGGGAAGTAATGTATTCGGCTGTTAAAGGTGCACAACATACATTTGTGAAGGCCTACGCAAAAGAGGCTGCTTATTCCGGAATGCGTGTAAATGCGATTTCACCGGGCTGGATTGAAACAACTATGAACGCCGAAATCTCTTCTGAAGACCGACAACTAGTCATTAATGAAATTCCATTAATGACAACGGGTGTCCCTAAAGATGTAGCTGAAATGGTTTGTTTTCTATTAAGCGGGAATATGGACTATATGACTGGAGAAATATTGAAAATTAACGGTGGTTGGTATATTTAATAAAAGGGTGTTTTTTCCCTTTTATTATTTCCTTTTCTTAATGCACTCTATCCGCTATTATTAGGTGTACATGTAAATAAATCCGAATTCTGTACAGTTTATCCGCATTTACTTTTGTAAGGGGTGTGTGACGAATGGGAAAATGGTATTGTGAATACGAAATTCAAGTTAACCGACCAGGACTTCTTGGTGATATTGCTTCATTACTTGGAATGTTACGTGTTAACATTGTTACAATAAATGGTGTTGATGGTGGGCATCGTGGAATGTTGCTAACAACCGAAGATGATGCTCAAATAGAGCGTTTTGAACTGATAGCATCTACAATGGAAACAATACAAGTGAAGAAGATAAGGGAACCTAAATTGCGCGATATTTTAGCTGTTCGTCATGGCCGTTATATTCAACGCGATATAGATGATCGAAAAACGTTTCGTTTCCTTCGCAGTGAACTAGGGATCTTAGTTGACTTTATGGCGGAGCTATTTAAGCAGGAAGGTCATAAATTGATTGGAATTAGAGGTATGCCTAGGGTCGGAAAAACAGAGTCGGTTGTTGCGGCAAGTGTTTGCGCAAACAAAAAATGGATTTTTCTATCCTCAACAATGATTAAGCAAACTGTTCGGAATACCCTTGCTGGTGATGAATTCTCTAAAAATAATATATTTATTTTGGACGGAATTGTGTCCCGTAAAGCATCTGATGAACGACATTTGCAACTTGTTCGTGAAATGATGAACTTACCTTCAATAAAAGTGGTCGAGCATCCAGATATATTTGTACAACATTCAGAGTATAGTATTGAAGACTTTGATTATATAATTGAGCTACGGACGACTCCGGACGAAGAGATTACATATGAAGTCTTGGAAAAGAACAACATGGCAACAGATTTAGGAGCAGGCGGATTTAATATATTCAACTTTTGATTGGTAGGTGTTTTTGGTGACCGGATTAGGTGATCGTCTTAAAGAGGCGAGAGCAACTAAAGGCTTTACGTTAGATGATTTACAGTCAATAACAAAAATTCAAAAACGATATCTTTCTGGTATCGAAAATGAAAATTATAGCATGATGCCGGGTTCTTTTTACGTCCGTGCATTTATTAAGCAATATGCTGAAGCGGTCGACCTTGACCCTGATGAAATGCTTTCCTTATACAGGGACAGTGCCTCTACTGAAAAACTAGATGAGGAAAAACAACAACTTACTACTCCAGCTTTAAACAGAAGTAGTATTTCTAGAAGCAATAGTAGGTTCAGTGAAATGATGCCGAAGATTACAGCTGCACTTTTTATTATCGTAATAATTGCCGTTGCTTATTTTTTAATTTTGAATACTGCGTCTAAAAAACCGATTATAGAAGATGTTGGCGACCCGGACAGAATTACAATGGAAGATAGTGATAAGACTGAAGTAAAACCACCTGAAGTAGAAACTGAAAGCGATGAAGAAGAGGAACCGGAAATTGTAGAGCCCGAAAAAGCTGTGCAAACACTTACGCATGTATCGATAAGTGGGGAAGATGCAAATTATTCTTTAGAAAATGCAGAGCAATTTTTACTGGAAATCCGTACAACTGGAGATTCTTGGATTGGCGTTTTAGATGAAACGAGAAAAGAATGGATGACACCAGCAATGACGATGAAATCTGGTAACACGGTAGAGTTCGACGTTACAGAGACTGAGTTTGTTAGAATTCGTGTTGGGCGTTCCGGGAGTACTGAAATCTATGTGAATGGTGAGTTACTGGAATACGCTAGCGACCGCATTACACAGAACATTATTATTAAATACGAAAAAGAACAATAGTCATCTTTAAAAGATGACTATTTTCATTGAATGGGAAGGGTGTTATCGTTGAATTTACCAAATAAAATAACAGTTTTACGCGTGTGTCTAATTCCAGTTTTCATGTTATTTATGCTTACTGATTTTGGTTTTGGCACTTTAGTTATCGCAGGAACTGAAATTGAAATAGGTCATTTAATTGGTGGGTTGATATTTATCATTGCATCCATAACGGACTGGCTAGACGGTTATATCGCACGTAAATATAATTTAGTGACAAATATGGGGAAATTTCTAGATCCGTTGGCGGACAAGTTATTGGTTTCGGCAGCATTAATTATTCTAGTTGAATTTGGTGCTGCGCCTTCTTGGGTTGTTATTATCATCATCAGCCGTGAATTTGCAGTAACCGGCCTTAGGTTAATACTTGCGGGTGGCGGCGAAGTGGTAGCAGCCAACCAACTTGGAAAAATTAAAACTGCTACACAAATTATTGCAATTTCATCTTTACTATTAAATAATATCTTTTTTGAATCAATAGGAATTCCCTTTGGGCTAATTATGTTATACATTGCACTTTTCTTTACAGTTTGGTCAGGTGTAGATTATTTTTATAAAAACCGACGTGTCTTAATTGAGTCTATGTAAGGAGTTAAAAGTAGATGAGAGCAGAAATTATAGCAGTAGGATCAGAGTTATTACTTGGACAGATATTAAACAGTAACGCAAAGTTTATATCATTGAGACTGGCGGAAATCGGGATTGATGTGAATTATCATACCGTTGTGGGTGATAATCCTAAGCGTTTAGAAGAAGTAATTACAATTGCAAAAGGCCGTGCGGATATATTGATTTTTACTGGTGGGCTTGGACCGACAAAGGATGATTTAACAAAAGAAACAATTGCCAAACAAATTGGAACAGTGCTTGTAAGTGACGATACTGCACTTCGTTATATTAGTGACTATTTTGATCGAAGTGGGCGAACGATGTCTGAAAACAATAAAAAACAAGCACTCGTTTTTGAGGGTTCTCAGGTTTTGGCAAATCATACAGGAATGGCACCAGGTATGGCTGTTGAAAGTGAAGGTACACACTATATACTTCTTCCTGGACCACCCCATGAGATGGAACCGATGTTCACGAATGAAGCAACGCCGTATTTATTTAGCGTGATTGGAAAACAGGAACTTATAAAATCACGTATTCTCAAATTTTATGGAATCGGTGAAGCCGAGCTTGAATTTCGAATTCAAGATCTATTGGAGAAACAAGCGAATCCAACCATTGCTCCACTTGCGAGTAAAAGTGCGGTTACATTAAGAATTACTGCAAAAGCCTTATCAGAAACTGAAGCAAATAATTTAATTGACATAGTGGATAAAGAAATTCGTTCTATTGTTGGTGAATTTATTTATGGAATTGATGAAGAAACATTGTCGTCAAAAGCCGCTGAATTACTAAGTAAAAATAATCTTACATTGGCAGCAGCTGAAAGTTTGACGGCAGGAATGTTTATGGCAGAGCTAGCGGATGAACCTGGAATTAGTTCGTCGTTATCCGGCGGAGTTGTTGTGTATAATAACGAAATGAAAGTGAAACAACTAGGTATAGAAGAGAATTTGTTGTCTACTTACGGTGCCGTAAGTTCAGAATGTGCAGCAGCCCTTGCAGTAAGCGTCATGAAGAAATTTGGGACAGATGTTGGCATTGGGATTACTGGTGCTGCAGGCCCTGACCCACATGATGGAAAGCCGGTTGGTACCGTTTGGATAAGTATTGCATCGCAACAGGGAACACCACAAACGTATAAACTTTTATTATCAGGATTAAGAAATACGAATCGTTTACGTGCATCTCAATTTGCACTTTATTATCTCATAAAGTTTTTGAAAGAAAAAAATGTTCAAAATTAAATTTTGACCCATATTCTCAATTAAAATTCTATTTTGAGCGATAATCTCAATTAAAATTGAATTATGTAAAAAGATATCGAATAAGTGTTCGCTTTTAGCTTGAGTATTTCTCATTAAAGAAGTATAGTAGAGACAGTAAGAAAAACAGAAATTCACCTTAAGGGAGGAACTATTTTGAAAGATCGTAAAGCAGCACTCGATATGGCATTAAAACAAATTGAAAAGCAATTTGGTAAAGGTTCTATTATGAAACTAGGAGAAAAGACAGACCTCGGTATTTCAACAGTATCAAGTGGGTCTCTTGCACTTGACATAGCACTTGGTGTAGGTGGTTATCCACGAGGTCGAGTCGTTGAAATATATGGACCTGAAAGTTCAGGTAAAACGACTGTTGCTCTTCATGCAATTGCAGCAGCACAAGCGATTGGAGGCCAAGCAGCATTTATCGATGCTGAGCACGCACTCGATCCAGAATACGCTAGACGACTTGGTGTAAATATTGATGAGCTTTTATTATCACAACCAGATACGGGTGAACAAGCTCTAGAAATTTGTGAAGCACTCGTTCGAAGTGGTGCGGTTGACATTGTAGTTATTGACTCCGTAGCTGCCCTTGTACCAAAAGCAGAAATTGAAGGTGAGATGGGCGATTCACACATAGGACTTCAAGCTCGATTGATGTCTCAAGCGCTTCGTAAATTATCAGGTGCTATTAATAAATCAAACACAAATGCTATTTTTATCAACCAAATTCGTGAAAAAGTGGGCGTCATGTTTGGTAGTCCAGAAGTTACTCCTGGCGGTCGTGCACTGAAATTCTATGCATCCGTTCGAATTGATGTTCGCCGAGGCGAAGCAATTAAACAAGGTAATGACATTGTTGGTAACAAGACTCGAATTCGTGTCGTGAAAAATAAAGTTGCACCTCCATTCCGTTTAGCTGAAGTCGATATTATGTATGGTTTTGGTATTTCTAAAGAAGGAGAAATTGTCGATCTTGGGACAGATGCGGAAGTTGTTCAACGAAGCGGCTCATGGTATTCGTATGAGGGTGAACGTCTGGGACAAGGTCGCGAAAATGCAAAGCAGTTCCTAACTGAGAATGTTGATATACGTGCTGAAATCGAAAAGAAAATTAGAGACTTCTATAATCTTGATGGACCAGCAGCAGTTATTGAAGGGCATGACGTCGATGATAAAGAAGAGGAATTACTGCTTCTTGCCGAGGACGAAAAAAAGTGATTTATGTAATTAAGTGACATCGGTTCCCTTCGATAGGGGGGTGAACCGATGTTTTTTTGTTTTTGCTAACCTAATTCTGCAATCCCAATAACAACCTCTTAATATAGCCATTGGGCATAAAAAAAAGTATTCTTTAAAATTTTGATATAAATTAGGATAAGGATGGTTTTTCGAATCCTTGACATGTGATTTTTACATAGATACAATTAGGATGTATAATTGTAAATCCATAAACGAATTGAATTGGCAGTATATTGAACTTTAATATATGAGTCGACTGAAAATGTAAAGAATAGCAAGAGGAGGTGACCTGTATGTCATTAGAACTAGTGATGATCATCTCCGCTTTGGTTGGTTTCGTCGTCGGTGCCGTTGTTATCTATTTTGTTAATAAGAAAGTGAACGATTCAAAAGTGATGGGTGCTAAAACCACGGCTGAAACAATCGTCGATGAGGCGATGCGAGAAGCGGAGGCCATGAAAAGAGAAGCACTACTTGAAGCGAAGGATGAAACTCACAAACTGAGAATTGAAGCGGAAACAGAGATTCGTGAGCGACGGTCGGAACTGCAAAAGCAGGAAAACCGCCATATATCACGAGAAGAAAATCTTGACCGCAAAGAAAATGCTCTCAACAAAAGAGAAGCGGGTCTTGAGCGCAAAGAAGAAGCGCTTACCGAAAGACAACAGCAAAATGAACAGATGGAACGCAAGGCGGAAGAAATGGTCGCCATTCAGCAGACAGAACTTGAAAGAATATCTTCTCTCACTCGGGAAGAGGCAAAGCAACTCATTCTAAGTGAAGTGGAAAAAGAACTAGCTACAGATATCGCTGTTATGACGAAAGAGGCAGAGTTAAACGCAAAAGAAGAATCAGACAAAAAAGCGCGTGAAATTCTCTCTATTGCATTACAACGATTTGCAGCAGATCATGTTGCAGAAACAACTGTGTCGGTTGTGAATTTGCCGAATGACGAAATGAAGGGACGAATTATTGGTCGTGAAGGCCGTAATATTCGAACACTTGAAACGTTAACGGGAATTGATTTAATAATTGACGATACACCAGAAGCAGTTATTCTATCTGGATTCGATCCAATACGTCGTGAAACAGCCCGTCTCGCACTTGAAAAGCTTGTACAAGACGGAAGAATTCACCCAGCAAGAATTGAAGAAATGGTAGACAAATCAAGACGTGAAGTGGACGAGCTTATTCGTGAAACTGGTGAGCAGACAACATTTGATATTGGCATTCATAATCTTCATCCGGATCTAATTAAGATTATTGGTAGATTACGTTTCCGTACAAGTTATGGTCAAAACGTATTGAAACATTCAACAGAAGTGGCATACCTTACTGGACTTTTAGCGGCTGAGTTAGGGGAAGACGTAGCACTTGCAAGGCGTGCTGGGTTACTCCACGACATCGGAAAAGCGATTGACCATGAAGTTGAAGGAAGCCATGTTGAAATTGGTGTTGAACTAGCATCGAAATATAAAGAACATCCGGTTGTTATAAACAGTATCGCTTCCCATCACGGGGATACGGAGCCGACTTCGGTTATCGCAGTACTAGTTGCTGCAGCAGATGCATTATCTGCAGCTCGACCGGGTGCACGAAGCGAAACACTTGAAAACTACATTCGTAGATTACAAAAACTTGAAGAGATTTCAGAGTCCTATGAGGGTGTTGAAAAATCCTTTGCCATACAAGCTGGGCGAGAGGTACGAATTATCGTACATCCTGAGAAAATCGATGACATTACAGCTCATCGACTTGCTCGTGATATTCGAAAAAGAATTGAAGAGGAACTCAATTATCCAGGACATATTAAAGTTACAGTCATACGTGAAACAAGAGCGGTTGAATACGCAAAATAAGAATTGGGGCACCCGCGCACTTCGGTCCGGGTGCCTTTTTTTCTTTTAAAAGAGAGAGGTTTATTCATGAAAATTTTATTTATTGGCGACATCGTAGGTTCCCCTGGACGTGAAATGATTTACCGGTATTTACCTCGGTTGAAAAAGAAATACGCCCCAGACGTAGTAATTGTAAATGGTGAAAACGCCGCTTCTGGTAGAGGTATTACAAAGTCGATTTTTGATGATCTACTGCGAGCTGGAGTAGATGTAGTAACGATGGGAAATCATACGTGGGATCAAAAAGAAATCTTTGACTTTATCGATGAAACGGATTATCTTATTCGGCCAGCAAACTTTTCAGACGAAGCACCTGGAAAAGGAATGACAACAATTTCTAGAAACGGCATTACATTATCGATTATCAACTTACACGGTAGAACTTTTTTACCCCCACATGGTGATCCGTTTGAAAAAGCAACAGAACTTGTAAAAGAAGCACAAGAAGTATCACCACTAATCTTTGTAGACTTTCATGCGGAAGCTACAAGTGAAAAAATCGCAATGGGCTGGCATCTTGACGGACTTGCCTCGGTAGTTGTAGGAACGCATACGCACGTCCAGACAGCTGATGACCGCATATTGCCTGGGGGAACCGCCTATTTATCCGATGCTGGAATGACGGGCCCTTATGACGAAATCCTAGGGATGCGAAAAGAGGATGTTCTGTATAGATTCAAAACGAATATGCCGGTACGTTTTGAAGTTCCTAAAGAGGGACGAACACAGTTGAATGGTTTATTTACCGAGGTGGATGATACAACTGGTAAAGCCATTCATGTTGAAAGAGTTTCCATTAACGATGATCGACCATTTCAAAACTAACTTGCGTCTAAACGAACATCTCCTTTCATAGGATGGGTTATGGAGATTTCCGCTCCATAGACATCGAAAAATAAGGGGGAAAAATGGTGAATCCATTAAAAGTATCGTCACGCTCGAATCCGAATTCTGTTGCTGGCGCACTCGTCGCAGTAATACGAGAACAGGGGTATGCTGAAATGCAAGCAGTTGGAGCGGGTGCGTTAAACCAAGCGATAAAAGCAATTGCGATTGCAAGAGGATTTGTAGCACCAAGTGGAGCTGATTTGATATGTGCTCCTGCATTCACCGATATAACAATTAACGGCGAAGGACGGACAGCGCTAAAGCTCCTTGTTGAAAAACGAACACGCTGATATCATATTTTAAGATCAATAGAAATATAAAAACCATGGGAAATAAATTTCCCGTGGTTTTTTATATGCAATTGTTTACCACTTTACATGAATTGAACTGTGACAAAGTACCGACAATCAAGTCTCTTCTTGTACAGTGGGCCGACAGTTACGTATAATGAATTTATGAATATAAACTTCCCAAAAAGAAAAGGGAAAGGGGAATCGTTATGAATGAAGAACAACGCTTAAAATCAGGACTGATAAAGCCGGATCTTTCACCAGGCCTAGGTGATAAAGAAAAAGACTACAGTCAGTATTTTGAAACGGTATATACGGAACCATCCTTAAAAGACGCGAAAAAACGTGGTCAAGAAGAAATTGCTTATCACGATGACTTTAAGATTGAAGAACGATTTATGGGAATGGGAAAAGGTCGTAAGTTTTACATTAGAACGTATGGCTGTCAAATGAACGAACATGACACGGAAGTAATGGCAGGTATTTTCATGGGCCTTGGTTATGAACCAACAAATACCGTTGAAGATGCCAACATTATATTATTAAATACATGTGCAATCCGTGAAAATGCTGAAAATAAAGTATTCGGCGAACTAGGACATCTAAAACCACTGAAACAAAGAAATCCTGACATATTAATTGGTGTTTGTGGATGTATGTCACAAGAAGAATCTGTTGTGAATAAAATCTTACAAACATACGACCAAGTAGACATGATTTTTGGAACGCATAATATTCATAGATTGCCTCATATTTTACATGAAGCCTATATGTCGAAAGAAATGGTTATTGAAGTGTGGTCGAAAGAAGGCGACATTATTGAAAACCTTCCAAAAGTTCGTCATGGTAATATTAAAGCATGGGTAAACATTATGTATGGCTGTGATAAATTCTGTACATATTGTATTGTTCCGTATACGCGTGGTAAAGAACGCAGCAGGAGACCAGCAGATATCATTCATGAAATTAGACAACTTGCAGCCGATGGATATAAGGAAATTACATTGCTTGGACAAAACGTCAATGCATACGGCAAAGACTTTGATGATGTAGACTACCTTTTCGGAGATCTGATGAACGATCTACGGAAAATTGAAATTCCAAGAGTGCGCTTCACTACAAGTCATCCACGTGATTTTGATGACGAGCTCATCGCCGTCCTAGCAAAAGGCGGAAATCTTGTCGAGCACATCCATTTACCTGTTCAATCAGGTTCAACATCCATGTTGAAAATTATGGGTAGAATTTATTCACGAGAAGAATATTTAACCCTTGTACAAAAAATCAAGGAAGCCATTCCAAATGTTGCATTGACGACAGATATTATTGTTGGCTTTCCAAATGAAACAGATGAACAGTTTGAAGAAACAATGTCATTATATAAAGAAGTTGGTTTTGAAATGGCTTTCACGTATATTTATTCACCACGTGATGGTACACCAGCTGCAAAAATGAAAGATAATATTCCAATGGAAATTAAAAAAGAGCGTCTTCAAACGCTGAATAATTTAGTCAATGCCTATTCAAAAGAAGCGATGATGAAGTATGAAGGCCAAATCGTTGAAGTTCTTGTTGAAGGAGCTAGTAAGCGTAATGACCAAGTGTTGGCAGGTTATACACGGAAAAGTAAACTTGTTAACTTTGTAGCGCCAAATTCAACAATAGGAAAACTTGTGAATGTAAAAATAACAGCTGCTAAATCATGGTCACTTGATGGTGAATTTATTAGCGTAGTAGAAAAAGAAGAGGTGTTGTTATAATGGAGAAAAAATATTCAAGAGATGAAATTATTGCAAAGGCGCGGGAAATTGCTTTAATGATTGCAAACACTGAGCAAGTTGAATTTTACAAACGTGCAGAAGAACAAATAAATGAAAATCAAAAAGTACGAGAAAACATTGCTAGTCTAAAATCTCTACAAAAACAAGCTGTAAATTTTCAACAATATGGTAAAGAAAAAGCATTAAGCATTATTGAAGGTAAAATAGAAAAAATTCAAAGTGAAATCGATGCAGTTCCTATCGTTCAGGAATTCAAGGACTCACAGGGCGAAGTGAATGATCTTTTACAACTCGTTTCGAATACAATATCAAATGGTGTCACAGATGAAATCATTAAATCTACAGGCGGTGATGTATTACGCGGTGAAACAGGATCATATGTGAAAAATACTACATATGAAAAACTCTAATACATTATGACGAATCGGTAGGAAATTATTTCTACCGATTTTTTCACGCTCTGGGCTCCTTTCGCATAAGATGAATTGAACTAAACGAAGGAGGAATAGAGCTGAAAAATTTACGTCAAATTGTAACTAAGGCAGTTATTGCTAAAGGGAAAAAACGAACTGAGTCAAAAGAGACATTAAAACCGCCAAACAATCCAACGAGTATACTTGGTTGCTGGGTTATCAACCATACTCATCAAGCGAAAAAAAGCGGTAGATATATCGAGGTAACCGGGAAATTCGATATTAATGTTTGGTATTCACACCACGATCATTCAAAGACATCTGTTTTTACTGAATCAATTCCGTACAAGGATAAAATTCGCTTGTCTTACCGCGATGAGCCCACGTCGGGTCAAGAGGATATTCTTGTAAATGTCATGCAACATCCCAATTGTACGGAAGCAATCATTTCGGATTGCGGTGAAAAGTTCATCATTTCAATTGAACGGGAACTGCTTGCTGAAGTGGTTGGGGAAACAAAAGTTGCTATCTCGGTTCATCCGCTTAGCTTTGAAGAAGAATGGCCGTATAATGAGGAATCATCGAACCATCAAGTACATGAACCTGAAAAGAAATCGGCACAAGAACCAGTAAACACTGAAGGGGCCGATCCAAGAAGAGGAAGAGATTCGAAACCATTCTAAAAGCCGGGAAATTTTATCCGGCTTTTTTTTATTTTTTACGAATGTAGCGATTACAATTTATGATAGATTAGTGAGCAAACTAGAGGTGCTTGCACTATTATTCATTTAGTTTGGTATAATAAAGGGAAATCGTAAAAACGAAAATAATTAATGTAGCGAGGTTAAAAAATGACAACACACACACCAATGATCCAACAATACTTGAAAGTTAAAGCGGAGCATGAAGATGCTTTTCTATTTTTTAGATTAGGCGATTTCTATGAACTCTTTTTTACTGACGCAGAAGAGGCCTCACAAATTCTTGAGATTACATTAACAAGTCGCGATGCCAGCAGTGGCAATCGAATTCCGATGTGCGGGGTACCGTATCATGCGGCAGCAGGGTACATCGAGACACTTGTTCAAAAAGGACATAAAGTAGCAATCTGTGAACAAATGGAAGATCCTAGAACGGCAAAAGGCATCGTAAAAAGAGGTGTTGTACGTATCATAACACCGGGCACGATGACGGAAGGAAAAAGCATTGATACGAATACGAATCATTTTATCGGTTCAGCAGATTGTATCGAGGACAAGAGATATGCACTTGCCTATCTTGACTTATCAACGGGCGAAGGAAAAGTACAATATGTAATTGGGGACGAGCGTACATTAATCTCTGAAATTGAAGCACTTGGAATGAAAGAAGTGGTTGTTGGAGAAGGATTGCATATTGCACTAAGCGGCAGTATGAGTAAACGCAATATCGTCCTATCTATCGAGTACGGGGAAGAAATTCCTGAAATAGATGCAAATGTTCCTGCAGATGTAATGGAAGCTTGTAGTAAACTTTTTACATATGTGAAAAAGACACAAAAAAATGCACTGGAACATATACGTCCATTTGAATTCATCCAAAAGCAGGCTCTATTGTCCATTGATGCGAATTCAATGCGGAATTTGGAACTTGTTCAATCCATTCGTAACAGTACGAAAGAAGGGTCCCTTTATTGGCTATTAGACGAAACGGTTACAGCAATGGGTGCTCGAAAATTGAAAATGTGGATTCATCAACCCTTAGCAAATATGAAGGAAATAGAAAAAAGAAACGAAGCGGTAACTGAATTAATCGAAGAATATTTCTTGAAAGATGAGTTGAAAACAAGCTTAAGGGAAGTATATGATCTTGAACGTTTAGCAGGACGAATTTCGATGGGGAGTGCAAACGGAAGAGACCTTGCACAACTTAGAAATTCACTTCGAAAGATTCCGGATATTAAAACAGCACTTGCAAACTCAGGGAGATCATTACTTGGTGAATTTGCCAATCGAATTCATTTATGTGATGAAATTCGTTGTAAACTGGAAGATGGAATTGCAGAAAATCCCCCTTTATCAATTAAAGATGGCGGTGTAATAAAAGATGGTTACCATCAAAAGTTGGATACATATCGCGATGCAGCGAAAAATGGTAAGGTTTGGCTCGCTGAACTGGAGCAAGAAGAGCGTACACGTACGGGTATTAGAACTTTAAAGATAGGATATAATCGAGTATTCGGCTATTATATTGAAATTACGAAATCAAATATTCATTTGGCTGATTTAGAAAGATATGAACGAAAACAAACGCTCGCGAATGCGGAACGTTACATTACACCTGAATTGAAAGAGAAGGAAGATTTAATTTTAAATGCGGAGTCAGAAGGTCTTGATCTTGAATACGATTTATTTAGCACACTTCGCGATGAGATGAAAGTTCATATAAGAGAAATACAAAAGTTAGCATCCGTTTTAAGTGAGTTGGATGTACTTTTAGCATTTTCAACTGTATCCGAAAACCAAAACTACGTAAAACCCATTTTTCATGAAGGAAAAGCGTTAGAAATAAAAAATGGTAGACATCCCGTTGTGGAAAAAATGATGGATCATTCCCTATATGTTCCAAATAATTGTATTTTAACAGATGATGCGAACATGTTGCTTATTACAGGACCAAATATGTCCGGTAAGAGTACATATATGCGTCAAATTGCTCTAACTGTTGTAATGGCTCAAATCGGTTGTTATGTTCCTTGCGACAATGCACTGCTTCCAGTAACCGATCAAATCTTCACTCGAATCGGTGCTGCGGATGATCTGGCATCGGGTCAAAGTACTTTTATGATGGAAATGATGGAGTCCCAACACGCAATTGCCAATGCAACTGAAAAGAGCTTATTATTATTTGATGAAATCGGTCGTGGTACATCAACATATGATGGTATGTCCCTTGCACAAGCAATGATGGAGCATATTCACGATGAAATTGGTGCCAATACACTATTTTCAACTCATTATCATGAACTAACAAATCTTGATAACGAGTTAGCAAGACTTGAAAATGTGCATGTTGCTGCAATGGAGCAAGACGGTAAAGTGGTCTTCTTACACAAAGTGATGAAAGGCGCTGCTGACAAAAGTTACGGAATTTATGTTGCTGATCTTGCGGGACTTCCAGAACCTCTCCTTAAGCGTGCAAAGGAATTATTGGAACGATTTGAAAGTGAAAAAATAACTCCACAACATTCAAATGAGCCAGAGCAATTAGCATTTTTTGATATTCAAAATGAGCTACAAGACTCAATTACCACTGAGGAAAAGGAAGTTCTAAACAACCTACAAGAGAAAGATGTACTCAATATGACACCGTTACTCGCTTTGCAATACGTTTTTGAATTGAAAGAGAAGTTAAGCATTCGGAAAGGATGACCAGCGTGAATATCATCAAAGTGATGGACGATCTATTATCCAATAAAATTGCGGCTGGCGAAGTTGTAGAACGTCCCGCTTCTATTGTCAAAGAACTTGTTGAAAACTCGATTGATGCTGATAGCAGTATTATTGAGATTGCACTAGAAGAAGCAGGTCTTATGAAGATTCGGGTTACAGATAACGGAAAAGGCATGAGTTCGGTTGATGCTGTACAGTCATTTGAACGTCATGCTACGAGTAAGATTATGAATGAGCATGATCTATTTCGAATTCGAACACTGGGCTTCCGTGGGGAGGCCCTTGCAAGTATTGCATCTGTTACAAAGATTAAGTTGTGGACATCAGATGGTGAAAAAACGGGTACAGAAGTTCATATCGAAGGCGGACATTTAATCTCACATACAAACGCGGCTCTTCGAAAAGGAACGGATATTACAGTCTCACAACTCTTTTATAATACGCCTGCACGGCTTAAATACATGAAAACAATTCAGACAGAACTCGGCCATACCATTGGACTTGTAAACCGACTAGCATTGAGTCATCCAGAAATTGCATTTAAATTAACCCATTTTAGTCAAACTATTTTACAAACATCTGGAAGTGGCGATCAACTTCGTGTATTCTCTGATATTTACGGTATCGGTTTGGCGAAAAAAATGATTTCCTTTATTGGAACGAATGCAGACTACAAAGTGAGTGGTTATGTATCCCTACCTGAGCAAACGAGAGCTTCAAGAAATTATATAACATTAATGGTCAATGGCAGATGGGTGAAAAGTTACGCAATCGATAGGGCAATCCTTGATGCATTTCATACGTATTTACCAATCGGGCGCTTTCCGATTGCAATCGTAAACATCATAGGAGATCCCATTCTAACTGACGTCAATGTACACCCTTCCAAGCAACAAATTCGGATGAGTAAAGAAGGGGAATTGTTATCGCTTATACAAGAAGCAATTGGACAAGCAATTCGCAAGAATGTAATTGTTCCTAGTGCAATGAAAAAAGAAAAAATAGTCTCAAAGCCCTCCGAACAGGGAAATCTGTGGAAAAACGTAAATCACGCTCGTCCGACAGTTCCAGCCAACACTACTTTTCAACCGGCAACTCAACCAGCAACGTATAGCGAAGTCGAGAATGTTCCGGTGGAAGATAGTTGGATTGTTAATGAAAGTGCAGTATCAATAGATGAGGTACCAGTTGAACCGGAAAAAAGATTTCCTACACTTTTTCCTGTTGGTCAAGTTCACGGAACCTATATTATTGCTCAAAATGAAGACGGATTTTTTATGATTGATCAGCATGCTGCACAAGAGCGAATTAAATATGAGTTCTTTAGAGATAAATTAAAAGACTCAGATAATAAAGAACTCCAACTTCTTCTTATTCCCCTAATGTTTCACTATTCAGCGGACGACAAGACAAAAATTGAAGAAAGTATGTTTTTATTTGAAGAAGTAGGAATTTTTTTAGAAGAGTTTGGACCTACCTCGTATGTAGTGAAAGAGTTTCCGTCTTGGTTTCCAGAAGGTGAAGAATCCGAAATCATTGAAGAAATAATCGAGCAAGTATTGACTTCCCGGAAGATTGACATTGGCAAACTTCGAGAAGAGGCTGCGATTATGATGAGCTGTAAAAAATCGATAAAAGCAAATCATCATTTAACGCTTGGGGATATGGAACGATTATTAAAAGATCTTTCAGACGCTGAAAATCCATTTACTTGTCCACATGGACGACCGGTTCTTGTTCATTTTACAACTTATGAAATTGAGAAAATGTTCAAAAGAGTAATGTAAAGGGGGGATCTTCAATGGGAGATTACATTTTATCAATCGATCAGGGAACGACCAGTACAAGAGCCATTCTCTTTAACCGTAAAGGCGATATGATACATTCTGCACAGCGTGAATTCAGGCAGTATTTCCCGAAGCCAGGCTGGGTTGAACACAATGCGAACGAAATATGGGGCTCTGTCCTTGCCGTTATTGCTACGGTCCTAACAGAAAGTGGAAAGCGGCCAGAAGATATTGATGGTATCGGCATTACGAACCAACGCGAAACAACCGTCGTTTGGAATAAAAAAACAGGGGTACCCATTTATCATGCGATCGTTTGGCAATCTAGACAAACCCAAGAAATTGTAGATGACCTTAGGGAAGCAGGACATGAAAAAAAGATTCATGAAAAAACAGGACTTAGATTGGATCCGTATTTTTCAGCAACTAAAGTCAGATGGATACTGGATCATGTAAAAGGTGCTCAACAACTTGCGGAAGCAGGGGATTTATTATTTGGAACGATAGATTCGTTTTTAATTTGGAAATTATCTGGAGGAAAAGTTCATGTAACGGATTACTCCAATGCATCTCGGACGATGCTCTATAACATTGGTGAATTGAAGTGGGATTTGGAGCTTTGTGAATTGTTGCAAATTCCACTAATTATGTTGCCGGAAGTACGTCCTTCTTCCGAAATTTATGCGAATACGGATCCAACCATATTTTTCGGTGTGGAAGTTCCTATAGCGGGTGCGGCTGGGGACCAGCAATGCGCTTTATTTGGTCAAGCATGTTTCACAAAAGGAATGGCTAAAAACACATATGGAACAGGCTGTTTCATGCTTCTTAATACGGGCGATAAAATGGTTCGTTCAGATAACGGTTTACTTACTACAATTGCTTGGGGGTTGAACGGTGAAGTTACTTATGCGCTTGAAGGAAGTGTCTTTGTTGCGGGGTCAGCCGTACAGTGGCTTCGGGATGGTCTTCGAATGATCCAAAACTCCTCGGATGCAGAGGCCTATGCAACGCGTATCGCTTCTTCAGAGGGGGTTTATGTTGTTCCTGCCTTTGTTGGGCTTGGAACCCCTTACTGGGACTCTGACGCCCGTGGTGCGGTCTTTGGGATAACTCGTGGCACTGAGAAGGAACATTTCATTCGTGCAACAATTGAATCCCTTGCTTACCAATCAAAAGATGTGCTTCTGACGATGGAAATGGATGCAGGGATGGAAATTGGCATCTTACGTGCCGATGGTGGAGCGGTTGCAAACAAATTTCTTATGCAATTTCAAAGTGATCTTTTGCAGGCAGATGTGGAATTATCCAGATATAAAGAAACGACTGCACTTGGCGCTGCGTATTTAGCAGGTCTTGCAACGGGCTTTTGGAAATCAATTGATGAGGTTGAAACGCTTTGGGCAAAAGAAAAGACGTATTCACCGCAAATGGCAGTGAATGAACGGGATAACTTATATAAAGGTTGGAAGAAAGCTGTCGAGGCGGCACGCGTTTTTAAACTTTGACGGATTCAGTCTGCTAGTTGGATAAACTTTGAAGTAATTGAACATAATGCTATGAGATAGGGAGCTATAAAGGGGGGCTGAAATAATGAAAGAAATGTCATTGCAAATGTCGGATGGTTTCTCAATTTATGCGTACGTTATGGAACCTAAGGGAATACCAGTAGGTCATCTTCATATACTCCACGGTATGGCCGAACATAGCCGAAGGTATATTGAGTTTGCAACTGAGTTCGTAAAAAAGGGATATATTGTTTCGAGCCACGATCATAGGGGGCATGGGAGAACGTCTAAAATCAATGGTATCCAAGGATATATTGCTGAACATAGTGGCTTTGAGCGCATGATCGATGATGCATTTGAAATCGTCACGTTTTTTCAAAATATCTATTCCACTCCGAAATTCACCCTGTTTGGTCACAGTATGGGTTCTTTTATTGGTCGGCGTTTTATTCAAAAGTACGGCGATCGAGTTGACTGTGCAGTATTTTCAGGCACTGGAGGAGATCCGGGGTTTTCACGCTACGGCGGAAAAGCACTCGCTCGTGTTCTAGGAAGGACACTCGGTTTTGATCAGCCAAATGAACTGCTCGACAAACTGGTTTTTGGTGGATTTAATCGGAAAATCGATCAGCCCATGACTAAATTTGATTGGCTATCAAAAAATCCGAAAGTTATAGAATCATATATGAAAGACGAATATTGTGGATTTATATCAACGACACAGTTTTTCTCGGATTTATTTGACGGTCTTGGAATTATTCATAAGAAAAAAGAGATTGCAAAAATACGAAAGACATTGCCTATTTTGTTGTTTTCAGGTTTGAAAGATCCTGTCGGCAATTATGGGAAAGCTGTATGGAATGTTGCAAAAGGTTACGATCATGCTGGAATTAAGGATGTAACCGTCATGTTATATGATGAAAGTCGACATGAAGTAGTGAATGATACAAATTCAGAAGAGGTCTTTCAAATGATTTGGGAGTGGATGGAGAGTCGATGTTAAATTATCCAGAAGTCATTGCCATAGTTGGTCCCACCGCGTCCGGTAAAACTGCAGTTAGCATTGAACTAGCTAAAGCAGTAGGTGGAGAAGTGATTAACGGCGATGCAATGCAAGTATATAAAGGATTGGATATTGGAACCGCAAAAATTACTTCCGAAGAAATGGATGGCATCCCACATCATATGTTTGATATTAAAGAGCCAAATGAATCGTTTTCAGTTGCGCAGTACCAGTTTGAAGTTCGTAAGTGGATAAAAGATATTCAAGACCGTGGAAAGATACCTATAATTGTAGGTGGAACAGGGTTATACATTCAGTCTGTATTGTTTGATTTTCGATTTACGGAAGAAGCTTCAAATCCTTTAGTAAGAAAGCGACTTGAAGATGAACTTCTGGAACATGGAAGTGGTGCCTTATACGAGCGCTTGGTTTTTTTAGATCCATTAGGTGCAGAAAAGGTCCATCCTAACAATCACCAACGTCTTGTCCGTGCACTGGAAATAATTGAAGTTACGGGAAGAACTAAGGAAGACCACGAAAACAATGCTGGTAAACGCCCTCTATATAATCATCTTATTATTGGTCTAGATGTGGATCGTGAAATTCTGTACGAACGAATCAATGAACGAGTGGATGCGATGATGCAAAAGGGACTCTTGAAAGAAGCGGAAAACTTATGGAATTTAGGGATTCGAAATGTGCAGTCCGTCCAAGCGATTGGCTATAAAGAGATTTATCTATACTTCGAAGGGAATAGTACATTCGAGGATTCCGTAGAATTAATAAAAAAAAATACTAGGAATTACGCAAAAAGACAATTGACCTATTTTAGGAATAAGTTAGAAATTTCTTGGTTTGATGCTAAAATAGGAACAAAAGCGAAAATTATTGGAATATTAAAGGATTTCAACGATTAAAAGCGAAAGATATAAAAGAGCAAAAAGATAATAGTTTTCCAACAGGAGGAGTTCGCGTATGAAACAGGGGAATTTGCAGGAAGTCGTATTAAATGGATTGAGGAAAAATAACACTTTTGTCACGATCTTTTTAATAAACGGCTTTCAATTGAAAGGACTTATCAAATCTTACGATAATTTCACAGTACTAATTGAAGCTGAAGGCAAACAGCACCTCATCTATAAACATGCAATATCAACATTTCTTCCAGCAAAAAATGTACTATTGAATCCAGAGGAATAACAAATGATAACGGAGTATAGGATGAAAATCCTTACTCCGTTTATTTTACTTCGGAATTGTTCGAAATGGTAATCTCCATTTATAAATAATTGAAAGAATTCGTAAAGTCGTTGTAAGTGTGAGAATAATATACAGTGCTAAATCCCCTTCAAATAGACCAAGGCCAATGACTAGACCGGCAAGTGCTGCCCAACCCCCGTAAATTTCAATTCTAAACACGAGAGGTTTTCTTCCGGCAAGTAGGTCTCTAATAATTCCTCCACCCGAACCTGTCAGGACTGCAGCAACAATTACAGCACTTAATGGAAGGTCAAGTTCTACCGCAAACATTGCTCCTTGAACAGCGAACGCTGCTAATCCAATCGCATCAAAATAGATTCCCCATCTTTCCCAGTGCGACAGCAAACTATGAGTTGATAAAAAGATAATAGTAATTGAAACTAGTGCGACTTTAAATAAAAACCCTTGCTCCCATAATGTGTCCGTGTGAACACCAATAAGTAAATTTCGCAGTGCACCACCACCAAATGCGGTAACAACACCTAATATATATACCCCGAATAAATCGTATTTTTCTTCCATCGCAACAATTGCACCCGAAATCGCAAATGCAATTGTACCAATTAAACTCAAGACATCCCAGGCCAATCGGCTTCCTCCATTTCAAATCATCTAATTAATTTTAACAGAATCGGTAAAACTAGCAACTAGATGTGCATGGAAGATTGACCACAACGAGCAAAGTGATAAGATAATGAATGGAATATGTAAAAAGAAAGAGGAATTTATTATGTTTGCCGATGAAAATAATGCATTACTAGCAAAGTCTGAAGAAATCGAACGAAAACTGACACCTTATTTTAGCGTCGTTGAAAAAATTGCTTTTATGAATCAAAGCAAAGTCCTTGCTGCATTTAGAAACAATAGGGTAAGTGATTTTCATTTAAATGGCTCTACAGGGTATGGGTATGATGATGAGGGAAGAGATGTTTTGGAAAAAGTGTATGCGGAAGTATTTGGATCAGAAGCATGTCTTGTGCGAAACCAAATCATTTCGGGCACACATGCAATTTCCATTAGCTTGTTTGGAGTATTAAGACCTGGTGATGAATTATTATATATTACCGGTAAACCATATGACACACTTGAATCGATTGTATCTGGAAAAGGGAAAGATACTGGCTCCTTGTATGATTACGGAATAACTTACAAGCATATTGATTTAAACCCGGATGGCTCGGTTAATTTCCAAGAAGTCGTGAATAATATTCATAGTAAAACGAAAATGATTGGTATTCAGCGTTCTAAAGGGTACTCCGACCGTCCTTCTTTCACGATTGAAGAAATTGAGTTGATGATTCGAAACATAAAGGAAATCAATTCAGAACTTATTGTATTCGTTGATAATTGTTACGGTGAGTTTGTAGAAGAGAAGGAACCAACAGAAGTGGGTGCTGATCTAATGGCAGGTTCACTTATTAAAAATCCTGGTGGCGGGCTCGTTCGTACAGGGGGTTACATTGCGGGTCGAGCAGATATTATCGAACAATGTGCCTACCGCATGACATCACCCGGTCTGGGTGCAGAAGCCGGGGCTTCACTCGATACGCTTCGTGAAATGTATCAAGGATTTTTTCTTGCACCTCATGTTGTGAGTCAAGCAGTTAAGGGTGCACATTTTACAGCAGCATTACTGGAAGACTTTGGTTTGAATACAACACCGCATTTTTCTGTGAAAAGAACCGATTTAATACAGTCCGTTTCATTTCAGAACGCTGATCAAATGATTGCCTTTTGTAGATCCATTCAAGAGAATTCACCTATAAATGCACATTTTGCACCTGAACCGTCCTACATGCCTGGTTACTCAGATGACGTTATAATGGCGGCTGGAACATTTATACAAGGTTCAAGCATTGAGTTAACAGCAGACGGTCCAATTCGACCACCGTATACTGCATATGTACAAGGCGGACTTACATATGAACATGTAAAAGTAGCAGTACTGTCTTCAATTGCTAAGCTCGTGGCGGAAAACCTGATCGAAACAAATTAAAAAGAAGTCGCTCTCAGATTACGTGAGTGCGACTTCTTTTTATATTTTTCCTATGAATTAATGAATTGTCCGATATACTCCAACAACTTTACCTAAAATCGATACGTTATCTAAAATAATAGGTTCCATAGAAGAGTTTTCCGGTTGCAATCTAAAGTAATTTTTTTCCTTAAAGAACCGTTTCACAGTTGCCTCATCATCATCTGTCATTGCAACTACAATTTCACCATTTTGTGCAGATTGTTGTTGTTTAACTACAACATGATCCCCATTTAAGATGCCAGCTTCAATCATACTGTTTCCAACAATCTCCAGCATGAATAAATTATCCTCCGATGTACCAAATGTATCAGGGAGCGGGAAATATTCTTCAATATTTTCAATCGCTGTAATTGGCAAACCTGCTGTAACTTTACCTACAAGTGGAACATTAATAACACCTGGTTTATAAGCATTCAATCCTTCAGGGTCAAGTACTTCAATTGCTCTTGGTTTAGTAGGGTCTCTTCTTATATATCCTTTGCTTTCTAGTCTAGCAAGATGTCCATGAACTGTAGAACTGGATGCTAGTCCAACTGCCTCACCGATTTCTCTAACAGATGGTGGATATCCTTTTTGTTGAACTTCGGATTTAATAAAACTCATAATGTCCTCTTGTCTTTTTGATATTTTCTTCATAAGAATCACCTCTCATTTAGTAGTTTACTAGTACCATCCTTCAGTGATAATGCCACTCGGGACGGAATCTTTTGATTAGTTTTAGTATAACAGCCGATTTCCAAAAAAGCAAACACAGGTTCTAAATAGGTGTTGACTTATTAAAAAAAGTAATTTATGATGAGAACATGTATTCCGAACAGACATTCGCTAGGGGGAGAAATGATGACTTTCATTAAAAATAATAGTTATTTACTTCTTATTTTCGCTTTATGTATTACTTTTTCATTTATGGGAACAAAAAAAATAGGTAATGAGCCACCATTTGAGGAAATAATTGTTTCAGAAGGTGATACACTATGGGGACTATCCGTTTATTACTCTGAAAACATCCCAAATAAGGAATGGATTCAAAAAGTAATGCAGTTGAATAATCTTTCGTCAACAAATCTACAAATTGGAGATGACTTAAAAATGCCGATTATAAAAAAGATAAGGGATAAGAATATGGACATTGCAAAACTAGTATCAGGTGATAATTGATGGAACGTGTTCAAACAAGCGTAAGTTATTGTAGGGTTAGCACAGAAAAAGAACAACAGGAAATGTCTTTATCTAGGCAAGAGGATGAGCTTGAACAAATGGCAGTAGAACTTGGTTTTATCAATCAGAAAACATTTACAGATCGACATAGCGGTTTTGACATTGACCGTGAAGGGCTACTAGATTTACTTGAATACGTGCGGAATGAGAAAATTGATGCAGTACTCATCCAAGATGAAACGAGACTAGGACGTGGAAATGCACGTATGGCCGTCTTACATCTCCTCGAGAAAACAAACACAGAAGTTTATTCATATAGTGACAAGGGTCCAATTGCATTAAATGAAATGGATACAATGCTTTTGGAAATCCTATCAATAGTAGAAGAATACCAACGAAAACTACATAATGCGAAAATACGTCGTGGTATGAAAAGAGCCGTTAAGAAGGGGTATCGACCGGAGCGAAACTTAAAAAACAAAGGAAATCTGGAAGGTCGAGAACGAATCGAAATACCGATTAGTGAAATTGTTTCCCTTCGAGTTAAAGGTCTTACATACGAGGAAATCACAAGTGTGCTTAATGGGCTCGGACATGACGTGAGTAAAGCGACCGTTCATCGTAGATATATTGAATATCAAAAAAAGCAGGAAGGCTGATTTGTTGCGCTTTCTGCTTTTTTTGTATACGTTTTAATCATTCTATATTAAAGATGGAGGAATAAAATTGGAATTTAAAGAGAAAATCGAGCGAATTAATCTACTGGCAAATAAGTCTAAAACAACTGGTTTATCAATCGAAGAAGCCAAAGAACAAACGAGTTTACGGAAAGAATATTTAGAAACATTTCGTGCATCAATGCGTGATACAATTGAACATGTGAAGGTACTTGACCCAGAGGGAAATGATGTTACGCCAGACAAAGTAAAGCGTTTGCGTGATGGAAAATATCTCAACTAAGTGTCAAAAGTGCATTTAGCATTGTATTTAGCTCATAGGTTGTCTAAACTTGTAGGTGTAGAATAGATTTAACATAGTTCAATAAAAGTTTTTTGCTTTATTTACTAATTCAGATGCGGTCTAACTTTAGCAAAGGATCTCATAATGTTGCTGAAAAATGAAATTGATATTTAGAAGGGATGTACTCAAATGACTGAAATAATTGATCAACTTGCAGTAAACTCAATCCGAACACTATCCATCGATGCAATCGAAAAAGCAAACTCCGGACATCCGGGACTGCCAATGGGTGCTGCCCCAATGGCTTATACGCTGTGGACGAAACATATGTATCATAATCCGGCAAATCCAAAGTGGTTCAATAGGGACCGCTTCGTACTATCTGCTGGTCATGGATCGATGCTTCTTTATAGCTTACTCCACCTAGGAGGGTACGGTCTTCCTATGGAAGAAATTAAGAAGTTTAGACAATGGGGTTCTGCTACACCAGGTCATCCTGAATACGGCGATACAGTAGGTGTTGAGGCGACTACAGGGCCATTAGGACAAGGAATTGGAATGGCAGTTGGAATGGCGATGGCTGAAAAGCATCTCGCAGCAACATACAATAAACCAGGATTAGATATTGTAGATCATCATACGTATGCACTTTGCGGAGACGGAGATTTAATGGAAGGTGTTGCGGCGGAAGCAATCTCGCTAGCAGGTCATTTGCAATTAGATAAATTAATCGTACTTTATGATAGTAATGATATTTCACTTGATGGCGATTTGGATATGTCATTTACAGAGAACATTCGTAAACGTTTTGAATCATACGGTTGGAATTATATCCGGGTAGAAGACGGTAACGAGATTGGTGATATTTCAAATGCAATTGAAACAGCTAAATCTAATACTGGAGGACCAACGATTATTGAAGTTAAAACAGTAATTGGTTATGGTTCGCCAAACAGATCTGGAAAATCAGATGCACACGGAATGCCTCTTGGTGAAGACGAAATGAAATTAACAAAAGAATATTACAAATGGACTTTTGAAGAAGATTTCCATGTTCCAGAGGAAGTCTATGAAACATTTAGTAATGCTGCTGAAAAACAAGGTGCACAAAAAGAAAAACAATGGAATGATCTTTTCTCGAAATATGAGCAAGAACACAGTAATTTAGCAAAGCAACTTAAAGATGCAATCGAACGTAAATTACCAGAAGGATTTGAAGAATCCTTACCAATCTATGAAGCAGGTACTTCACACGCAACTCGCTCTGCATCAGGTGATGCAATTAATGCGATCGCAAAAGCAGTTCCATCTTTATTTGGGGGTAGTGCTGACCTTGCTGGTTCGAATAAAACAACAATTAAAGGTGCTGGAGATTTCTTACCTACCGACTACTCAGGACGTAATATTTGGTTTGGTGTCCGTGAATTTGCTATGGGTACAGCACTAAATGGAATGGCGCTTCACGGGGGTCTGCATGTCTTTGGTGGAACATTCTTTGTGTTCAGCGATTATGTTCGTCCGGCAATACGTTTGTCATCGATCATGGGTGTACCTGTAACATACGTCTTCACGCATGACAGTGTCGCGGTAGGTGAAGACGGTCCGACGCACGAACCTGTAGAACATCTAGCAGCACTTCGCGCAATGCCAGGACTATCTATTATACGTCCTGCGGATGCGAATGAAACTGCAGCAGCATGGAATATTGCAGTCTCATCAACCAATACACCTACATGCTTAATATTGTCACGTCAAAACTTACCTGTTTTGGCAAAAACAGCTGAGCTTGCAATGGAAGGCGTTAAAAAAGGTGCTTATATTGTATCTCCAGCAAGTAAAGAAATTGCAGACGCAATTCTAATTGCTACGGGTTCTGAAGTAAGTCTTGCGGTGGCTTCACAAGAAAAACTTAAAGCTATAGGTATTGATGTATCAGTTGTTTCTATGCCTTCTTGGGATTTGTTTGAAAAACAAGAGGCTGCATATAAACAAAGTATACTTCCGAAAAATGTTAAGAAACGCCTAGGAATTGAAATGGGTGCTTCAATTGGATGGCATAAATATATTGGTGATGAAGGCGATTTAATTACTATTGATACATTTGGTGCAAGTGCACCTGGTGATACCGTTATTTATAAATATGGGTTTAATGAAGAAAATGTAATCTCTAAAGTAAAGGCATTACTTGCCGAATAACAATAAGTGCTGTTCCTTAATCCGTGTTTCGGAATTGGGAACAGCTTTTCTTTACCTTCTTTAGACGGAATACTTAGAATCTATCTAAATGTGACAATAATAGTTAGGTTTCACTCCGTAATATGACAGTCTTTTCAGTTCCAAAGGAGTACGATTTAAATAGGGGGTGGCGATACGTGCGAACATACGAAATATATAAGGTGAAAGAGATGTACCAGCCATTTGTAATTGGACGCGAAAGGCTATTATATGATTTACTTACAGAGAACCCGGAAAATAGCGAAAACTTACCCGAAGTACATTATCTCTGTGAAGTTTTGGAAAGACAAGCCATTAATGAGGCAATTTTAAACAATCTAGGGAAATTGTTTCCAATCATCGAATTTGAAAATAATGAGTACAAATTAACACATCCTGTTAAAGGATCTATATCCATTTCACTTTCTTCGTACGCGTTGAATGTATATTGTGATGGTTCTAGAATGCTTGATCTCGATTTATTTGTTGCACTTTCTGAATCTGGCAACAGGTTTTTTGCGGTAATGGATGGTTACGGTGAATGGGGCTGGTTAAAACCAGTCAAATATATGAAGATGCGTGGACATGAAGAAGCATTATTTCGCTAAATAAGTAGTATAACGACTCAATCTGCTGTATAATCCTTCTTGGTGATGTTTACTTGAACTATTGAAGTGAAGGAGGTATGGCGGATGACTTTGACGCTAGGAATTATATTAATTGTTGTTGCGTTATTAGCAGGTGTGGCTTTAGGATTTTTCATTGCACGTCAATACATGATGAAATATTTGAAAGATAACCCGCCGATTAATGAAGAAATGTTACGAATGATGATGATGCAGATGGGACAAAAGCCTTCTCAAAAGAAGATTAACCAGATGATGAATCAGATGAATAAAGCGAGTGAGAAGCAACCTAAAGTTAAAGGTAAAGAGAAAGCTAAGAAATAATACAAAACACCCGTTGGTTATCTATTCCGACGGGGTGATTCTTTTTTAGACTATTTCTTTGGTTACTCAATAGCAGTTGATAGAAAATGATTACCTGTTAAAATATCTCTTGGGTTAATCTTACTTCTTTAAACCAATAAACCACTTTTCTGGTGAAGAATAAACCAGAAAGGTGGTTTTTGTTTGCTTCAAAAATTGGGATTTGATTGGCGAAATTATGATGAATTATTTTACTAAGTATTTAAAGTTATACTGATATATGCAAGTTTGGCAGTATACTTATAGGGTTTACTGCAGTAAACTAAGGTATATTACATTTGTGGATTAGATTCTCTTGAAAGACAAGAAAAGAAGGTGAATTAAGTGGGGAAATATCAATTGGATAACAAAGGCCGGGCGGCTGTGACAAAGTATCATGAAAAAAACATACCAGCCCAATTTGATAAAAAGCAGCAACTTGAAAAAATACGTACGCAGTATTTGGAAAAGAAGCAAAAACAAACAGACAAATAAAAGTAAGATATATCTTCAAAATCATTAAAAATAGATCAATAATAAAACACCCGTTGGCTACACATTCCAACGGGTGTTTTGTTTTAATCTATCAAATTAAAACGTTTCAAATATTCTTTTACGACTTCCTCATATTTTTTTGCATTATCATTAAAAGATTTTGCATGTTCACCATCTTTAAACAACTTCAGCATTTTATCCCCACGTTTGGCTCTAAATAATTCTTTAGTCATATAAGGTAATATGAAATCATCTTCTAAGCTGTGAATGAACAAGACTGGTTTTGTAATATTGGCAACCACTTCTTTTGGAGAAATCATTTTTATAGAATAGCCTTCACGAATCTTCATGAATAAGTTTCCAATTCTAAGCATCATTGCATTCCGTAGGGGGGTGTCTTTTCGCATAAGATGAAGTATTTGTTCAGTGAAATCGGAGAAGGGGCAATCTACAATATGAAAATCAGCAAGATCTTCAAACGTTCCCGCGTAAAGGATTGTTGTAGCCGCTCCCATTGATTCGCCATGAATACCTAGCAAAGAATCATTCCCTATTTCTTCCCGGATGGTTTCAACAATTGCTTTTAAATCGTACTTCTCATAATAGCCAAAACTTGTGGTTTTTCCACCTGAATCACCATGTCTTCGATGATCGTAGACAACAGAATTAAAGCCGAGTCTTTCAAATAAACGAGCATACTTCACTGAGTTAATTTTATTTTCTGTGACACCATGACAAATGATAATTGTTCGATTTGTTGTTAGTGGTTTAAGAAAGACAGCTCTTAATCGATACCCATTAGGCGAGTCAATCCACATTTCAACTTTCTTAACATGCTCATACCATTTTTCATCGAATCGTTTTGCAAGAATTTCCCGCTTCATAATAAACTCTGGATCTTTAATTTTTAAATACATAAGTTGATTTGTTAGGAAAATCCCGAAAATTGTTGTCAGTGCTGCAATTATGCTTGAAAAAACACCTGTAATATACAGAGTGCGTCTTTTCAAAAGAGTCACCTCCTGTTTAAAGTTGTTCGTTTAGAAATAATCGATACATCCCGGTTTCAATTGGATGTGAGACATGGGGGGCAATTACAGCTACAGCTTCACAAACCTTTTTCACGCTTATACCTGTATGTATATTCAATGAGTCCATCATGTGAGCGACATCTTCAGTAGCAACATTTCCGGTTGCACCAGGTGAAAAAGGACATCCACCAAGTCCACCCGCAGAACTATCAAACCGATCAATTCCTGCTTGCATAGCGGCGAAAATATTGGCAATTGCCATCTTTCGAGTATCGTGGAAATGAGCAGTAATTAAAACTTTTGGAAGTTCGTCGATTAGTTTTTTAAATAAATCAAAACTTTCACGAGGATTTGCTCTTCCAACGGTATCAGCAACACTTAGTTCATCTATTCCCATTTCGATAAATCGTAGACAGAGTTCGACAACCGAATCGGGATTTATTTTCCCTTCAAACGGACAATAAAATGCTGTTGAAATACAAGCTCGAACATAGATGCCTTGCTCTTTTAATTTCAAAATAACCGGTTTTAATGCTTCTACACTTTCATCTGTCGTTCGATTGATATTTTTTTTATTAAAGGAATTACTAACGCCAACAAAAACAGCTACACTACGTGCACCCGCTTCTAATGCAAGATCTGCCCCTTTTTCATTAGGAGTTAAAACAATTTGCTTGCCTATCTTTTTTGTTTTTTTAACAATATTTGCAGCATCCGCCATTTGGGGTACCCATTTTGGAGACACAAATGAAGTCAGTTCCATTTCGGTAATACCCGCCTCTTGTAGCGCATGGATGAATGCGAGTTTATCTTCTTCTAGAACATGTTTGCTTTCGTTTTGTAGACCATCGCGTGGACCAACCTCGATTAACGTCACTTCTTCTGGTAAAATGAACATATCATCCCTCCTTATTTATATTGTAATGAAGGGATGCCTATACAAGCAACTTTTATAAGGGGGATTTTGAATGTCGAAAGAAGTAGTTATTGTTAGCGCGGTCAGGTCCGCAATTGGTTCTTTTCTAGGATCACTAAAAGATATACCAGCAACCGATCTAGGTGCAGTTGTCATTAAAGAGGCTTTAAAGCGTGCTGGTGTCTCACCAGAACTCGTAGATGAAGTAATTATGGGTAATGTACTTCAATCGGGACTTGGACAAAATCCGGCACGTCAAGCGGCGATTAAAGCGGGGCTTCCTGAAACTGTACCCGCAATGACCATAAATAAAGTATGTGGTTCTGGACTTAAAACAATACAACTTGCACGTCAAGCCATTCTAGCGGGCGATGCAGATATTATCGTTGCAGGCGGAATGGAAAACATGAGTCAAGCACCATTTTTATTACCAGGTAGCCGTGAAGGTTATAAAATGGGTGACCAAAAAGTCGTGGATAGTATGATAAAAGACGGCTTATGGTGCGCATTCAACGATTACCATATGGGGATTACAGCGGAAAACTTATGCGACCGTTATGCAATTACAAGGGAAGAACAAGATAGTTTCTCGGCAAAATCACAGGAAAAGGCAGCCGCAGCAATTGAATCTGGAACATTTAAAGAAGAAATTGTCGCTATTGAAATTCCACAACGTCGCGGAGAACCTATCCTTTTTGATACCGATGAATACGTGAAATCAGGATCGACTGCAGAAAAATTGAGCAAGCTTCGTCCGGCCTTTAAAAAAGACGGCAGTGTGACAGCGGGTAATGCATCCGGTATAAACGACGGGGCGGCAGCACTTGTTATCATGTCGAAAGAGAAAGCAGATGAGCTCGGTCTTATTCCACTCGCGACTATCGTAACGAACTCAGGAGCAGGAGTAGACCCATCTGTTATGGGATTGGGTCCAGTTCAAGCGGTCCGTAAAGTACTTGACCGTGCTAAAATGAACCTTGCAGATATCGACCTTATCGAAGCGAACGAAGCATTCGCAGCTCAAGCGATAGCGGTTGATAAAGAACTTGGATTTGATCACGATAAATTAAATGTCAACGGAGGCGCAATTGCACTAGGTCACCCAATTGGTGCAAGTGGTGCAAGAATACTTGTAACGCTACTACATGAAATGAAACGCCGCGATGCAAAAACAGGACTTGCAACATTGTGCATCGGTGGCGGACAAGGTGTAGCGACGATCGTAAAACGTCCTTAACTTTCAGGAAGGTGATGGGTAAAATGGCTAAAAAACGTAAGCAACCCGTTCGACCAGTGAAAAAAGAGAATGCATCGCTAACTTTATCAGATTCACTTGGCGACGATATTTTAGAAAAATTGAAAGCCGCAAAAAAAGAGTTAAGTGATGTGGCAAAAATAAAAGCTGAAGCTGTTGAAAAAGAGCGTGTAATGCAGATTCGCAAAGAGCGAGAAGAACGTGAAAAGAACAAGAGTTTTGAAGAACTTCTTAATGAATATGGAGACACTGTGGATAAGTACTAATAGAAAGCAGCGGCAGAGCGAGCGCCGCTGCTTTTTAGTAGGTAAATTCATCAGATTAATTATTAAATAAAAATAAGATTATAAGTAGATGAAAAATAAGGCAATTCGAATGGGGGAAGTAAATTGGAAGCTATTTTTGATCACGTTGGAATTGCTGTTAGAAGTATCGATGAAGCTCTTCCATTCTACCTTGAAGTACTGGGCGGTGTAGTAGAGGATCGATATACAAGCGACGCGCCTGGTGTTGAGGTGCATGTTGCTGTTGTTCGGACTGCTGATAACCTAATTGAGTTACTGGAACCAACGAATAAGAATTCTCCGATTGATCGGTTTATTAAGCAAAAGGGAAAAGGTGTACATCATATGGCCTATCGCGTTGAAGATTTAGATAGTGCGATACTTGAAGCTAAAAATAAAGGCATTCGTTTCCTTGAGGACACACTCCGCATGAATGCGCGCGGAAGAAGACTCATATACATTAATCCTATATCTACAGATGGTACTTTAATTGAACTGTGCACTTATCCGGATAATTAAAGAAAATTTTCACATAAAAACACCGTTGTTTAACGAGTAATTCGTTGAACAACGGGTTTTCAGAGTCCTTACTTATCAATCTTAAATTCAAATTTATTTTGTTCTTTAAACAATCCTTTTTCATACGTTCGTTCGATAAAAGTAACATTATCATCGTTATCAATTGTTAAAACAGTAGAAGAGCGTGTGCCGTAATTATCCGTTTTGATAAATAGTGGAGATAATTGTCTTTCTAAATCAATTCCAACTCCTGTACTCGGTAAATCTTGATCTTCGGCTAAATCCTCCATAGATAAAATTTCAAACAATTGATCTTCCTCGACTGTTTCATTTCGCAATACATATTCTCTCAACATCCTCTTGCCGTTTAAAACCTTTGGCCAAGGCGTGTCTAGGAAATGATTGCTGAGTCCGTGTGTTCCTTCTTCAATTTCCACTATTTTTGCTTCCAAGTTATTGTAATAGAAAAGTTCATCTGGATTACCAACAATGACATTAAAGCCAGTGTAGAGTTCCTTCTTTTCATTCAATGCAGTTAAATATTCTTTTGGGGAAAGAGTTCCGGCTAAATAGTTTCGAATGATTTCGCCACGAGATATTTTTCCGTTTGTTGGTAGTGATGGATCGCGGTAGTTTGTGAGTGCTGCAATACGGCCTGTCTTAGTGACTCCTAGCCATGTGCCAGATTGCAGCAAGTCGCGTCCTGCTAAAATGGTAGGCTCGTCACTCCAAAACTGTGCGGGTGCAGTAGGGCGGGAATAAGACTCGTCTCGATTAGCCGCCAAAATGATTTTATATGATGGGTGTTCATTAATGTGGAAATTTATTAAACACATTAATAATAGCCTCCTTTGTGTACTACTTACCATTATTACTGAAAGAAACACAGAATAATAGTACTTTTCTAAAGTTAATTCGTCTAATGGTATGAAGGGGGGATTGCAAATGAAGGATTTTGAATTTGATGCACTTTATAGAACTGAAAGTGACCGAGTGTATCGATATATATACATGCTCGTAGGACATGAACAAAAGGCAGAAGATTTGACGCATGATGCGTTTTTGAAGGCATATCGAAATATCCATTCGTTTCGAAATGAATCGAGTCATTCAACATGGCTCATAAAAATTGCACGGAATGTAACATATGATTATTTTCGTAGAAAAAAGATTGTGAGTTTTCTTGCATTTGGCAAAGATGAGTATATTGATGAAAACAATGAAGATCCGGCAAATATTTCGGTAAATCAAGAAGAAATTAAAAAAATGCATCAAGCAATCAATACATTGAAACAAAATTATCAAGATGTCCTCATTCTGCGTAATATTAACGAAAATACGATAAAAGAAACTGCCTTTATTTTAGGATGGACAGAGGCAAAAGTTAAAGGGATGTCAAAGCGTGCAATGGATGCTCTAAAGGGTGAAATGCTGAAGAGAGAGGGTGAACAAAATGCGTGGAATTGAGGAGATGCTAAATCAAATGAAAAATATCGATAGATCCAACAATGCGAAAGAAGAGACATTACGGAAATTACAAAAAAGTCGAAAGCGAAAGAGTCGTCCATTTTTTCCAGTTGTGATCACGGGTATTGTAATCGTCGCTTTGTTTTATATAATGACGAATATGACGAATGAAATGACTCCGGAACGAGCTCAAGGAATTGCACTGGAAAAGATTGAAAAAAGTTCTCTCATGCGATCTGTTTCTATTGAGGAGTTTAATCCAGAACTCGTAAATCATGTTGGAGTGGTCGATATTTACGATAATGAAGAATGGGAAAGTACCGTTCGAAGAGTACTGCAAACAATGAATGAAACTGAGATTCTGCCAGAAGATATGTCGTTGTATGATTTAGGGGTATCTAGCGATGGTCAACGTTACCGGTTCAAAATTTGGCGATTAGATGAAAAAATACTTGTTCAAGATTTCGATAGTGGTGTAAATTATCTGGGTAGTGGGGAAGATGTAGAATCGTTCCTGAAGATGGCGAATGAATTTATTGAAGACTTAATAAATGAAAGTCAGCTTGAACCCGTTGATACGAATACGATTGTTTTTTCACAAGAGGGTGGAAAATACTATCTGAACGAAGTTACTTTGGGGGATTCAAAATCTGAAGTTTTTGAAAAGTTAGGCCAGAACTATAAAGATGTGTTGGATTTGGAAGGTTCGGGAGCAGATTCCATCCTACATTATGATAATTTACGGGTCTATCTTTTTGAAGATAAAGTATTTCTATTAAATGCATTGAAAATGAATGAAAATGATTACAAAAAAATATTTAGTGCGTATGAAGGAGATAAATATATCGATCAACAAGGTATAGAGGATACGTATAGCGGAATAAGGTTTTTTTATCGGGAGGACACCTCACATTTGCTAATGGCAAAATATGAACCTGATAATAATTTGTATATGTACCTAAGGTATACGGATAGCATATTTGAAAGTGAAACTCTGCAATCTCCTCATCTAGAACGAATCGCGGGTATTAAAGAATCTGAAGAAGAGGAAGAGAAAGAGAAAGATGTTGAAGAAAACGAAACTTCTTTAGGGTTTACAAAAGATGAATTTAAAGAACGGTTCAATACGCTGATTGCTGAACGTTTAAAAATTCAAATCGGAGAAGTTTATGAAAATACAGAAAAAAATGAAGTACAATTTAAATTTTTAATTAATATAGAAGAGGAAGTAGATTGGGAAGTGGTCGAGTTAACAGCTCTCAAAAGTCCGAAAACAAACGAGTTAACACAATTAAAGTTTTCTGAAAAAAATCCCGGCGTTAAAGAACGTGGCCATGACCGATTGCCTTGGTATCAATTTGCAGTATCAATGAAAGAAATCTTTAATTTCAATCGAAGTGAAGATGAGTTTATTCAAATGACTGGAATGTTTGTGGATGATCGGTCTGTGGATTATGACGTTGCAATTAGCAGTCCCGAAGTGGTTTTCTATGTGAAACTAGAAGGCGATGAACTAAGTATGGTCATCGAACCCGTAATTCCATAATAACCGTATAGAAATCTTCCATTTACCCATAATACAGAGGACACATCGTATTTTTAGATTACTTTGTGAAATTTAAAGGAGTGTATACATGGGAATTTTAAGTGGAGACGCTAAAGACCAACCGATGCATTACGGTGAAGTAATTGGTTGTTGGGCATTTATTGGTGCGAATAATGGATTGGTGAGTGCATATGAAGCGTTTATTAATCACGCGGGTGATAAAGATTTAATCGAGTATTTAAAGGAATCTGTTAAGATGATGCGGTCTGAATCGACGGAAGTAGGTAAGGTGTTAATCGCAAATGGAGTTGCTTTGCCACCAACATTACCTGAACGCCCATCAGCAAGTTTAGATGATATCCCTGTAGGTGTCCGATTTATGGATCCCGAGATTAGTGGTGCAGTATCTATTAACGTAGGTCAAGGACTTGTGTCGTGTAGCCTAGTTATGGGGCAATGTTTACGCGAAGACATAGCGGTTATGTTTGGTAAATTTCATATGGAAAGAGCTAAACTTGGTGGAAAATTATTAGCACTAAATAAAGAGAAAGGCTGGATAATTCCTCCGCCTTTACAAACGAATTTCTCAAGTAAGGAATAGTATTAACAGCAAGGGCCAGAAGATTTTACTCTGGTCCTTTTTAATCTAAAGAATCAAAACACCGGCCCATTATAGAAGGGCCGGTGTTTCTTTCATGTGTTCCGAGCCAATTGCTCTTGTGCAAGTTTCACCATTTCTCTAACCATATTCCCACCGATTGGGCCACCAATCTTACCGGCCTGTTCAGAAGTTAAGTTACCGTTATATACTTTAGATAATGGAATTCCGAGTTCACGGGCAATTTCAAACTTCACCTTATGTGGATCTGAAGGATCTGTTTTAAAACCTTTCGCTTTCATCACATCGGCCTTTAGCTGGTCTATAGTTCGACCTGCTTCTGGTACCAATATCTTATTAGTTTTCGGCATATCTTCCCCACCTTCAACAAGTAGTGTATCCCGAAGTCGAAAATTCACTACTAAAAAATGAAAAGAAAAAATAACCAGTTCTTTCAACAAATAATTTGAGCAGGTTTACTTTTAGAGAAATTGGTTACATATGTATTGTTCGGCAAAATTAAAATGACAATCGGTTTAAATGTTCAATCGTTGACTAGTAGTGAAATATAATATAAATTGAAAACAGAAAAAATCTCCTTTGGGTAACTTTTGAGTAGAAGAAGTAAGCCATTTGATTTTATTCATCCAAATGAAGAAAAGTAAAAAAACCCGGGACTGGTAATCCGGGTTTTTATTTGTCTAGAAATATTTTTATTGCGGGTTTGTTGAGAATAAAACGGATGATTTAAGTAGAACTCGTGGATGCAACTTTAATTGTGCAACCATTAAATCTGCAAGATCCTCAGGCTGTAAGACAAAGTCTGGATTGCCATCAGTCAGGTTTTCTGCATAAGCTAGATCCGTTGCAACCGTGCTTGGTAGAAATGCGGTTACGCGGATATTATGTTTTCTAACTTCGAGCATTAGCGATTCTGTTAATCCTAGAACTCCGAATTTAGATGCACTATACGCACTCGTAACGGGTCCGCCTTTTTCTCCTGCAGTTGAGGCGATGTTAATAATATCTCCCGCTTCTTTTTCAATCATTGCAGGCAATACAGCCCGGGTAACGTAGTATGTACCCATTAAGTTTACGTCAATAATATTTTTAAATTCTTCAGGTGAGAGTTCTAAAAACTTCCCGAACTTTCCAACTCCAGCATTGTTTATTAATATATCGATGTGTCCAAGTTCAGATGTGATGTGCTCGACTGCGGCGATGACTGCGTCATTATCCGAAACGTCAGCAACCGCCATCGTTACATTTAAATCATATTGTTCAAGTTCTTTCACAACATTTTCCAAGTTCTCAGAAGTTCTACCTACAAGCCCAATATGAATACCTTCTTTAGCAAATGCAATGGCTGTAGCGCGACCAATTCCTCTGCCAGCACCCGTAATTAAAGCAGTTTTACCTTTGATTGTTTGCATATTAAAAAGCTCCTTTTAATTAATTTTTGTTCATCGACTGTTTTTCTGGTGTTTTAATAATGTTCTATCCAACATCATGTTTAATAAAGACATGAAAAGTGCAATAAGTAGTGCAGTTCCAAAGCCTTCAATAACAAATCCACTGCCCATTAATTTATTTGTAAGTAAAAGCATTAAAGCATTTATAACGAATAAAAAAAGACCGAACGTCACAATCGTTGCGGGCAATGTAAAGAATATAAGTAGTGGCCGAACGAGCATATTAACAATAGCTAAAACGATGCTAGCAAGTATCGCTGTGCCAATAGTCGCGACTACAAAACTTGGAATGAGATAAGAAAGTAAGAGAAACAAGAGTGCATTTACTAGAATTCCGCCAAACCATTTCACCAAAAAACAAATCCTTTCAAATGAAGTATAGAACATAGAAACAATTTTTTCCAGGAACCTAGCCAATCTTGAATCAGAACCTGGAAGAAAACAACTGATGTTTTAATGTAATACCGTCAAATGGGTCCAATTACAACGCACCTATTAGTTTCAGAAGTAAAACGATGACTAGAATTGAAATAACTATACCTAGAATTGATCTCAAGGGTATCCCTCCTTTTACAAGTACAATCTTACTTGTAAATGTATACCTCTAGTTACTCCGTCTCAAACATGACTTATTATTCATAATTATATTCAACTAAAATAAAAACCCTCCAAACATAGAGTTCGACTCTAACTTTGGAGGTGCAAACAAGTGCAAGGCGTTTTAATATGTCCCAGGCAGGAATCGAACCTGCGACCCACAGCTTAGGAGGCTGTTGCTCTATCCCCTGAGCTACTGAGACCGAATGTTAATCAGACTTCTATTGTAGCTGTTTATATAAATTGTAGCAATATAAAAATTTCAACCGGCAAGCATGAGACTCGGATTATTGTTTTATGATAATGTATTTGCAAAAAAACTTAGCATATAAAAAGCATGGTCCACTTGGACCATGCTTTTTATAAACCTGAAAAAATTAGAGATTCATACTCGGAAAATTTGTCGTTTGACATTCATACAAACTGGTCTTTCTGACGATTAAATCTTTACCGTCGAATCTAATTCAGTTTGATATACCTAACGTTTTTCAGCTGTCGCAAAGTGTTTGATACGCGATCATCTGCCTACTTGTTAGCTACATTACTTGCACTTACACAAAAAATCTAATACTTACTACTTGATACTACATCTTTAAAAAGAGTACCGCTCGTCAGTAAAGCAAATTTTCCGCCAAGGCAGTGCAGTTCATCCTCAGAATCACCTGAAGGTAACTCGTCTTGCAGGTTCATCGTCAGGTAGTTTTGCCTTGTATAATCAATATACCCGTCCAAAACAAATGTAAACCTCTTTTAACGAATTAATTTATAATAATTCACCAAAATCGATTTAGACATAAAAGTAGGATAGAAATGCCCTAGTACAATTCTATAAAAAATACTTTCTTGTCTCCCTCTGAGTATTCATGCATTAGAAATATAAGGTATTATGCTACAATAAGCTATCAACTTATAATACTAATTACTTTTTAAAGAGAGCGTGGAGAGTGCATGAAGAAGGTATGGAACGGGTACAAAAAGATACCTTTCATTGTAAAGATGACGGTTGGATTTCTTTTGGGAATCATCGTTGGTGTTATTTTTGGAAAGGAAGCTGAGATATTAAAACCACTTGGGACACTGCTTATCAATTTACTGACATTGATTGCAATTCCGGTCATTTTTTTTACAGTAGTTCTTGCTGTCAATAAAATGAGTGCATCGCAACTTGGGCGAATTGGTTGGAAACTGATTTTATATTATGCACTTACGACTGCAGCCGCTGTTTTAATTGGTCTTGGACTGGCTTTGTGGATTAAGCCGGGTAAACTCTTAACGTTGCCAAATACAACAGTAGACCAACCCAACGCACCTAATTTTGCGGACGTCTTATTGAATATTGTGCCGGATAATATTATTACAGCTTTTAGTTCTGGAAATGTTATGGGGATTATGTTCCTTGCAATTATTATAGGCACGGCTATCGCAATGATGAAAAATTCAAAAGAAGTGCAAATGAATGAATATGGGTTAATGCTAGAGAAATTCAGTTCTGCTTTGAGTGAACTCTTTTATATGCTCTTACGAGGAATTTTGTTCTATATGCCAATTGGGATTTTTGCGATTAGCGCATCCTCATTTGGTGGACAAGGATGGGGTACGTTAAAATCTCTATTTGCATTTGTAGGTGTTTTCTATTTGGGATTGTTGGTGCTATGGATTTTCGTATATGCAGGATTTTTACTGTTGTCCGGAACGCCATTATTGAACTTTTTCAAACAAACGAAAGAAGCCTATACAACGGCATTCTTCACGTCGAGTAGTATTGCTTCATTGCCAATTGCTATGAAGTCCGCTAAAAAAGCGGGTATATCGGACAATGTCGCAAACTTTGCCATTCCGTTGGGTGCCATTTTCAATTCGGACGGTGGAGCTATTCGGATGGGGGTTTCGATTGTTTTCGCTGCGAACATTACGAATCTACAATTGTCACCACCAGATTTATTCATGATTGTTTTAGTGGGAACTTTGTTGTCCATTGGTACGGCAGGTGTTCCAGCTGCGGGTCTTGTAACACTGGCGGCAGTTCTGACAATGTTTGGACTCCCACTCGAAATTGTAGCTCTTATCGCTGGAGTTGATGCAATTATTGGTATGGGTGGAACGGCATCCAACGTAATCGGAGATATTATCGGCGCGAAAGTTGTGGATAAGTCTGAAGAGAAGAGATTAGCTAAACTGGTTTAAGATTATGAAATGGGTTATATACAAAAAAGCATTCCTTTTATGGAATGCTTTTTTGTATGGAGTGTGGAAAAGCTAAACTTAAGAGGCTACTCTAACGATAAATAGGATTGAAACAACATTTCAATTGAAGGTTAGTTTATCGAAAACTTTCCCCGAAGATTCATCTTTTAAAGTTACATCCAAGTGAACCTTATTTTCGGGCACGTTGTTGAATACCTGATAATAGGTCATCTTATTTGCGATTTCAGAAATGAGTACGCCATCAGTTTCTTCATTAAAGGATTGTTCATCAACGATAACCTCAAGTTGCGTCAAATCATCGTTAAAGTTCATCTGTTTGAAAGTTGGATAATACCCATCCTCAACCGCTTCTTTTGTTAAAGTCTTTACATTATTTAAAATGGACATTAAAAAGATTCCTTGAATGTCACTCGTCATCATTAAAGAATATGAATCATCTTCTTCGTTGTACATAACTTCCTCGACACCGACGGATTTGTACTGGCTTATAACAGATTCTGGATCCAGGTCACCGACATGTCTTCCGGGAATCTTCAATTCAATTTCCTCAGATATAATTTCTACATCATCTTCATCTGTAGGTTTCTCTGTTTCTTTACCGGAAACAGGTGTAGTTTCTTTTGAATCCACTTGCGAATTAGATGAAGAACAGCCGGCAATCATTAATATAGTTAGCAGTAGAAGTGAAAATAGTTTATTCATTATACCAAGCCCCTTGTTAGACGTATTTTACTCCAAGTACTGATTATAATGGTATAAGGTTAAGTTTCGGTTAAATTCTTTAAGTTTTAATTAATTTCTTTCCGATTAGACCACAAAAGTTAAACACAAACCATACTTTAACCTTATCTTAACCTTCCTTCTTTATACTAGTGAAAAACTAGGTTTAAGAAAGAGGTAAATAAATAATGAATAAACGATTCCTAACAATGTTTTTGTTAGTGACAATTGCGATACTCGCAGTCGCCTGTTCGAATGATTCAGATTCAACTAGTAAGACAGAGAAAACTGGTGTAGCTAAAGAAACAGAAGTTGTTGAGGTTGTAAGTAAAGTAGAAACATCTACAGAAGTTGAGGATTTTCCAACTGGTGTTCCTTTACCAAAAACCTTTGTTCTGAATTTGGATGCAAATATGGGAGCAGTGAGAAGTATCGCTCTTGAAATCGATGAGTCTGATCTTACGGCATTGGTGGCACGCTTCAATGAAGAAGTTTTAGCACTAGGTATCTCGGAGGAGATATTAGAGGAAGTAACGGATGAAGCTGATAATCTTTATAAAGCGACGGGTACCATAAGAGCTACTAGTGGTGAAGCTGTAACAATTACAGTCTATGAGTATGAACCGGGTGGCGCGCGAATTCAGGGGAATACGGGTGCCGTAAGCTATTTGATTAACTAAAATAAAAACCGTCCTAGAAGTAGTATTCTAGGACGGTTTTTTAATTTGTAGAATTAAGTTTATGGTTTGATTTGAATGAGTATTAAATCTGTATCCTCAATCGCATGGAGATCATGTTTTTCAAGCGGAATCATGTGCAACATATTCTCTGGTGTTACAATCACGGGCTTGCCTTCTACTATGAAGCGGATTTTTCCTTTGCGTACGATAATGAAAGCATCATTTTTTGAACTATGTTCAACAATTTCTTCGCCTGCGCGAAGTTGGATATTCGTAATGGTTGCGTTATCCACGGCGGTGACCTTCGCTATGTGCTTCACTTTTTGATTCAGCTGATAGGTTGTTTCAAACAAATTCATAAGTGTGTTCTCCTCTCAAATTGTTAGAAATTGTTTATTTGCCATAAGCATAACACGGAATTCTATTACTATTCAAAATGCAACTCAAAAACGACTTTTGATGCTTATCCTTCCAACCATCGCTTCACTTTCGCTTCCATTTCTTTTTCTAAATTCCTACTATTTCCAGCATCGTTATACACCCGTTTTAAGTATTTCTTGGGGAACATCTTTTTAATAGAGGATTGATATAAATCGCCATCCTCAGGTTCAGTGTATTTAACGACAGTATACTGATCCGACTCTCTCTTTAGTTGCATTACTGCGGGAAGAGAATGTCCAGATTGATTTTCCGTTCCAGTTGATTTATTAAAACCACCGTAATAAGACCAGAAATAGACAGTGGTTACATCGTTTTCCTCACTTGTGCCGTATACTTTATGAACTTCAAATTGCTTATCTGTATTTTGGGAAGGGGTGGAGTATTGTTGGACGATATAATTTGAAATTTTATTATTCAACTCTTTGGATAAATGGGTACCTCCATCTTTAAGTTTCATTTCTTTATCAGTGCAGGCGAATAAAAATATGCCGCAAAACAACAATAGAAATATTGTTGGCACTATATACTTTGCTTTAATCTTCATGTACTCACTCCTCATTAGAGATACAGACTTTATTTAATGAAAAAGGTTTCACTTTATCTGTGCAAAGAATTACTTGTTCTGAAAAATACTATTTGATTGGATAAAATAATAGTGAGTGAAACGAAATCTGAACTGTAAAATTAAAAAATGTAAAAAACGCGAAGCGCATCCAATTGGATGAAAGCTTCACGTTTTTTTTAATAACAATTATTCACATATTAAAGAACAGCAACTTCAGGCTCTGCAACTTTTACAAGCATTTTTCCGAGGTTTGTGCCTTTAAATAGTCCTAGGAAAGCATCGGGAATATGTTCGAAACCTTCGACAATTGTTTCTTCATATTTAAGTTTTCCTTCGGATAACCATGTACCCAAATCAGTTGCGGCAGAGGTGAATTCAGCCGCATAGTCACCGACTGTAAATCCTTTCATCAATGTGCTTGTTTTAATCATCGCTGATTGTGGGCGTGGTCCTACTTCTTTACTTTCATTATTATAAGAAGAAATAGCTCCGCAAAGTGGGATTCGAGCAAATTTATTTAAATGCGTAAATACTGCATCCGTTACAACACCACCGACGTTGTCATAATAAACATCTACGCCATTTGGCAATGCATTTTTCAAATCATCTTTAAAACTGTCTTTTTTATAATTAACTGCAGCATCAAATCCAAGTTCAGAAATTAAGTAGTCTATTTTTTCATCCGTTCCTGCGATGCCGACTACTTTCGCACCTTTTAATTTGGCGATTTGACCAACTACAGAACCTACAGCACCGGCAGCTCCGGAAACAACTACTGTTTCACCTTTTTGCGGCTTACCGATATCGAGCAATCCAAAATATGCTGTTAAACCAGGCATGCCAAGAATTCCCAAATGTGTCGTTATCGGTGCAAGAGCAGGATCTATTTTTCTTATAGATTTCTCGGATGCGGCTGTGTATTCTGCCCAATTAAGATTTCCAGTCACTACATCACCGCGTTTAAATGCATCGGACTTCGAATCGATTACTTCTCCGACAGCTCCGCCAGAAATTACTTCATTCAGTTTGAAAGGTGGAATGTACGATTTAGCATCTATCATACGACCTCGCATATATGGGTCGACTGAAAGATAGAGTGTCCGTACTAAAACTTCATTTTCTTCTAGAGCTGGAATTGCTTTTTCGACAAAATCGAAGGTCTCCATTGTTGGCAATCCTACCGGACGGTTCGCTAAATGGATTTCTTGTTGAGTTGTTTCATTCATATTATTTTCCTCCTAGAGTGTATTCTGTGCAAAGTACCGAACAAACCTTTATACTTACTTATAGTAAGGTTAATTAAAGATTACTATAAGTAAGTTTGTTTGTCTATTTTTTGATATGAATGAGTTAAGTTAATTCGAACGGAGGGTGGATCATGGACAGTAAAGAAACAAGTCAATCATCTAGTCCACAAAATAGCTGTGATACGTTTCACAGTACGATAGAGTTCATTGGCAAGCGCTGGACCGGTGTAATTATTTATCATTTATTAAACGGACCCAAACGTTATTTTGAATTGGCAGAAGAAATTCCAGGAATTTCAGACCGCTTATTAACGGAACGTCTTCGAGAATTAGAAACACAAGGCTTTATATTGAAAAAAACATCTGCACCAGGTACGCGAAAAGTGGAATATGAACTAACGGATATGGGTAAAGAAACAGAAGAAATTATACAAGCGATTGTAAAATGGGTAAAGAAGCATGGATGTGCTTCAGTCGAATAACAATTCAGCAATAGAGGAGTAGATCAAGTGATTAGAGAAAACGCAAAGAAATTTAATGGCATACCAATGTCCGTTTTAGATTTAGCGATGATTAATGAAGGAAGTCATGCAGGAGAGTCTTTTAAAAATAGTGTGGATCTTGCGCAACATGTGGAGGAGTGGGGCTTTAACCGTTATTGGTTGGCGGAGCACCATAATATGCCGGGAATCGCAAGTTCCGCGACCTCTGTTATTATGGGCCATATTGCGGGAGAGACAAAAGAAATGCGTATTGGTTCAGGTGGAATTATGCTGCCTAATCACGCACCGCTTGTGATTGCTGAACAGTTTGGTACATTAGATGCTCTATATCCGGGTAGAATTGACCTTGGCCTTGGTCGTGCTCCTGGAAGTGACCAAGCAACGGCTTATGCTCTTCGTCGGTCTCTGAATAGCGGCGGGGAACAATTTCCAGAACAACTGGAAGAACTGCGGGCCTATTTTGAGGATGATCCGACAATGCGTGTGAGAGCGGTACCTGGTGGCGGAGCAGATGTGTTAATTTGGCTTCTTGGCTCAAGTGATTTTAGTGCAAGACTTTCTGCTGAACTCGGTTTGCCATTTTCGTTTGCGAGTCATTTTGCGCCTCAATTTGCTATGCAAGCTTTGCAAATTTATCATCAAAACTTTAAGCCGTCCAAAGTATTGAAAGAGCCCTATGTCATGATGGGAATCAGTTTAATAATGGCAGATACAGATGATGAAGCACTCTATTTGGCAACATCAATGCAACAGATGTTTTTAAACTTACGCAAAGGAACACCGACTCGATTCTCACCACCAATAGAAGACCAAAATGCTACATGGTCTGCATATGAGCAAGCTGCGGTAGAACAAATGCTCAATTCTCCGTCAACAATTGTTGGGAGTCCAGAAACTGCGAAACTGAAGCTAGAAGCATTCCTTCAAGCAACTAAAGCAGATGAATTTATTGTAAGTACAGGTACATTTAGCCATGAAGCTCGACTCCGTTCATATGAACTACTTGGAGAAATGATGAAGTAAGAAATATAAAGTGGCTATGTCTGAAAGATAGACATAGCCACTTTTTTAACGCATCAAATTATTTCTTGCAAGAAATTTATTGTTAAATTGAATAGGTATCCCAACTCCGTCTTTTTCAGCATGAATATGGAGATGTGGTTCACTCGTATTTCCTGAGTTTCCTACATTTCCGATTTTTTGACCTGCCTGTACTTTCTCGTCCGGCGTTACCATCACACTGCCTTCTTGCATATGTGCGATGTAAATCGTTGCGTCCGAATGATCACAGATTAAAGCAATATAATTACCAGTCGCATTTTTAGGATCTGATTCCGGGGGTGTAAAATCAGGCAACCTATTTTGTGCCTCGATGACCTTCCCAGCGCAAGGACTATAAAGTTCTTCACCGTAAATTTGGTATTTGTCTAGATTTTTGGGGTAAAGTCCATTTGCACGAATCCCAAACGTATTTACTTTTAAAATATCCAAAGCATATTGCTGCGGAAGGTATTCCTGATGATAGTTTAGAAGCACATGATTTCCACCTTGTCCAATATAGTATGCGCCGTCCTTGAGGGGAAATTGCAATTCGATTGCTGGATCATCGGTAGAATAGCTGGTAAAGGCGAACACATTATATGTACCGAAAAGAACAATAAGAAATAAATACATACCGATTGTAAACAGTTGAGTGCCGTTATACTTAATTTTGAAAGGCAAAACACGTACTTTTCTCCATGAATGAATTAAAACGTAAACAAGGATGACGACTAATAAATAACGGAAATAGTACCCAATCCATGCCCAGTTTCCAGATTGGAAAACCCAGAAAACAAATGCTGTAGTTGACACTGCATCCACTATCCATTCAAATTTGCTGGTAAATGAAGTTTTCCAAAGTGTGAAAAGAAATACAGCCGGAATAACAATTAGTAAACCTATAGTGGAGACTATCGGGAACAACACGAAATATTTTCCTCCTATTCACTTCTCTTATTCATACGTTTCAAGTCTCGGAATAGTTTCATAGTTTAATGATTCATAATTAATGTAAAGTAACAGGATTATGAGCTTCATTTTCCATTCACCGCATTTAATATAGATGAATAATAGTTCTGAATATTTGTTTGAATCGAAATAGTGGGTTACGCTAGACTTATATTCAAATAGATTAGAAAGGATGAGCTTAATGAGATTTGTAGGTAAAACAGTAGTTATTACTGGCGGTGCAGGGGGAATTGGGAAAACAACTGCAAAAGCATTTGCAAATGAGGGCGCACATTTAGTGCTCGTTGATATGAATGAAGATGCACTTTTAAATGTGGTCAAAGAACTTAATTTGGAAGATAATCGAATTCATACAGTGACGGCTGATGTAACTAATGAGGCAGATGTTAAAAGATATGTCGACGAATCCGTAGAGAAATTCGGGAAAATCGATGTGTTTTTCAATAATGCAGGTTTCGAAGGTCCAGTTAGTTTTATTAAAGATACGTCCTATGAACAGTTCAAAAAGGTAATTGAAGTGAATGTATATGGTGTATTTCTAGGTTTGAAACATGTTTTAAATGCAATGATGGACAGCGGAGGCGGCGCAGTTATCAATACGATTTCAAATGCGGGATTCATTGGTAGTCCTGGGATGGGTCATTATATTGCATCAAAACACGCCGCAGTTGGATTGACAAAAACGGCAGCTCTCGAACATGCTGTAAACGGTATTCGTGTGAATGGGATTGCTCCGGCAGCTATTGACACAAATATGTTGGCTCAAATTGAAAGAAATCTTTCACCTGATAATCAAGAAGAGGTTCGTAAACAAATACAATCCTCTATTCCGATGCATAGATATGGTCAACCCGAGGAAGTTGCTAAAGTGGTTCTCTTTTTAGCGTCTGATGATGCTTCCTTCGTGACTGGAGCAACTTATCCGGTCGATGGCGGTGCACTCGCAACATAAAGGGTTTTGCCTGTCAAACTATACCTATTCACTTAAGCCGGGTTCCCAAAAGTTAATTGGAACCTGGCTTTTTATTGTGCAGTTTTTTCAATACAATTCAATTGCTTTATTTAATGAAAAGTGAAACACTAAAGTTCAATGTATTATAAATTTATGAATGCTTGGTACTATCATGTTGTGTGTTGCGGATCACGTAAAATAAATCAAAATCGTGTATAAAAGAAGGAATGGCTTATGAAAAAAAGACTTTATAGTGCATTCGCTTTATTTCTCATAGTGGCTATTATTGTTGGCATTACATATAAAACGATTCCAGAAAAATCTAACGAATTAGTTGAAGAACCACGTGTCGAACCTACCGTAACAGTGGAAGAGCAAATTATTTCAATCGTGGATAAAGCTAAACTTGGCACCGTACCAAGTTTTATGGGCACTGCAGGGGTAACGATGCTGAATGAAGTAGAAAGTATGTGGGTTAGCCAATCCTCTTCTGACAATCGTACCGAGACTGAAAATGGAGTATATATTGACTATCCAGAGCACAAAACAGTAATTGGCATAGTGGATGAATTGGTTTTTGACATTCGTTATTCTGGTGAGCCACTTCCATCCATCCGCTACGAAGATATAAAACGTACGCTGGGTGATCCTGATGAAATCAGGAATTTTAAAGACGGTACTCACGATCAAATTATTTTAGTATATCAAGTTACTGATGTCTACGAACTTAAATGGATTTTACCCAACCCAATAGACAGTGTTCCAAACCCGGCGGTCGATCATATCGCCGTCTGGACAAAAGCCGAAAGCAAGCAGGAAAAGGTGCTCGGTGGAATGACGCTAGATGAAAAAGTCGGACAGCTCGTCATTGCGGGAATTGATGGAACGGATATCAATGCGGCGTCCAGGCAACTCATCGAACAGCAAAAAATTGGCGGAGTCATTTTCTACTCGAACAACGCAGAAACACCCGACCAAACCGTGCAATTTGTCAACAGCCTAAAAGATGCCAACAAATCTAATCGATTGCCCATGTTTTTCAGCATCGACCAAGAGGGAGGGCGTGTTTCCCGACTTCCAAAACAAGTTGCGAAGTTGCCGACAAGCGCAGAAATAGGCAAAGTGAATGATCCTCAATATGCTCTCAACATTGGGCGTACGCTTGGTATGCAACTCACACAATTCGGTTTTAACATGAACTTCGCACCAGTGCTTGATGTGAACAGCAATTCGAATAATCCAGTAATTGGAGATCGCTCGTTTAGCTCAAGTCCCGAGGTTGTTAGTTCGCTTGGTGTCGAAACGATGAAAGGCATCGAGGAAGAGAATGTCATTCCCGTTGTCAAACACTTTCCAGGACATGGAGATACATCTGTCGATTCACATTTGGAACTGCCTATGGTCAATAAAACAATTGAGGAACTTGAACAATTGGAATTGATTCCATTTAAGAATGCGATAGAAGCAAACGCAGACGTAATTATGATTGCACATATTTTATTGCCAAAGTTGGATGAAATAAGTCCTGCTTCGATGTCTGAACCAATCATCACCAATTTGTTGCGGAATGAGCTGGGTTTCAAAGGCGTTATTATGACGGACGATTTGACGATGAAAGCAATCACGAATCACTACGGCATTGCACATGCAGCTGTTCAATCCTTTAAATCCGGAACTGATATCCTATTAGTGGCGCATGATCCCGCGAAAACGATAGCTGTAATAGAAGCACTTAAAGCGGCCGTCGCTTCTGAAGAGATTTCTGAGTCACGAATCGATGAAAGTGTTGCGCGTATTATCGCTCTAAAGGAGAAATACGAATTGGTAGATCAAACAATTCCGAACGTCGACATACAAAAGCTCAACAATAAAATTCATGAAACTCTAAAATAATGACCAAGTATTGAACTTGTCAATTATAATAAATGTACAATCAATGTAACTATATCGATAAGGAGCGCTTACAATGGGTAAAAATGAAGATTCAATTAAAGAAAAATTATCACACGAACAAACTGAAGAGTTAATGAGCATATTGAAACATCGCTTTGAAAACAATACTCATCGCCATCCAAATATGGAGTGGACAAACATACAAACCAAATTGGATGCAAATACCGGGAAAATATGGTCTTTAAGTGAAATGGAGAGGACTGGCGGGGAACCGGATGTTGTCGGTTATGACGTTGAAAAGGATGAGTACATTTTTTGCGATTGCTCCGCGGAAAGTCCTGCCGGTCGAAGAAGTATTTGTTATGACCAGGAAGCGTTGGATTCAAGAAAGAAAAATAAACCTGAAAACAGCGCGATGGCTATGGCGAACGCGATGGGCATTGAACTATTAAACGAAGAGGACTATCGGCAGTTGCAAGAGCTTGAAAAGTTCGATAGAAAAACATCAAGTTGGATACAAACACCGTCCGATATACGTAAACTTAAAGGTGCTTTATTTTGTGATTACCGTTACGACCACGTCTTCTTATATCACAACGGCGCAGATTCCTATTATGCAGCTAGAGGTTTCCGTGGATCTTTAAGAGTATGATTTTTAGTTCATAATAAAGTGGTTTGCACAACTATACATAACGTAGTTGCGCAAGACCACTTTGTTTATTTTCGAAAGGAATGATTTCAACCTGGTAATATGAAGAATATCATGTGGGTAGCTATATAAAGGAGGAGATTATCATGAAAAAGGTTTTCTGGATGGTTTTCGTTGTCCTATTATTGCTAACAGCTTGTGGGACAGAAAAAGGATATCTAACTATAGATATTGATCAAGTTCAGCAGCTCCAAGACGACGGGGCAGTTGTTCTTGATGTCCGTGAGGTGGAGGAGTTTGAAGAAGGGCATATTATTGGAGCCGTAAACGCACCCTTATCTAAATTAAAGACTGGTGACCGATCCGTTTTAGATAAAAAGAAATCGTATATTGTCATTTGTCGAAGTGGCAGTCGTTCAAAAGAAGCAAGTGCACTTTTAATCGACGATGGTTATGATTTAGTAAACGTGTCGGAAGGGATGTCCTCTTGGACCGGTGAGGTGGAATACTGATAGCTTATGAAATCACAAGTTTACAAAAAAACTTAGCTTCTATCAAGATGACATCGGTAGTCTGCCGGTGTCATCTTCTTCATATATCACTTAAATGTCCTTATTCAATCCCCATTGAATCTTTTACATCCATGCAAATCCGTTCGGGATGTGTATATACATTAAAAGATTCCCCGCGTATAAAACCAACAGTTGTGATGCCTAAATCTTCTGCGAGCTCGAGTGCCAGTTCTGTAGGAGCAGATTTAGATAACACAATTTCACAGCCTATTTTGGCTACTTTTAATAAAATTTCTGATGAAATACGTCCACTAAAGACAATAATTTTATCGTGAACAGGGATATTGTTTCGCAAACAATGACCGTAGATTTTGTCGAGAGCATTATGCCGACCCACATCCATTCTAGACACGACAACCCCCTCTGATGTACAAAGTGCAGCATTATGAACGCCACCAGTCCTTTGAAAAACATCTGCGGTATCATTCATTTGATTCATTAAAGAAAAACAGTCTTCAGGAGTGAGTGTGATTGTAATGTCATTCATTTTCTTTGCGGTCAGTGCGTCGTGTGCAAATACAAAACCTTGTCTACTCATTCCGCAACAAGAAGTAATATAGCGTTTACCTAGCATCTTTTCATAAAAAGAATATTTTGTAGCTGACTGAATGTCGACTGTGGAAAAATCCTCGGAAATCGAAATTTCTTGGATATCTGAGAACTTCGGAATGACACCTTCAGATGCTAGAAAACCAATGACCATATCTTCGATGTATTCTGGAGAACAAACAAGCGTCATAAATTCTTCATTATTGATTCGTATCGTAACTGCATGCTCTACGGCAACAAGGGCATTATTTTGAATGAATTGTCCATTTGAGTAATGAGAAATAACTCTTTCTTTAAATAAATTCAATTTAAGTAACCTCCATCCAGAAGAAATATGTATTTAAAAAAGGGTTATTCTCTTATCTACCAGTATATTGAATTATCTATTATTAGTGAAGAGATTCATTGTTTAATCCCATTTTATCAACTATAATGAGTGCAACGATAGGGGATTAATAATTTAAAGCACTAATTCTATTTAAAGAGATATTTTCATTTATACAGCAGAACTTTGTTTTTCATAAAAAGGAGGTATTTCAATGTCTGTAAAAATTAACGGAGAAAACTATGTATTTGAGAATGGACTGTCCATTATTCAAGTCTTGAATCACAATAAAATTGAACATCCTCAAATTTGTCATCTACCAGAAGTGGACCCAATTGAAACGTGCGATACGTGCATTGTTGAAGTAGACGGAAAACTTGTTCGTTCGTGTTCAACGAAAGCGGTTTCAGGAATGAGTATATCACTTTCCTCACCGCGTGCCAAAGCCGCTCAAACAGAAGCGATGGATCGTATACTGGAAAATCATTTACTCTATTGCACAGTTTGTGATAATAATAACGGAAATTGCAAGATCCATAATACTGTAGATTTAATGGAAATTGAACATCAGAAATATCCTTTCGAACCTAAGTGCTCAGTGGACTCAGTAGATTTTTCTCATCCGTTTTATCGATACGATCCGAATCAGTGTATTGCTTGTGGGCAGTGTGTGGAGGCGTGTCAAAATCTTCAAGTGAATGAAACTCTGACGATGGACTGGGAACGCGATCGCCCAATTGTTCTGTGGGATGGTGGGGCAAAAATTAATGACTCTTCTTGCGTAGGATGTGGGCACTGTATAACAGTATGCCCGTGTAATGCATTAATGGAAAAAACTATGCTTGGTGAAGCGGGTTTTATGACGAATATGCCTGAAGAAATAATGACCCCGTTGATTGATTTAATAAAAGATGTGGAACCCGGTTATAGCGGTATCATGGCAATATCCGATGCGGAAGCAGCAATGCGAGAAACACGGACTGAAAAAACGAAGACAGTGTGCACGTTTTGCGGTGTAGGTTGTTCATTTGAAGTGTGGACAAAGGATCGTAAAATCCTTAAAATTGAGCCCGTATCAGAAGCGCCGGTTAATGCGATTTCAACATGTGTTAAAGGAAAGTTTGGGTGGGATTTTGTCAATAGTGAGGAACGACTAACGCAACCTTTAATTCGCCGTGGTGATGAATTTGTGGAAGCCTCATGGGAGGAAGCACTTGATTTGGTAGCGGAGAAATTGGGCGCTATTCGAAAAGAGCATGGAAAAGACGGAGTCGGTTTTATTTCCTCTTCTAAAATTACGAACGAAGAAAACTATGTCATGCAAAAGTTGGCTCGACAAGTGTTTGAAACCAATCATGTGGATAACTGTTCACGTTACTGTCAGTCACCAGCAACAGATGGACTATTTCGAACGGTTGGTATGGGTGGCGATGCCGGAACGATTAAGGACATCGCAAAAGCCGGACTTGTCATTATTGTTGGTGCGAATCCAGCAGAAGGTCATCCTGTACTTGCGACACGAGTGAAACGGGCACATAAATTACACGGTCAAAAGCTCATAGTGGCAGATCTTAGGATGCATGAAATGGCTGAACGGTCTGATATTTTTATTCGACCAAAGCAAGGAACTGACCAAGTATGGTTAATGGCTGTTACAAGATACATGATTGACCAAGGCTGGCACGACACAGAATTCATTCAGGAGAATGTTAATTTCTTTCCGGATTATCAAGAAGCCTTAACTAGATATACGTTAGACTATGCTTTCGAACAAACGGGTATTGAAAAAGAAACCTTAATTGAAATTGCAGAAATGATTCGGGATGCAGACGGCACATGTATTTTATGGGGAATGGGTGTTACGCAAAATACGGGGGGCTCGGATACTTCCGCAGCAATTTCCAATCTCTTGCTCGCTACAGGGAATTATAGACGTCCAGGAGCCGGTGCTTATCCGCTGCGTGGACATAATAATGTACAGGGCGCTTGTGATATGGGGTCATTACCCGGGTGGCTACCAGGGTATCAACATGTTAGTGATGACCATGCACGTCAAAAGTTTGAACGAGCATATGGCGTTGAGATTGACAACAAACCAGGTATGGACAGTGTTCAAATGGTCAGTGCCGCAGACAAAGGCATTATGAAAGCGATGTATATTGTGGGAGAAGATATGGCACTTGTCGATTCCAATGCGAATCACGTCGATCAAGTATTATCCAATCTGGATTTTCTAGTAGTACAAGATATCTTCTTTTCTAGAACTGCTCAGTATGCTGACGTGATTTTGCCAGCAGTGCCTTCTCTTGAAAAAGACGGGACATTTACAAATACAGAAAGACGTGTACAACGACTCTATAAAGCATTGCCGAATCTCGGAAATACGCGACAAGACTGGTGGATCATCCAAGAGATTGCGAACCGGTTGGGTGCGAATTGGAACTACAGTCATCCTAGTGAAATTTTTGATGAGATGGCAAGTCTGTCGCCTTTATTTAGTCAGGCGAATTATGAAGTTCTAAAAGATTGGAATAGTTTCTTCTGGGGAAGTCATGATGGTTCAAGCACTCCGTTGCTTTATGTAGATGGATTTAATTTCCCGGATAAGAAAGCCCGATTTGCATTGTCCGATTGGATAGAGCCGGTAGAATATCCTACCGAGTTTGATTTGCATATTAATAACGGTCGTTTGCTTGAACATTTTCATGAAGGCAACTTAACGAATAAATCTGCTGGAATCCAATCGAAAGTACCTGAGATATTTGTAGAAGTATCGCCAGAACTTGCCAAAGAGCGTGGGGTCCTTACGGGTTCACTTGTGCGGTTAATATCTCCGTACGGTGCACTTAAAGTACCCGCAATTGTAACGAATCGAGTTCAAGGAAACGAACTATTTCTACCAATGAATTCCGTACTAAAAGAGTCTGCGATTAACTTTTTAACTGGACCAGCAACGGATGAACGAACGAATACACCGGCATTTAAGCAAACAAAAGTACGTATGGAATTGCTGCGAAAAGAAGGTAAGAATCCGTTACCATCTACCAATCATAGAAATAAAAAAAGAAATCCAACAAAAGGTATTGAAGTTGAACGTAAATGGGCACGTCCTGGATATGTGCAACTCACAGACCAAAAAGAGGAGAGGTGAAAGTGGATGGCGGTTCCAATTACTTCTATTAAAAAGAAACAATATACACCAGAGCAAATTCAAGAACAGAAATTAGAGGAACTTCAGGCGTTACTTGCTAAGCAGGACGAAGCATTAGAAAAGATTTTATCAATAACTGGGGAACTGAATGATATTGGCGTGTTGGATGCGGTGGCGGCAATGGTAAAAGCAAAAGAGCAAATTGCAAAAATTGCCGTTGACCAAGTTTCGCGGGAACCCATTACTAATTTAATCAACCATGTAATGAATGCTTCTGCGGTAATGTCATCCATAGATCCCGCGATTACATCTAAACTTGTGGAAAGTGTAAGAAGTGGTTTGAATGAAGCGGAATTGCGTAGAGACAATGATGAAAAGGTTGGTGTCCTTCAACTTATGACGTTATTAAAAGACGATGATATTAATCGTGGACTGAAATTCGGACTCGATTTTTTGAGGGGCATGGGCAAGGAATTGGGGGAGTAGGGGTTCAATGTTTAATATAAACCCTCTAGAAAGAAATTTATAAAGAAAAAAAGAGTAAGCGTATTCGCTCACTCTTTTTAACCAATTATTCTTATGAAAGAACTTTTGCATCAAGGTTAAGTGCTTGCTGTAATGTGTTAAGTTCTTCGTTATTTAATGGAATCATAGGTAGACGAACACCACCAACTGGGATTCCTTTTAAATTCAAAGCCGCTTTCACGGGACAAGGGTTTGGTGCAGCGAATAATGCCTTCATGATGGGAAGGAGTTTACGATGATCCGTAGCTGCATCTTTGACGTTGCCGTTATTAAACTTTTCAATCATAGTTTGCATTTCATTACCTAAAACATGAGAAGCTACAGATACGACACCGATTCCGCCAATCGATAATACTGGAATCGTTAAACCATCATCACCGCTGTACAAAGAAAAAGTATCTGGTGTGTGTTCAATAATTTCCGACATCATATCTAAATTACCGCTTGCTTCTTTAATGGCAACAATATTAGGGATTGTTGATAGACGAATAACAGTTTCAGCAGACATATTGACTACACTGCGACCTGGCACATTATAAAGCATAATCGGTAAAAATGTGAACTCTGCAATTGTCTTGAAATGTTGATATAATCCTTCTTGAGATGGATTATTATAGTATGGAGTAACAAGCATAATACCGTCTACTCCTGCATATTCCGCTAGTTTTGTGAGCTCAATTGACTCTTTAGTGTTGTTCGAACCGGTACCTGCAATTACTGGAATTCTACCATTCACAATTTCCATGGTAAATTTAAACAAATCTACTTTTTCTTCCTTAGTTAACGTCGGAGACTCACCAGTTGTACCAGATACGACTAAACCGTCTGTCCCATTTGCAATTAGGTGATTAATTAAGTTTTCTGTAGCTGGAAAATCTACTTCTCCATTCGTATCAAAAGGAGTTACCATTGCTGTTAATATTTGTCCGAAATTCATAACTTCTCCACATCCTATAATTTATTTTAAAAATTAGAGGTGGGAGGGCAGGTAGTAAATGAACGCAAAAATGCAACAACGAGGGATCGTTGTTGCAGAAGAAATAATAAATTATTTCTTTGCATAAGATAGCCCTCCATATAGTTTCCTATATGACAATTCCGTGTTTGTTCAACAACAGAACCAGCTTCGAGAAAATGAGTTTCTCTCCACTTCGGCAAATTCCCCTTTCCACAAATGTCATAGGATCTCAATATCCTCGAAATGTGTACTGATGGTTTTCGCGCCTCTATCCCTACTTCAAAAAGTTTTGAAATAAGAGAATTTCTAATTAACGTAACCATACCTGTTTTTAAATGCAATTGCAAGTGAATTCTATAAATTTTATATTTTAGGGTTAAAAGGGTTTTGATAAAGCATCTAAAATAACTCTATTGGTCTGTTATTTATGAAAGGGAGAGGTGATTGAGTTGAGAAAAATCTTAGCAATATCTTTGTTTGCAATACTTCTAATTGCTGGCTGTTCTGAAAATGGACAACAAGATCCCAGGGATGAACAGACAAGTCCTATAATTGAACAGGAAAATCAGAAACATGAAGTGGTAGCGGAAAATCTTGAGGTTCCTTGGTCTATACAGAAAACTGGGAATACATTCTATTTGACGGAAAGAACAGGCAACATCGTGAAAATAGAAAATGAAGAAATTGAACGGCAAAGCGTAGAACTTGAGAAAGAACTTGCAACAGCTTCAGAGGCGGGGTTATTAGGATTTGTATTAGCCTCGGACTTTCAGAAATCGAATCTAGCTTATGCGTATTATACGTATCAAGACAACACAGGACAGTTTAACCGTATTATTACGCTACGTTTAGGAGATAATATTTGGCGGGAAGAGAATTTGCTTCTTGATAAAATCCCAAGTGGTTCCTATCATCATGGAGGAAGACTTAAAATTGGACCTGATGAAAAAATTTATGCAACAACAGGTGATGCATCTGAGAGTGAACTAGCACAAGATATCGATTCATTAGGTGGTAAAATTTTAAGAATGGATTTTGATGGATCTGTACCAAGTGATAACCCATTTGCAAATTCATACGTCTTTAGCTATGGACATCGTAATCCTCAGGGAATTACCTGGACATCTGATGGAGTGCTTTATGCAAGTGAGCACGGTAACTCTGCAAACGATGAAGTAAATAAAATAGAAGTTGGTCAAAATTACGGTTGGCCGATTATTGAGGGCAATGAGGAAGAAGTAGGTATGGTTTCACCGTTATTCACTTCTGGAGATGAAGCAACTTGGGCACCATCTGGAATGAGCTATTATGATGGCGATTTGTATGTGGCAGCATTAAGAGGAAAGGCAATATTAGGATTAGATCCTGAAACAGATGAACAATGGGAAGTAATCACTGAACTTGGCAGAATTCGGGATGTGCTCATTGAGGATAACTACCTTTATTTCATTACCAATAATACAGATGGGCGTGGCAATCCACAGGAGAATGACGATAAGCTATACAGAATATCACTTTTAGAATCAAATTAAAATGAATGGAGTAAGTTTAGGTAAATGAAAGTTGGAGATGAAATTTAAGGATAGAAACAAATATTTTGCTGATATTTAAAGAGATAATTAACATTTATATACCGTCCGACTTAATATGATAATCAATGAAACAAATGAAATCCTTGGCGAGAAATGCATTCAAATAAAATGACAGTGGCAGGGGAACAAATATGAAAAATAAAAAAGGAGACTTGAAATGGCTTATTTATTACAAGTAGATTTTAAAATGGATGATCCATATGGGGAAGAAATGTCAAAGGGCTTTGTAGAATTAGCGCAAAGCATTAACAATGAGCCGGGCATGATTTGGAAGATTTGGACAGAAGACGCGGGAGCAAAAGAAGCTGGAGGCATCTACCAATTCGAAACAAAAGAAACGGCCCAAGCCTATTTAGAAATGCACTCGGCTCGATTAATATCTTTTGGGATTCAAGATATTCGTGGCAAGATTTTCGAGATTAATGTGCCATTATCTATGATTAACCATGGTCCTATTGAAATATAAGTAATACAAACAACAAAATCGACTCCCTTATGGAAAGTCGATTTTATTATATAGCATTATGAAGGGGGTTTTTTATCTTGTTACAAAAACTTGAAGCGGGAAGTCATGCTCAGCCGTTCAGAGGTCCATTCACAATTACACGTGTCCAACCAAGTGATATTTTGGGGAATAAAACTGCGGATACTGCATTTGGGCCGTTAGCGATCATTGATCATGCGGTTATGAAAAAGGGCTTAACGATTAAAATGCACGAACACGTCAATGATGAAATTCTAAGTTACATAGGCTCAGGTGTCACGCATCATAGAGATTCCGCAGGTTTTGAAGCGCCGATTGCACGTGGGAAATTAATGATGATGAATGCAGGGGCAGGCTTTTGGCATGAGGAAAAAGTAAAAGAAGATGAGGTGGAAATGCTTCAAATCTTCGTCCGACCGAATGAAACAGATCTTTCCCCAGAAATTCAATTTCATGATAAACCGGTAGACAACCACGATTGGTATGTCATGGTCGGGCCTGAAGGAAGCGAAGCGCCACTTTACGTTAGGCAAAACGTCTACATATTAGACGCGCATCCTAAAGCGGGCGAAAAGTTGGAAGTTCCAACGTATGTAGGATTTACACCATTTCTATACGTGATGAATGGAGAAATTACGGTTCAAGATCTCACAATTGGCAAACAAGAAGCGGTAACGGATTTAGTCAATCCGCTTCCGCCTTTAGTCGCGAATAAAGATACTACAATTGTGTTGTTCTTTGTCGATATGAATGCACAAATGTCTATGGTTGGGACAATTAGTGGATTGAAGAACTAGCAAGAGTAATAGGGTATGCCCTGTTTCATTAAATCTTTTAATCTTCGACTGTTTTCACCATATCTGCTGAATCATTTAGGAAATTATTCAACGCATTGATATTTTTTTCAAAATCAATGTCTAAGACTTCGCCAACATTCGTTCGCCTGTTTGAATAAGAACTATCGACAGGAAGTCGTAACGTTTCTACCTTTCCAGAACTTTTATCGATAAGACCCTTGCCAATGGAAAGCATCTTCATTTTCTCGAGGTTCGTATCCACATATCCATCTGCTGCTCCAAGAAGTTTAGGAAGTTTTAAAAGGCTGTGCACACTTACTGCTTCATCTTTCAATTTAGAGATGACTTCTTGCTGTCGCTCCACTCGGCCAAAATCATTTTTACTGTCATGACGGAAGCGAACGTAACCTAAAAGCTGTTCTCCATGTAACGTTTGCACACCAGGATCCAAAGTCATATTAATGCCGTGTGACATTGTATATGGGATATCTACTTCAATACCATCGGGTGCGATAATATCCGCAATTTTTGGGAACCCATTAAAATCGACCATCGCGTAATAATGGACATCCAAATCAAAGTTTTCTTTAATCGTCTGCCTCACAAGCTCAGGGCCGCCTAGCGTAAACGCCGTATTCAATTTGTGCATACCATATTCCGGGATTTTGACATAGGTATCACGCATAATAGAAACAATTTTCATTTTTTTCGTATCTTGGTTATAATGTGCAACCATTAACGTATCCGATCGCCCATTTTCTTCTTCACGTGCATCAGAGCCAAGTAAAAGTATATTAATCTCGCCGAATTGTGGCTCAGGCCCATCAAAAATTCCAAACTCATCATTTTTGTCTTTCAATGATCCACCTTCTGACAAAGATAAACCTTCATTGAATTGATAGAACCAATAAAATCCCACCAATAGAAGTAGTGTAGTTACAATTCCAATAGTCCTGCCTGTTTTCCTCTTTCGTTTACTAGTGTTATTTTCATGTCTTCCCAATTGGTTCATCGCCTCATCTATTAATGGATTCGTTATTCTTTATTTAATATAATTCACGTATCACTCTCTTTTAGACGTATTAACTTTGAAAAGGTTCTATTCATCGGTGTAATACTGCTTAGAGCTTGCCTGTAGTGGTGTTGGTTAGCATGTATTATTATGATACCATATATATAAAAGGGGGAATGTAAATGAAAACAGTAACTACTGAATCGGGAATTATTTATGAGTTTAATAAAACCAATCCGTACGTAATAAAAGTTCCATCTGGAACAACAATGAAAATTGAAACATACGATTGTTTCCAGAACCAAATTCAAACTCCAGAAACCGAAGTAGGTCGAATCGATTGGGATAAAATCAATCCCGCAACAGGTCCGATTTTTGTAGAAGATGCAATGCCAGGGGATATTTTGAAAGTTACGATTGAGAAGATTGAAATCGGTAAACAAGGTGTAATGGTTGTAGGACCAAACTTAGGTGTAATGGGTCATAAAATCGAACGAATGGAGTCTAAGATTTTACCCATTAAGGACGATAAAATACATTTTAATGACATTGAACTACCATTAAATAAAATGATTGGTGTCATTGGAGTTGCCCCTGAAGAAAATGGTGTAAATTGTGGGACACCTGGTGCGCATGGCGGGAGTATGGACAATAAGATGATTACCGAAGGTGCCATTTTATATTTCCCTGTGTTTGCGGAAGGTGCTTTGTTTGCCCTTGGTGATCTGCATGCAGCAATGGGTGACGGGGAAGTAAGTGTCTCAGGAGTTGAAGTGGCTGGTGAAGTTACTGTGAAACTGGATGTTCTAAAAGGCGATCGACTGAGTCATCCGATGTTGGAAAATGAAGTCGTTTTCACGCAAATCGTTTCGGCCGAAACGCTTGACGAGGCAGCTAAACTTGCAACAAGCGAAATGATTGAACGTATTGTCGAAAAAACGGGTCTTCCTTTAAGTGAAATCACAATGCTTATGAGTGCAGCGGGACATAGTGAAATTTGCCAAATCGTCGATCCGCTCATGACCGCAAGATTTGTTGTTCCAAAATGGTTATTGAAGGAACTGGAATGTACTTTAATTAACGAATGAAATATAAATGAAAAATAGGTGAAATTTTCGTCAATATTTGCATCATTCCATCATTTACTAAAGAGAGAGATGAGTGTTACTTGAGGGGGATGAACATGGCGAAAAATAACCGTGGGAAAAGATTAAAAACGTATACTTCAATATGCCGTGGAGAATGTCCAAAGTGCCATAGAACAGGAATTAAATTATTATACAATTTAAGAATAGATTCAAACACGACAAGTCAAGTTTGTAAATTTTGTAGGGAGCGATAAGTTTTAGTTAACCGTTCAAAACAGAACCAGCTCCAAGGATATAATTTCTCTCCACATCGGCAAATTAACCTTTACACATTTGAAGGATTTCATTATTCTTCAAATGTGTATTTATGGTCAATACCTCTATTTTTTCTTCGAAAGTTAAAATAATACCTTTGAAAGAAAAATAACAATCGATACAGTAATCGCACTCATCGCTGTTGAAAACAGTACAATTTGTGCTGCTAATTCTGGATGATTATCATATTCCTGGGCAATTACCGCACTATTAACGGAAGTCGGCATAGCTGCTCCAATTAATAACGCTTGTGCCATAACTCCATCAATCCGAAATAATAAAATAAGCCCTAATGCTAGTACAGGCCCAAGTATAAGTCTTAGAAATAAACTTGCATACACAGTAGATAAACCCGTTTTAAATTTAATAGTCGCTACTTGTGCACCCAAAGTCAGTAATGCAAGTGCTACCATAGCATCCGCAGTATAATTCGCTGGAATCCAAATGAAGTTTGGGATTGGTATATGAAAAATGTTAAGCGAAATACCTAAAAGCATCGCATATAAAACTGGCATCTTAAAATAAGCCAACATAGCTCTAATTTTACCGATTTTTACCGATTGCAATGTAAATATACCATAGGAGAATAAGAATATATTTTGGAAAGTAAGAATTAAGACTTGTATGGACATTGCAAAGGGGTCACTTTTAAAGACTAAATCGTTGACAGGAACCCCATAGTTTCCTGAGTTGTAAAAGAGCACACTATTCGTGAAAGCTGTTTTCTCGCCCGTTTGTAACCCAAGTATTTTACTCGAAATTAATGAAACAAGATAAAGTACTAATACATATAAAACGAAAAATAGGATAACCGAATAAAATATAGAAAATGAAAGTTTCGTAGTATATAATTTTACGAAGATAAAGCCTGGAACTAGATAATAGATGTTCAGTCTAGCCAAGGTTTGTACGTTCAAATTAAACTTTCTCTGCATAAGAAAACCAACACTTATAATAACGAAAACAGGTAAAATAATATCCTTTAATATAATAAAGAGTTCGTTCAAATCATTCACACTTTCTTTCCCTAGTTACCTTACATTCTTACATAAATTAATAATAAAAGGATTCGAATTGAAGGGATTATTTTAAGTCCTTTGATTATTGTAACATGATTCTTTTTTTTGAAAACACGAAAAAGAAGTTTAAATGAAATATAGAATTATAAAATCCACCTAGATATTTCATGCGTGGTATACTTAAGTGTCTTGTAAATACAATAAGGAAGTGTTTTAATGGTTGGTCGTAATGATCGCTGTCCATGTGATAGCGGCAAAAAATATAAAAAATGTTGTGAATCAAAAGAGTTAGTTGAAGTAAAAGATATGCATATTGAAGAATTAGAACGGATTTTACAAAACTTTTATGAATCGTTTCCAGTGCGTAAAGACATTTCAGAGTATACCGAGTTGGCAAACAAATGGAAAGGTTCTTTACAAATCGCTATCAATGAAGAAATGATTGAAGCGATTGTACTCGATGAATTTTTCTTCCATTACCGTACAGATATATGGATTGGTTATTTGGATAAGGTAAGTAAAAAACAAATGCGTTCTTCCATTTTAACTGTACTAGAAACATGGAGAAAACCTAGAATATTCATCGGCGAAGTGACTCAAGTGGATAGTGAATATTTAATTCTAAAATCTATTTTTGGAAACGAGACAATTGAATTAAGACGTGAAAGTGAAAAGCCGGTATCTATTGGTGCAAATGTATATTGCTTCATATTACCTGATGGAACATCCGTCGCGAATCGCTTTTTAGCGGTTTCTAGTTTAATATTCTTTCCAGTAGATCATCAAGAAGTGTTTAAGAACTTTGCAAAGCAGTATGAATTGGAAACCGATAAGACACTAGAAACTTATTGGAAAGACAACAGTGTATTGTTTTGGAAGAATCTTGGCGAAGACGGTTTTGAAGGTGGGGAATTCACCGAATTTGAAACCGGCGTTCTTGATCATGTAATGGATTTTTTAGAAAAGAACGATCGAGAATCAAATGAGTTGTTGGAAATGGTTGAGGACTATTTAGTAGAACTGCAACCGAACGCACGAAAAGAAGTAGCCATAGCAGCTGGCGCGATTCGATTTGGAATAGACGAGGGGTATTTTAAATCTTTGGATTTAACGCTTAAGCAAATTGCTGAGTGGTTTGAAGTGTCGACTTCCTCGATGAATAAATATCATAAAGAATTGTTGGAGTATAAAGGGACAAAATCTTAAGTTAATCTAATAATAATGAAGATTTATGCACAGAAAAGGCAAGTTCCAATTGGAACATGCCTTTTCTTGCCCATAATCAAATGGGATTCATTCACGGAAAATTTGTCGTTTGACATCATACAAACTGTTCTTTCTGACGATTAAATCTGTACCGCCGTGCTTATTCAGTTTGATTGTATTACCGGTTTCGGCTGTCGCAAGGTGTTTAATACGCGATCGTATGCTTACTACCTGGTCTTATATTGCACTTGCACAAAAAATGTAACTGTTTACTAATTTGATACGCTACTTCTTAAAAAGTGTATCGCTCGTCAGTAAAGCAAATTTTCCGCCAAGGCAGTGCATTTCATCCTTAGAATCCTCTGAAAGGTTACTCGTCTAACAGGTTCATCGTTCGGTAGTTTTGCCTTGTATTTAGTATATACCCATGCAGAAAAAACTTAAACCTTTTATTTAAAAAGATTTTTTATTATTTTTTTTTCAATATGTTTTCACTATAAACACTTTCGAAAAAATAGAATAAAACAGCATCTTCTAGAGCATAGTAACGTCTAGGAGGTGAGCATTTTTGGCGAATAAAAACAACAAGAAAACAATGAACGAAAGAACGCATAATCCTTTTGAAATATATACGGGTAGGGACAAAGGCGATAACAATATTTCGAAAGACAAACTAAAAGAGGAATTCGCATCAGAATTTGATTCGAAAGTAAAGAAGGAAAATAATACGAAAAGGTCAAGATAAGGATTAAAATGTATAGAAAAAATATATAAGTTCATGTGGGCTTAATTGGATTAAAAGTGATTTCAAGAAGAAATGTAGTATTAAGTAATGTTATCTGCATTGACAAATTGTTTATTTCCGTTGCAGGTGGACGCGTTCTGCTTGCGAAGAATAAAAACCATTCTTCTTTGGGCCGGGCGTTGAGCTCCTCGGTTGGTAAAGCACCACTGTGGTCTCGCTAATCCCGCCAGAGTCGCCACTTTCCACTTCAATCAACAATGTTTGCTTAATGCAAGAGAATACAAAAAGTAGACCATTTCTTGTTTGAAATGAGAAATGGTCTACTTTTGTATAACATACGATTTAAATCAAACAAGAATGTAGCGAATTTAAGACTGTAAATAAAAATGAATGTTTTTTATGGACAAGAATTATTATTCTATAAATTCATTTTACATCAAGACCAATTAACCAAATCGGAACTTTTATTATGCTATTATGTTCGATGATAATACTTTCCATGCCTTTATAATTTACAATGCTATCGCTTAAATAGTTGTTTAAGTCACCAGTTCCTGTAATGTAAATTAATAAATCCAAATCTGTTAGATTATCTAAATGTAAAACTTTAAACATATCGTAATAAGCAAGTGCCCAATTTGCGAATTGTACTTCTCCAATAATCGTTGGAACTTTTTTAATAGCGGGAAGATCAACACCGGCATTTATTGTTAAATCGAGTAGATCTAGATTATCAGCGGTAGCTTTCCAATCTGCTCTTTTATCCAATTCATTAGTCCATTCTTCAACACCTTCAAAAATAGACTTTTTTCCGAAACAATAATTTCTAAAGTTGACGAGGTTAAATTCCTCATCAAAAAGTGCAAAATCAAATCCTTCAATTTTGGGTGAATCAAACAAAACACCATCTTTATATTTGACTTCAAACTTTAAGTCACTAATGTTTTTAAGGCTCTTTTTTAAGGCCTTGTTTATTGAATCTGCCGTTAATCCTTTATATTCACGACCATTTTTCTTTCTTTTGCTATGTTCTATACTATCAAGGTTTTGTGTAAGCGCATTTGTAATATCTTCTTTAAGTTTAGGAAAGTTTTTTAAAAACAACTCTGCATTTCGATGGAACATTTGATCTCCAATATAAAATTCACAACTTGTCTTTGATTCCCATTCATTTATATTGTTATTTTCACTCATAATAAAATCACTATCCTTCTTTTATATTTGGATGTCCTATGTGTACTACTTTTGAAATGTAATTATTATCCAACCAAAATGCTTGTCTCGTAATTTGCTTCCCATCAGGCAGTGCCGTTTTATCGCTTCCATCCCTAGCTCTAGGTCTGATGTGACATAAACCATTATATTTTGGCTTTGGAAGGTTATTTTTAACTATAATATTAGTTTTTTGCTGAACTGGTGTTAATTCAATACCATCATTGATTAGTGATTGGACATGTTTCCAAAATTGATATAGCTTTCCTTCAATTTCTTTTAATGGCATATTCCAAAGCGATACACCATTAAAATAAAGTTGGCGTTTAGGATTTTGTTTAACAGATTCTTTGTATTGAAATACTACAAAAAGAAATTTAGTTTCCTCAAAGTGATTTTTCAGCCAGCTATCATCCCAATCTTCGTTTGCCCATTCATGAAAATCTATGTTTTTAAAAGACATATGCTCTTTTGGAACACCATTTGGTTCAAGTCTGATAGTTTTAACATGAATATTAGCTTTGGCAAATTCAGAAATCTGGTTGAGTTTAGTTCCTTTAATCCCAAGTAGCTGACTGACGAATTGTTGAAGAAAGCTTTTCGATTTATGATTGATGGAATTACCAGTTTCGATTGATATTTCTTCTAATGTCTTACCTACGAATGAAGCAAACTTTTCTATTAAAAGTTGTTCTAAAGATTTAACTTTTAGATCCTGTGGAGTGGTGAAGGATATTAACTTATCGGATGAAATGACTTTTCGAAACAAGGCGGTCATATAGCTCTGTTTTAATGAAAAAGCTCTTTGCATAGCCATTTCATCACTAAATGGCTGGGAACGTAAAGAACTTTTATTTGCACCTTTTGTGCTTGCAGCAAGATAATTTGTATCGGCTTCAGATAATTCATGCGCAAGACCAGCTTTAATTTTACTTGAAATTATGTACCAATCTTGTTTAATTATTTCTAAATCTTCTTCAGTGAAGTTGTGTAGATATGACTTGATAATCCTGTAATCAGCTCTTTTTACTAATGGGATCCATTCATAGAACATAATTAAGATTTCTTCATTCTTTTTCCAAAAACTTGAATCATAAAATGAAGACTTCACTTCTAAGTGGTAGTTAATAATATTGAGTACTAGTCTTTCTTTAGCTGAAAATGTTCTGTTTTTGTTTCGTTTAACAGGTGTAACTTTTAATTCAATTCCCAAGTGTGCAAAGTCTGGCTCACTTTTTGAATTTATCTCATAGCCAAAAAAGCTTTCTTCAACAATTTGTCCAAGTTGTCCTTTTGCTTTTTCATTTTCAATACGACCGCTTTTATCTATCTCACCAAAAGATTTTCCTTCAGCTTGTTTAGCTTTATACATCAATGCTTCTTCCGTTTCATAAATCATGAAAAATCCCCTTTCGAATAGAGCATTTCCTTCATTTTAGCATAAGAAAAAAACTGATACAGGAAAGTATCAGTTTAATGCAAATTCTAATTGAATTTTCGTGTTTATATCGACTTCTTCTAATTCTGCAATTCGTTCTCCCATAATTTCAATCAAACCAACTACTAATGCATTCCCCATACAGAAATAGCGCATTCGATCAGTCATTCCAGCTGTCCAGTTGTCTGGGAAGCTGTTCAGTCGTTCACACTCAATTGGTGTTATAAGTCTCTTTCGTCCATTCACTTCTACAATATGAGTACTTCGGTTTATTGAGCCTTCACTAGTTAACATTGTTCTTCCCGGCTTGTCCAACAAGTCAGTAGGGGACATTCCACCCTCTGAGAATGTATATTTATGTCCATCTGAAGTTGTTCTTTCTATTTTCTTAGAGCCTCTTAAATAGTCGAATTTTAGTTCAGCTTCAGGAGATAGATAATACTTTTCATCAATTAGACTTTCGTCTAACAAAATATCTTGAAGAGTTGTAGAATTTTGTAACACAGGGTCTACATGAGCTGTGAAAAGTTCTCCATTTTTCATAAGTCCAGCAGTATGGAAGTTAAAGGAGTAGTTATCAGATATATTAAGAATATCTTTTGGTAGCTTATCAAAATCTAACCGATCTTTGTAAGGAGTTTCATAGACGGGAAAAGGTTTTGCAAAGAAACCATCTTTAAATACTACTTGTTGCATGTTAATCTCTTTTTGCTCATTTGAGAAAGTAGTTCCATTTTTGTATGCAAAAATAAAAACTCTTCTTCGTCTTTGGGCAAATCCATAATCGGCAGCATTAATAACACGCCATTCAACGCTATAATCCAAATCCCTAAATGTTGCTAGCATAACTGCAAAATCGCGTCCCCTTTGAGAAGATGGTGATTTCAATAAGCGATCTACGTTTTCAAGAAGTACATATTTGGGATGTGCATTTTCAAGAACTCTTTTAATTTCCCAAAATAGGACTCCTTTTTTCCCAGTTATCCCTTGTTCACCAGACAGTGTTCGAGCAACTGAATAGTCTTGACAAGGAAAACCACCGACTAATAAATCAGGTGATAGCTCTTGAAATTTTTCATCTGATACTGTTGTAATATCTTCATTACTATGTTCACCGGTATGGAAGCTGCTTGAATAACAGTCAAATGCGTCTTGTGCTTTACGAGAAGGTTCCCATTGATTTGCCCATGTGACTTCGAATAGGTCAGGATTCGCTTTTTCTAATCCAAGACGGAAGCCACCTACGCCAGCGAACAATTCCATCACGCGTAATTTATTATTGTTTTTCATTTGCGAACACCCTTTCGTTGCTTTCTTATATTATACCTCATTTCGACAGAAAGAATCAGATCAAAGGTGTAATTTTGTGTAAAAGAATTTACCATTTCTTATATATTTAATTATCGGTATGTAGGTATCCTTAAGTTAGCTCGATTAATCTGTGGTTTCTTCCAAAACACATGAAGAAAGATTCGTCGTCTATACGGAACTAAGTCAGACGTAATAGTTAGCATTCAAATTAAACAGTCATCCAATCAATTTATAATCACTAATTGGATGACTGTTTAATAATTATAAGTAATTTTTTAATTCCACTTGTAATACTAAGTATGTTTGGTATGATGTAGATAGTTAGAGTAATTAGTTAATAGTGTTAAATACTCGAGGAAATGAGTTTCTAAAAGTCGTTCGCAAAGGAGCTAAGTAAATCCAATGAATCAATTAAATAATAAAAAACCAATTTATCAAGTGATTTATGATTCTATTGCTGAGAAAATTCACAACTCGTTTTATAAAGTTGGGGATGCCTTGCCCTCGGAAAGTGAGCTGGAAAAACTATTTCAGGCAAGCCGTACTCCTGTTAGACAAGCATTAAGTAAGCTTGAATCGAATGGATTAATTTATCGATCACAGGGGAAAGGGTCGTTTGTGGCAAACTTTAATCCCATCGGTCAATGGACAACAATGACCGGTTTTAAAAACAATTATATGAGAGATTGGAAAAAGATATCGGCAAGAACAATCGAAATTGTTGAAAAGGCATCGCCTTATTATGCAAGTGTTCTTGGTGTTAGTAGCCAAGCAGAATTGATTCATCTGAAACGAATTCGTACGGATGATGGTGAACCAGTCATTTATTTAGAGCATTATTTACCACCTCATTTACCTATCGAGATGTTCCAAAAAGATCCTGCATTTATATCGATTGATCAGTTATTTAAAGATGAAAAAAACATTGTGTTTACTACGATTAAAGAGGAATTAGAAGCTGTTTCGGCGGATTCGCATGTCGCAAATCATCTGCAAATCAATGTAGGGGACCCAATTTTAAAAAGCACGAGAGTGTCATTCGATCATCAATCCATTCCAATGGACGTCACAGTCATTTTTCTGAAATCAGAGAAATGGAAGTACGTTATTGAATTTAACAAAACGTTGCAATGAAGAATACATTTTAACAACAAAAAACTGGGGGGTTTATCAAAATGGGAACACAAAAAAATGGTGAATTATTCAACAATGAGTTACTTGCAGAAATTAGAGAGAAGTTTGCTTATGTTGGCTTCGATCCCTTAAAACAAGTGGACCGACTGTTTTTTGACAATGCAGGAGGGTCTTTTAGATTGAAACGTGCGAATGAAATATTTGCGCAGTTTGATTTGATACCCAATTGTCCGATGCGTGAACATGAAACATCGAAATATTTAACAGATGTTGAACAAAAGGGAATCGATGATACACGAATTATTTTCAATGCTAAAGAAGGAAGTATTGCTACGTATTTAACGGCTTCTAAAGCGATTTTTGAAATTACTCGTTTGATTGCCGAAAATATTGAGGGTACAAATATAGTGACTACCGTTCTTGAACATCCATCCGCTTTCGATGCAGCAAAGTTTTATGCGGATAAGTCGGGTAAGGAATTCCGCGTTGCTAAAAGCAATCCTGTGACTGGTGGAGTTGACGTTGAAGAAATCACTAAACTGATTGATAAAGATACCTGTTTGTTAAGTGTTATTTTCGCTTCAAATATTTCGGGTGCTATTTTGGATATTGAAACGATTGTGAAAGAGGCAAGGAAGATTAAACCAGATCTCTATATTGTTGTAGATGCTGTACAGCACGCTCCACACGGCATTATTGATATCGAAAAAACACCAGTGGATGCAATGAATTTTGCACCCTACAAATTCTTTGGTTCAAGAGGTATTGGTGTAGCATATCTTTCTGAAAGAGCCGCAAATCTTCCACACCAGCGTTTATTGGGCAAAGCCGATGGTGAATTACAACTGGGGAGTTCCGTTCCAGGTCATTTTGCTTCAATCAGTGAGGTTGTAGATTATGTATGTTGGATTGGAAGTACGTTTTCTGATGTGGAAGATCGCAGAAGTTTATATGTAGAGGGAATGAATCGAATTGCTCTGCAAGAGAGAGCTCTACTAGAAGGAATGCTTAATGGAACGGCAAATGTGAAGGGATTAAGAGAGATTCCCGGAGTGACTGTTCATCTGGACTATGAGGATTTGTCTAAAAGAGATTTGATTGTTGCCATCAGCATAAAAGATTTGGATTTCCAAGAGGCTGTTCTACAATATGAAAATGCAAATGTGATTGTCTATGATCGTGTAGTAACGAGTATTTATTCGAATCGAATGTTAGAGTCATTTGGGATGACCGGTGCAATTCGAGTATCCCCTTTGCACTGCAATAGTGTAGAAGAAATAGAGAAATTTTTAGAAGTTACTAAGAAAATTGTCGAAGAAAAGGGGAATGAATGATGAGTTTATTAGATAAGAAGTTTTTAAAACTTGGGGCGGAGTTTGCACCTGGGCAAGAAGTAAGACAGAATGCAAATGAAGTGGAAGTGCCTGGTGAGAAAGTTGCTGGTACTCCGGTAGATTTTTCGCATGGTGATGTGGATGCCTTTGAACCAATTCCAGGCAGTTTAGAGGACTTTACCCAGGGGGTACATCTCGGAGGAAAGCAAGCTTACACTGAGTATCGGGGAAGTAAAGTGATCCGAGAAAATGTAGCTGAAAAGCTTTCGGTTTTTACGGGTACGAGTATTAATGCGGACCGAAATTTTATCATAACTCCGGGAACGCAAGGTGCACTTTTCTTGGCCATGGGATCTACGATTTCCAGAGGAGATAAAGTAGCAATTGTTGTACCCGATTATTTTGCCAATCGAAAGCTAGTCGAATTCTTTGACGGAGAAATCTATCCTATTCAAATGGATTACTTCAATTCAGATAAATGTGCAGGTTTGGATTTGACTCAACTTGAGGATGCATTTAAAGCAGGCGTGAAACTGTTTTTATTCTCAAATCCAAATAACCCAACAGGTGTAGTTTATTCACAAGATGAGATTCTTGGAATTGCGAATTTAGCACAGGAGTACGGCGCAACTGTTATTGTGGATGAACTCTATTCGCGTCAGATTTTCGACGGACAAAGTTATACGCATCTATGTGCACAAAATATAGTGGATCCAGAAAATGTAATCACTATTTTAGGACCATCAAAAACTGAGTCGTTAAGCGGCTACAGATTAGGTGTGGCTTTTGGATCTGCAAAAATAATTGAACGTATGGAAAAACTACAAGCAATTGTTTCGCTTCGCGCAGGTGGATATAGCCAAGCAGTACTTAAATCTTGGTTTGCGGAGCCAGAAGGATGGATGACAGATCGAATTTCACAACACCAAGCAATTCGCGATGATTTAATCTCCAAATTGAATGATTCTGGAGGTTTTAAAGTACGAACAACAGAAGCGGGCAGCTATCTATTCCCTAAAATTATAGATTTGGGTATTCCGATAAATGATTTTGTTAAGATTCTTAGACATCGTGCGGCTGTTACAGTTACGCCAGGATCAGAATTCGGACCACAGTTCACAGACAGCTTTCGCATTAACTTTTCACAAGACCATACATCGGCGGTCTCAGCCATGGACCGTATCGTTCAGTTAGCAAGTGAGTATCGTAAATGAGTACGTTGGAAGAAAAAAACAATCCAATACCTCAAGGGAAATACGCTCCTGCATCACGCTTTGGCAATATGATTTATACGGCTGGAATGACACCAAGAAAGAACGGCGTACTCATTCAAAGTGGAAAAGTAAGAACTGGGGACTCGGTGAGTGCTTATAAAACAGCGGTTCGTCAAGCCGTTGCCAATGCACTTACTGCAGCGAAGAATTTACTTGCAGAACAAGAACAGCTGGAACAAATAATTTCGCTGACAGTTTATATTAATTCGGATGAAACATTTGAATCGCATTCAAGCATTGCAGACTTCGCTTCTGAATATTTATATGAAGAATTAGGGGATTCAGGCATAGGAAGTCGTGCAGCAATAGGTGTAGCGTCTTTACCAGGCAACGCACCGATTGAGATTCAATTGATTGCTGGCGTTTTATAAGAAAAAAGGTGCATCATTGAATTCTAAATTCAATGATGCACCTTATATTTTTATATCGGATATTAAGTTATTCAATTGGCAACCAAACCTCAATTTCGAACCCTGTAGAACCTTTGGGATGAACATATCTTTCCAATGCATAGGAAGGACGAAATTGTATGTCTTTTCTTTGCATGAGTGTCTCAAAAGATGCGGAAATTTCATGAACTCCATCCTCCACCAAACCTACGATGAATTTGCCCTTAGGTATGGTAACTTCTATGCTATTGGCCAAGCCCGCCAAAATTGTGGAATTAATACCTGCAATATAGTGAAATTCATCCTTTTCGGCCCGTAAACAAACTCCAAAGGATTCGTCCGCATGAATCTCATTCTCGGCTAATGCTGAATTAAAATTCTCCCATAATTCTGGAATCATTGTCAGGGGTCCTATTCGGTCGAATCCTCTTACTGAAAATGCTTCTACTTCGACAATACGTGTATCCAAATTTTCTCGCTCCTTTTAAAAACTAACTGTACCATAAAACAGGAAAGGTCACTTCCATTAATATATTAAGGGCCATGGAGTCGTTTCGTCAATAAATACTAAATTTCAATTGTTTTATTCGATATTATTCAATGGTAAGAAAGTTGTCGAACGAATCCTTCGGGTAAATAACAGGAAAATGATGAGATAGGTAGAATATAGGTAAGAATACAACATTATTATTCGAGGACAGAGAGGTGATTAGATTGGAAACAGAAAACGAAAGAACAAGGAGAATACGAGAAGTTTTATCAGAAGATCCATTGTTTGCATTACTCCGTAATACGCCCGAGAAAAACACTTTTTATAGTGAGACGTATTTGGAAGAAATCAATGAACAGGAACTATATTCGACTACAGAAGTTGCTCGTTACTTTGATGTACCTATTAAACAAATTCGATATTATATTAAACCGTTTGAAACGTATATTTTCGCCTCGGAGGAAAATCCCTCATCCGAATCCGTCATTCGCTTAACATTTACAGCTATTTTAAAACTTCGCATGATTTTATTGCTGAAAGATGAATATCGTGTGAAAGGGTTATCAAATTTACTTGGAATTAATGAAGAGAAGGATATTAAACCACAAACTTTTTCGTCTCAAGAGGAACTGTTGGAAAAAGTGGATAGGCTGAGCAATATTGTAAACGAGATGGTTGGGACAGGCTTATTTGAAATAAAACAAGTGGAAAATGAGGGACAAGAACTCACCATCAATCTAGAGTTCATCCAACAGCAAGTTCAAGCATGCCTAGGAGATTCTAATGCACAAATTGAAGAAATAAAAGCATTGGCACACTATTATAGTAAAGAAAATGAAAGTTTGAAAGAACAATTAGAAGAAATAAGAGAACAAAGGATAAAAGATGTTGCAATTTCATTACGTGAACGTTCTTTAGAGAACAAAATAATTGCCCATTTGCATGCTGAGGCTGTAGACGAGTTTTTTCATCAAAAAAAATTTGGTAGGCTTAAAAAAATGTTCAACTCTTCAGCAATTGAAAATGAAAAAGAGTTATTTATTGCTGATTATATCCATCGTTATCTAAATGAGCGTTTAAAACTAAAGCTAGAGACATATCATGAATTATCGTTGATCGGTTAGAAGTGGGGAATAACGAGAAGTGCTGGTTTATACAAGTATTTGGGTTTGTTTATAAAAATCTTTCTAGAATCGTGTGAAAAACTCTTCCTTTATGTGGAGGAGTTTTTGTTCAGAAGAGATTTTACTAGAATTTATTGCATAAGATTACAGGTGAAATGAAAAAGTCCAATAAGCAATCGATCATATTCAACGTTACAACCAGGTAAAAATTGGTTCGAGCTTAGTCGACAGGCGAAATTAGGACTATCCATTCTTCATTAGAAACCACTTTACCTATTACATCTTCTGATTTAAATACAAATGACCAAGGCATCGCTGCATTGGCTGGTATAATCATGTTTGTCGTGAACTCAGCATTTGCTTGGCTGGTATTTTCTTCGTTTTTAATTTTCACATTGGCCTTAATTAACTTAAGTTCTGTATTCATGCCATTGCAAATGAAAACTGTTGCGACCATTCCACCATTTTTCTTTTGTTTCACAACTACGGTACTTGTTGAAATAGAAGTGCTTTCGGAACTATAATTACTTAATAATTTCTCGTACTTTTCTTTTTCAGGAACTGTTAGTGTCTGCTCCCAAACGGGATGATAGGCTATTTTAAACTTCACTTGGATTCCTCACTCACTTTTTAAATAACTTTGATATAGAGATGATTAGTTAATGAACCAATTTTAGAACCTGTTGAATACTTGGAGTCAAATTCTTCAACTCCTTCACATCCTAGTATTTTGGCAATAAAGTTATATTTATCTTATCATAATAGCATCAAATCTGATATTAACACTAAAATTAAGAATGGTTGTCACTATTGATTTCATCTCATTTACACATTAAACCCTATTAAATAAAAAATTTCAAAGATGCACAAGTATAGATACAAGAAGGTTTGTAAATTAATAATAGAATTAAGTTTGTTAAATATACTATGTTTTTCAAATAAACAGTTGTAATGGGGTGGTTTGTGATATATAGTAATTAGAAAATATAAATAAAGAGGGATGCTAACTATGAATGCTGAACATTTGGTAGATGTTATTAGAGGGAATATTGTTGAAAGTGAACATTGGGGACATATTGCGGTGGTAAACAGCGATGGCGAACTTCTTTATTCTAATGGAAATCCGAATAAGGTAATATTTGCACGGTCGTCGATGAAACCATTGCAAGCTATTCCAATCGTAGAAACAGGTGCTGCCGACTTCTTTCAATTTGAGCCAGCTGACCTATCACTAGCTTGTGCATCACATAATGGAGAAAGTCAGCATACGGATCGCGTTAAGAATATTTTAAGTAAACTTGGTTTAACTACTGATAGTTTGAAATGCGGTACGCATCCTCCCCGGTGGAAAGAAACATATGAGGGGTTAATGCAATCAGGTACTGAAATTACAGCGGAATTTAATAATTGTTCGGGTAAACATAGCGGGATGCTTTCAACGGCGATACATATGGGTGAAAGTGTAGAAGATTACTATAAAATAGATCATCCAGTCCAACAGAGAATAATTGAAGTGATTAGTGACTTAACTGAAATTCCCGTGGAAGATATAGAAATCGGGATTGATGGATGTGGCGTTCCAGTTCATGGGATTCCACTTAAAAACCTAGCACTTGGTTTTGCGAAAATGGCAAATCCTTCTTCTTTTTCTGATAAACGAAAAGGAGCAATTGAACAAGTTACTTCTGCAATGATGGAAGCACCAGAAATGGTTGGAGGCACAGACCGTTTTTGTTCGGACTTCATGAAGATTGAAGAGGGACAAATGTTTGGAAAAGCTGGAGCAGAAGGAGTTTATTGTATTGGGGATCTTAAAAGTGGTCTTGGAATAGCTTTGAAAATTGAGGATGGTACGGGCCGTGCAACTTCGCCTGTTGCAGTCGAAGTGCTAAAACAGTTGGGATTAATATCTGAAGAGCAAAAAGAGCTATTAAAGGAGTATCACTATCCCAGTTTGAAAAACGCAAGGCAAGAAGTTATTGGTCAGTTACGACCAGTTTTCTCGTTGAAAAATGCATAATGCATTTTATCATAAAAAAATTCTAGGGGGATAAAAAATGAAAAAAGGTTATAGTTTACTTTCTGTATTGATTCTAATGCTTGTGCTCGTTCTAGCAGCCTGTTCAAATGATTCGAAAGAAGTTGAAGAAAAAAAGGAACCTGAACAAGCAACGAAAGAGGGGAAGGACATTGTAATAGCGGTATCTAGTACATTTACGGGAATGGATCCGCATGACACGAACGATACATTATCCGGCTCGGTTCAAAGAACAATTTTTGAAGGACTTCTTGGGTTTGACGAAGAAATGAACGTCATTCCGATGCTAGCAAAAGAGTATACGGCGAATGACGAAGCTACTGAATTCACATTCATTTTAAATGAAGGGATCAATTTTCATGACGGAACTCCTTTTAATGCAGAAGCAGTGAAAGTAAACTTTGACCGTCTTGCAGATCCAAATAGCGGTTTGAAAAGACATAGCCTATATAGTTTAATTGCAAAAACAGAAGTTATTAGTGAATACGAAGTGAAATTCACATTATCAGAGCCATTTGGTGCCATGATTAATACATTTGCACACCCAGCAGGATTGATTCATAGCCCGAAATCTTTGGAAGAGTTCGGCAAAGATGTTGCTACAAACCCTGTAGGAACAGGTCAATTTAAATTTGTTGAATGGAAACCAGGCGAAGGTTTGGAAGTTACTAAGAATGATGACTATCGTATAGAGGGACAACCAAAAGTCGATAGTATCACTTTTAAGCCAGTTACAGAGAATGGATCAAGAATTGCAATGCTTCAAACTGGTGAAGCAGACTTTATTTATCCAGTCCCAACAGAACAAGCAGATAGCGTAAATGGTAAAAATGGTATTGAAGTAGATAGTAAACCTTCTATTGTCGTCCGTTATATGACGATGAATACGCTAAAAGCACCATACAATGATCTTAAGGTTCGACAAGCTTTAGATTTAGCTGTAGATAAAGAAGCATTTATTCAAGTTGTTACAAACGGTCATGCAAGTGTTTTGGATTCAATCATAGCACCTGCTGTTCAATATTATTCTAAACAAGAAACAACAAAACCTGATATTGAAAAAGCAAAAAAATTACTAGCAGAAGCAGGATATAAAGATGGTTTCAAAGCGAAAATTTGGGGCGCTAACAACTCTAGTGCTATGAAGGCGATGGAGTTTCTACAACAACAATTTGCACAAATAAATGTAGACATAGAAGTTGTTCCAATGGAATCAGGAACACTATCTGATAAAATTTGGTCAGTTCAAAATCCAGAAGACGCTGAAATTGAACTGTATTATGGCGGCTGGTCACCATCTACAGGTGATGCGGATTGGGGTATTCGACCACTTCTAGGAGGTGCGGATAATTTCCCACCTAAATCATATAACGTCTCTTATTATGACAATCCTAAAGTAAATGGCTTGATTAAAGAAGCGTTAGAAACTGCAGACACAGACAAGCGTGCAGAAGCATATAAAGAAATACAAAGTCTATTATGGAATGATCTTCCTTGGATTAGCTTGTCAGCAGAAAATACGATTTCGGGTAAGAAAAACTATTTAGATGGAATTTATCTATTACCCGACGGCTCACTTGATGTTAGGAACCTTGAGATTAAGTAAAAGTTTACTGATGAAGCGCTATATATTTAGTATATAGCGCTTTATTTTTTAACAATTAGGAGGGATGACATTGCTTCGTTTTCTTATTAAAAGACTAGTGGAAATTGTGCCGATATTAATAGTTGTTACCATACTTATCTTTCTATTCGTACATATGATACCGGGAGATCCTGCCCGCCTCGTTGCGGGCTCAGATGCAACAATTGAGGATGTGGAAATGGTTCGACAAGAATTGGGCTTAGATAAGCCTTTATTTGAACAGTACATAACATATATGGGGAATCTTTTAAAAGGGGATTTAGGTACTTCATTAAAAACAAATCGTCCTGTTACAGAGGAAATTGGTGCTCGTTTCATGCCCACTTTTTGGTTAACATTTTGGAGTATGGCTTGGGCGACCGTTGCTGGATTGATAATAGGTGTTGTATCGGCTACAAAAAGAAATAAATGGCCCGATTATATGGGAATGTTTGCAGCTGTTTCCGGATTATCATTACCAGCATTTTGGCTAGGACTTATGCTTATACAACTTTTCGCAGTAACACTTGGTTGGTTTCCTACCGGAGGATTGGAATCGTGGAAGAGTTATATCTTACCTGCCTTCACGCTTGGAACCGGAGTTGCAGCGGTAATTGCCCGTTTTACAAGATCAGCGTTAATGGATGTATTGAAAGAGGACTATGTTCGGACGGCTAGATCTAAAGGGTTACGAGAAAGAAATGTCATTTGGGGACATAGTTTAAGAAATGCAATGATTCCAGTCGTTACAATGACAGGCCTACAATTTGGCTTTTTACTAGGTGGATCCGTAGTTATTGAAACGGTATTCAGTTGGCCGGGTCTAGGAAAGCTTTTGATAGACTCTGTCGCATTTAGAGACTATCCAGTTATCCAAGCTGAAATGCTTATCTTTGCATTGGAATTTATAATTATAAACTTGATTGTGGATCTGCTCTATGGAATATTAAATCCACAAATTAGATATGAGTAAGGAGGGACCTTTGTGGCAGAAGTGAAACTATCTAAAAAAGAAGAATATATACAAATGTCAATAGAAAATATTGAAGCTCGAACCCCTTTCTCAGAGTTTTGGAGAAAGTTCAAAAAGCAAAAACTTGCGTTTATAGCATTCTTTTTTGTTATCTTTCTAATTGTACTTGCAATCATTGGCCCTTCAATTGTGCCTTACGACATAACTGAACCAGATTACAACAATGTGTTAACAGGACCTTCAGCACAGCACTGGGCGGGAACGGATGCATTCGGACGAGATATCTTTAGTCGTGTTATAGCTGGTACACAGATTTCCTTAATTGTTGGATTAAGCTCCGTTCTACTGGGTGCGATTGGTGGAACACTGTTGGGTTTGCTTGCAGGATACTACGGAAAATGGGTTGACCGGCTCATCATGAGAATTTGTGATATATTACTTGCATTTCCAGGGATTTTATTGGCAATTGGTATTATTGCAATTTTAGGGCCTGGTCTTAGTAACGTTGTTATTGCGGTAGCGATATTTGGTGTTCCCGTATTTGCTCGGATTGTCAGAAGTTCTACATTATCTGTTAAATCAACATTATATGTAGAAGCAACTACGTCGATAGGTGCTAGGCCTCGAAGAATCATATGGAAACATATCTTTCCAGGAACAATTTCGAGTATTATTGTTTATTTCACCATGCGTATTGGGTCGGCTATTTTAACAGCAGCCGCTTTAAGTTTCTTAGGTCTAGGTGCACAACCACCAGCGCCAGAGTGGGGTGCAATGTTAAGTGGAGGCCGTGATTATTTGAATATTGCACCACATGTCACACTTTTTCCAGGTTTGGCGATATTCATTACCGCACTTGCTTTTAACTTATTAGGTGATGGTTTACGCGATGCACTTGACCCGAAGATTAAAGAGTAATTACGTGAAGAAAGGAGTAAGTTCAATGGATGATAATATATTGCTACAAGTAAAAAATCTACAAACGTATTTTATTAGTGATTCTGGTGTAGTTAAAGCTGTCGATGATGTTTCTTTTAAAGTATCGAAAGGTGAAACGGTTGGAATTGTCGGAGAATCCGGGAGTGGTAAAAGTGTTACGTCCTTGTCCATAATGGGGTTATTAAAAGATACCCCAGGAAAAATTGTGGGTGGTGAAATCCTTTTTGAGGGTTCCGATCTTGTCCAGTTAAGTGAAAGTGAAATGCGGAAAATACGTGGTAATGACATCGCGATGATTTTCCAAGAACCCATGACTTCTTTAAATCCAGTGTTTAGAATAGGTCGACAAATTGAAGAAGCAATTATCCTTCATACTAAGTTATCAAAAAAGGAAGCGAGAATACGTACTATTGAAATCTTAACTGCAGTGGGTATTTCAAGACCCTCTGAGATTATCCATGAGTATCCTCATCAGCTTTCGGGTGGAATGCGGCAGCGAGTAATGATAGCGATGGCCATGGCTTGCAATCCGAAGATATTAATCGCTGACGAGCCAACAACAGCGTTAGATGTAACGATTCAGGCTCAAATATTAGATTTAATGCGAAATTTGACCGAAACATCAGAAACAGCTATTTTATTAATTACACATGATTTAGGTGTAGTTGCGGAAATGTGTGACCGAGTTGTAGTTATGTATGGTGGTCGTGCAGTAGAGGAAAGTGATGTACATTCAATTTTTTCAAGCCCAAAACATCCTTATACCCAAGGATTACTTGCCTCGATACCAAAAATGGGTGAGAGGGTAGAACGATTGCAATCAATTCCCGGGAACGTTCCAATTCCATCAAGAATGCCTGAGGGCTGTAAATTTGCACCAAGATGTCCATATGCAATGGACATATGTTGGGAAAAAGAGCCAGAACTTAAGGAAGTTTCATTAAATCACTCTAGCAGATGCTGGTTACATGAGGAGGTGCCTGAAGATGAGTCAGTACTTACTGGAAGTCCAAAATATTAAGAAGCACTTTCCTTTAAAGAAAGGTTTGTTTAATAGAAAAAAGAGCAATGTAAAAGCGGTAGATGGAGTTTCTTTTTCGATAAAAGCAGGTGAAACTTTAAGCATAGTAGGAGAAAGTGGTTGTGGAAAATCTACAACAGGCAGAGTGCTGATGAAGTTATTGGAACCGACGGAAGGAAGAATCATCTTTGAGGGGAAAGATATTACTGATTTAACAGCCGATGAAATAAGACCTTATCGAAAAGAATTTCAAATGATTTTTCAAGATCCCTACGCATCACTTAATCCTCGGCTGACTGTAAAGGAAATTATTGAAGAGCCTTTAATTGTTCATAATCTAGAAAAGTCAAAAAGGTCGGATAGGGTGATGGAGTTATTGGAAGTTGTAGGTCTGAATCGATATCACGCAAATCGATATCCCCACGAATTTAGTGGAGGGCAGCGTCAAAGAATTGGAATTGCTAGAGCACTTGCGGTAAATCCAAAACTTATTATTGCAGATGAACCCGTGTCGGCACTTGATGTTTCAATTCAGTCCCAAATTCTAAACTTGTTGAAAGATTTGCAGGAACAGTACAATTTGACGTATCTATTTATCGCACATGATTTAAGTGTCGTTGAACATATCTCTGATCGTGTAGCGGTTATGTACTTGGGAAGAATCGTTGAATTGACAGATAGGGATCGGTTATTTGAAACCCCACTCCATCCCTACACAAAAGCATTACTAAGTGCAGTCCCGATTCCCGACCCTTCAGCAAAGAGGGACCGAATTGTTTTATCTGGTGATATTCCAAGTCCAGCTAATCCTCCATCAGGGTGCACATTTCATACACGATGTCCGTTTGCACAAGATTTATGTAAAGAAAAAAAGCCGGAATTCAGAGATTTTGGGGACAATCATTTTGTTGCTTGTCATTTTGCTGAAGAGCTAAAAGGATAAGTATATGAAAAAACTTCATATAGTTGCAATTCAAAAAGCCTATTTAAATACAATTTCCCAACAACTATTGGAAATTTTCGGGGACAGTGTCGAGTTGTCATCAATGACCTTGCAAGACATGACTATGGATCTTATTTCGGAACATGATATTGTGGTTCTATCGAAAGAAGTCCTAATTGGCATTACACGTCCATTCATTCCAGGGTCTTGCCCAATTATTATTGCTAAAAGAGAAGTAAATATTGTTGCGACAAAAAAATTGCTGAATATGCCGAAAAATCAACAAATCTTAATTATTAACGACACGATTGAACATGCGGAGGAGACAGCAACTTCCCTTAGAGACATATTCTTTGAACATGAGTATAGTACCTATGATTCAATTAGTTCAATACAACCAACTATCGATTGGTTAGTGACTCCGGGAGAAATGGAACTCGTCCCAAAAGGCTTTACCAATGTAATCGATATTGGTCCTCGAATCGTTGACTTCAATACGGTGGTGAAAATTGCTGATTATCTTGATAGTAATATCAATCAAATTTCACTAATGAATCGATTCTTTAAATCGCAGTTAGTGTTAGCTGAAGAACATTGCATTATTGAGGGTTTAAAGAACAATCAGACTATGATGCAACAACCCGATGTTCATGCAAATACGGATGAGCATTTGCAAATCAATGGTCAATTTTCAGAAGAAATGAGTTTGATGATAGAGAAAATCGAAGCACATGGATTTTTAGATGAAAGTTTGGCGATTTTGGAAGTTTATCAAGCGGGAAAGAAAGAACTCGAGTCTTTTGGACGGTCAAAAGTTAAATTGAGATTACGCGAAGTAGGTATTGTTTTGACTGACCAGCAACTACGGCTTCGATTAGAGGTACTTCATGAATTATGCTTAGTAAATGTGCGTAAAGGCAGGGGTGGAACGAAGTTATCGGATAAGGGAGAGGCCTTTTTTTCTTTTCATAGGAATATTCGAGATTCTCAATCAAAATAATGAAAAGTGCTTTATTTTCTTTTATTTAGATGGCTTCTTTTAGTACGGTGAATAGCAGATTTGTAAATTTGACAAACCTGATGATAAGGAGCTTTTTATGTGAAGACATTAGGAGTTAAAGTGGGCATTAGTAGGAGGGATAAATTATGAAAATATTTTTATCAGCTGATATTGAAGGTGTTTCTGGAGTTGTTCACGGTGAACATACAATGCGGGATGGAAGAGAACATGATTACGCTAGAATGCTAATGACTAAAGAAGTGAATGCTTGTGTACTAGGGGCTTTGGAGGCAGGGGCAGAAAAGATTGTTGTGAATGACTCTCATGGAACGATGCGAAATATTTATCATGAACAATTACATACGAAAGCGGAATTAATCTTAGGAACGCCCAAAAAGCTTGCGATGATGGAGGGCATTAGCTCTGATTTTGATGCAGCCCTATTTGTTGGATATCATACAAAAATGGGTGCTGAAGGAATATTAAATCACACATTTAACGGAAGAGTAGTCAGGTCCATTGAATTAAATGGCATAGAGCTTGGCGAATTCGGATTAAATGCTCTCGTTGCTGGTCATTTCAATGTGCCAGTTGTTTTTGTATCAGGATGCAATTTAGTTGCAATTGAGGCGAAATCGTTAGTTCCGAACATTCACCAAGCAATCGTAAAACAAACGATTAATCGAACTACTGCCCTGAATATGCATCCGGTTGTGGCAAGAGAGTTGATAAAAGAAAGTACAAAAAATGCTTTATTAGCGTACGATGAAATTAGCCCTTACCGAATTGAACCACCCTATACAGTAAAAATGACTTTTATTAATACTGGTCAGGCCGATGCAGTTGAAATATTGCCTTATGTAAAAAAAGTTGGGCCATTAGAAATTTCATTTATTTGCACGGATATATTGGAGTGCTATCAATTAATTCGAAGTTCGATTATGATTGCAGGTTCTATATCCTAAGATTTTTGGATAGAAAACTATTATCAAAAACCCAACGAAAAATGAAGGAAGCCACGAATGGTGTCTATTACCAATCATGGCTTCCTTCATACTTATTTCTTAATCCACCTTAACTTTAAGGATTGCTCCTGTATTTGCATCTACTTTCACTTCATATTTTTGACCCTCTCTAGTCCGAATATCGATTTCATAAAGCATTATTCCATCATCGTAATCCAATTCCGCTTTTATAACATGACCGTTGCTTGTTCTAATGTAATTCTTAGATATTGTGGGTTTTGCCAATGATTGAGCCAATAATGATTTTGGTTATTATTATTCTGATTAATCAGTGAAACTCCTTTCCATTTCTCTTAGTTCGCTCTAAGCTATTCTATTCAAGAGGTATAATTATGTGCTCAATATCTAGATCCAACAAACTATTATCCCAATGATAGCTCATATAGTAAAATATGTTAGAATACAAATAAGCTGTATGAGGTGAAGTTTGGCTGGGTACCTGAAGAAGAACTGATGTATACATATTATAAAGTGAATTCGTTTGGAGAAAGTAAATTGAAACAAATAATAACCCACAAAGGAGTTTTCCGATTATGCAAATTGGTTGTACAAAGAAACTATTAGATGTGCTAAAAGCCGAATCTACACCAGCTTCAGAGGTGGATCCATTATTCTCATGGCATGCAAATGTACTGATCTACAATCGGAAAAAAGTAGTTGTATTAATAAATGAGACTACTCGTTATGTAGTTGTAATGTTTGGATTAAAAGCAAAGGAGTTTAATAAATTTAATGAAGTTGTTTTGCAGGCAATACGAGAATCTTTTCAGTCGGAGGGTATCAGGGAAGAGGTTATTAATAAATATTTACTTATAGCAAATGAAGTAGCTATTACAAAAACAAAAGATCGCACTTCCGTTGCAAGATTGAATAAGTCCTGTGAGACAATATCTTTTTTTTATGACTTGATTGATGAAGAGACTATTTTTCAACCACAAATGGGAATAAAGTTAAATCGTCTTTTTGTTGGTGATGGGAAGAAGTCCTATATTTATCCGAGCGAAGAGATGTTTAAAGATCTTCAGCTTTTTGCTGGTCAACCTATTTTTGAAACGAAGGCGGTGGTTCTGAAAGTTACACTTAGACTAGAGAATCATGAAGTGTGGCGACGTCTTATAGTTCCTATGCACAAAACGTTTAATCAGTTGCATACTATTTTGCAAACAGCCTTCGGATGGCAAGATTACCATCTACACGAATTTGCTGTGTACGATAAGTTCTTGAATGGAGCTAAGCCAATCGTCAATCTTGTTTGCCATCCAGAATCACTTTCCGATGTCGGGGGAGTAAGTACGATTCTAGAAAAAGGTATCAAGCTATCGGAATATATCCCTCCATACGAACTTCTAACATACACGTATGATTTTGGCGACGACTGGAAACACGATATCAAAGTAGAAAAAATGATTGAAAACCACGAGTTCAACTATCCCATTTGTCTAGATGGAAAAGGAAACACACCGCCTGAAGATGTAGGCGGTGAGCACGGTTACGACCACTATCTAAATGTTCTTGCGAATTCCGAGGATGATGACTTTGAAAATATGACGAAGTGGGGACGTATGCAAGGGGATCAGAATTTTGATATGGATGCTGTTAATAGAGCGTTGAAATAATTGAATGATGCACATACCTTAAATCTATGTATAGTGAGGGCCAGGTTCTGATTTGACATGAACCTGGCTTTAAGAAATTTATGCTACTGTTTCAATCTTTTTTCTTTGTAAAAGTACATAAATAATTGAAGCAATCAGCATAAGTAACGCGGATAGTAAGTACATATTCTGATATCCGTAACTTATTGCAATAAGTCCAAAAACAAACGAACCAATTGCGAGTCCACTATCAAATAATGTGAAAAATGTAGCCGTTGCATATCCACTTCTCTCAGGATCTGTCGCCTGCATTGCAAGTGTCTGAAAACTTGGAACAATCGATCCGTAACCAAACCCGAGAAAAGCACCAGCGACTAAGAACACAAATGTGGAATCCATAAACGCTAACATTATTAAACCAATGATAAAACTAATAAACCCAGGAATAATAACAAACTTTGGTCCTTTTTCATCAAAAATACGACCCGTAAACGGTCTTGCTACGAGCATGACTGCTGCATAAATCAGGAAAAATGTACTCGCCAATTCCAGTAAATCTTTTGCTTGTGCATAAATTGATAAATAGGATAATACGCTTGCGTACGAAAAGGATATGACACTCGCTAAAAGGGAAACGGGTAGGGCCTTTTTTTCAAATAGATCGCCAAATGCAAACTTCTCATTAACTGAGGCGGCATATGAAAAATCCTTTTGAATGATCGACAACGATGCAACAACACCTATTATCATAATAAAACTCATAACAATGAAGAGAATATCAAATGAATAGTATTGTATGATGAAAAGTCCAATTAGTGGGCCAAGAACAACTGCAAGATTCGTTGACATTGTGTAGTAACCGAGTCCAGCACCGCGACGGGTAACGGGGATATTATCTACTGCAAGTGATCCGGCAGCGGTAGTTATGAGACTAAAGAAAATACCGTGCACGAAGCGCAACGTCAATAATCCTTGAAATGGTTCAATAAAGTAATAAAGGATTGTACAAGCCAAATAAAGAACCAGGCCAATCCATAACATTTTTCTTTTACCGTAAACATCTAATATTTTTCCGGTAAACGGTCGTACTAAAATGGCCGATAATAAGAAAACAGACATTAAAAGCCCCGCGTCTTTATCTGTTTTACTTAAAACATCCTTCGCGTACAGAGGTAATGTAGAAACTAATCCGTAAAAAACGATGAATACGGATAAATTTGTGCAAAACAAACTAATAAATGATTTCGACCAAATTGGTTCATTTCTCATTAAAGCACCTACAACCTTCAACTTTTAATTCAGATTTTAGTTAATGCAGCCCTAAAAATAACTTGCTCCTCTTGCGTAATTTCGGATAATAGATTTTTTTCAAACTCAATTACGGAAGATTCTATAGTAGGGAATGTACTTAATGCTATTTCCGAAAGACGGACAATCTTTTCGCGACGGTCTTTTCCCTCAACCGTTGTTAGCCATCCTAGCTTAATTAAACGGTTTACCGTTCGAGTAATTGTCGGGGCTTCCACATTTAAATACTTCCATATTTCCGTCAACGTCATCTCCTTGTGCTGATGTATGCAATAAAGAACAGACCATTGAGATGAAAATAAGTTATGCTCTTTCAATACTTCGTTTACCTCTTTACTAATGAGACGAGATTTTTGTAAAAGTTCATGAATTAATGGATTCAATACAAAACCCCCTTTTTGTTTACCTAGTTAAGTATAAAGTTAATATGAACGGCTGTATAGCAATTTGTTTGTTCGTTGGAAAGAAGGGGATAGGGTTCAAAAAACATTAACTAATTGTTTGATAATAAAAAGATTGGCCAAGCAAAGCTTAGTCAATCTACTAATTTTATAATCTAAAAGAGTGCGTTACTTAATTTTTGCACTGCTTACTTCCATACATAATTCTGCGACAAAAGCACATTTATCAATGAATGAATTGAATTGAATATGTTCGTTCCTTGCATGGGCACCATCCCCTGGAATTCCAAGTCCATCGATTGTTGGGATACCAATTTGAGATGTGAAATTACCATCACTTCCTCCTCCGACGCTTGACTCAGTGATGTTCATACCAATTGTATTGCCTGCAATTTTTGCGAGTTCAAATAGCTGTTGATTTTTATCGTTTTTTTCAAGTGGAGGTCTATTTATTCCACCTGTAACTAATAGAGAAAACCGATCATCATCTGTAGTTAGAGTATTAAATATGTGTTCGATACGTTTTCCTTCAGCGATGGATGTGCATCTAAAATCCACTTCAATTCGTGCTTTTTCAGGAACGACATTACTAGTCGACCCACCCTTTATTGTACCTACGCTTACGGTAGTTCCAAGAGAATAGTCGGTTAATCCTTCAAGTTTAACAATTAGTTTGGCAATTTCTACAATCGCATTTAGACCGTCCTCATGATGATTGCCGGCATGTGCACTTTTCCCAGTTACTTCAATTTCGAACTGACCAACACCTTTACGCTCAGTTTTTAATGCATTTGTTTGTGCCTCAGGCGGCTCCATAACGAAAACAGCGTCACATGTTTTGGCAACCGATTCAATAATTTCTTTTGAAGACTCACTTCCAGTTTCTTCATCTGAAGTAAAGAGAAAAACAGGTGTGAAAGGAAGTTCTTTTTCTACGTTAATTAGTGAATTAATGGCCCAAATAGACGATATGAGACCAGCTTTCATATCGTAAATCCCCGGTCCGGATATAACATCACCTTCTTCTACCAATTGTAATTCGCCTACATTCCAAACGGTATCATAATGGCTCATTAATAAAATTCTTGGTTTTAAGTTATTCTTCATTTCATAGAGTAGATGTGTAGCGTTGCCTTCTGTAGAAAATTCTTTTAACGTAAATTGGCTTCCGAAATGTTTGCGGAAAATGTCTTTAATTATAGACTCACATTCCTTTAACAATTGTAAATCGTGGCTCGGAGATTCAGCTTTAACTAGAGTAAGTAAATCATTTTTAATATTTTCTTTATTAGCTTTTAAAAACGTAAGATTTGTTTGCATTTTCATCAACCCCACCTATTTCATTTTTTATATAGTTCTGTTTTCCATTATACAGAGGAATTCAACTAATTCAATAATTAAATATAGAAACTATTGACACAATACTGAATTCGGTATAAAATCAGTATAAGTAATTTAGGAAATCTTCCGAAAAGGGTGATGAGTGTGAATTGACGAATCCAATACACGAATATATCGAAAAGAATCGTGACGTATATATTAACTGGCTTACAGAGTTTTGCAAGATTCCAAGTGTGGCTGCCCAAAATAGAGGGATGAAAGAAAGCGTTTCGTATCTCGAACAACTGTTTAATGAAGCGTTCAATGTTGATGCGGAAGTTTTAGATACTGGTGGGCAACCTGTAGTTTTCTCGCATTTAAAAGGAGAAACAGATACCATTTTAAGTTTTTACAATCATTATGATGTTCAACCTGAAGATCCAATTGAATTATGGAATACACCACCATTTGAACCAACACTTGTTGGCGATAGATTATACGCTCGCGGAATTGCAGATAATAAAGGCAATCTGATAGCACGTATGGCTGCAGTTCATGCAATTAAAGAAGTAGTAGGTAAATTGCCAATCGATATTAAATTTATCTTTGAAGGTGAAGAGGAGATTGGAAGTATTAATCTTGGAGCATTCACCGATAAACACAGTGAAAAAATTCATGCGGATGGTTGTGTATGGGAATTTGGTTATAGGGATGCGGAAAACCGTCTTGAAGTATCGCTTGGCGTCAAAGGATTGTTGTATGTTGAACTTTTTGCAAAAGGTGCAAATACAGATCTTCACTCGGCTCAAGCTTCAATCATTGGAAGTCCGGTTTGGCGCTTAGTGAAGGCTTTGAATCTACTAAAAGATTCACAAGATCGAATATTAATTCCTGGATTTTATGATGATATTATTCCAATTACTGAAGAAGAAATACAAATGATCAGGCAATATAATATTAGTGAAATTGAGTTATTGGAACATTTGGGCATTGATAATTTTATTAATAACTTAACAGGAGAAGAACTGAAGAAAAAGCATATTTTTGAGCCGACATGCAATATTTGTGGAATTCAAAGTGGATATACAGGTGAGGGGTCAAAAACCGTATTGCCTTCAGAAGCGTTTGCAAAAATTGATTTCCGACTTGTACCTGGCCAACTACCAAATAAAATATTGGATTTACTGCGTACTTATCTGGATGCCGAAGGATTTAGTGACATTGGAATCCGAACATTTGGTGAAGAGATTGCAGTCCGAACCCACCCATCTGAAATAATTGTTAAAGCGGTAATAGAAACAATTGAGGAGTATACGAACCAACCGCCAAATGTGATTCCGAATACACCTGGAACGGGTCCTATGTTTGAGTTGACTGAAAAGTTCGGGATTCCAGCAGTATCATTCGGAGTTGGTAATTTCTCGTCTTACACACATGCACCTAATGAAAACATCCGTGTTGAAGATTTTATTGATGGAATTAAAATGATGGCATCATTTGTATTCAAATATGGAGAAATGATGGTGCGTAGAAAGGAGGAGAAGTAAGTTGCTCACTCAGTCAATAAAAGAAAAATTCGAAAAACTTAAAGACGTTCATCCGCAATTATACGAAGCAATTATAGCAAATTTCGAAAGCTTCGTTGAAATTCGAAGAGATTTACGGCAACATCCTGAATTAGCTTTCCAGGAAGAACGAACGTCTAAAATTGTTGCTTCTTACTTGAAACAATGGGGATATGAAGTACAAGAAAGTGTTGGAGGAACAGGTGTCATAGGTATTTTGAAAGGAAAAGAAAAGGGGCGAGTTCTTGGCTTGCGTGCAGATATGGACGCTTTGCCAATGCCTGATGAAATCGATGAAAACTATCGAAGCGTACATGAAGGTGTTGCACATACATGTGGTCACGATGTCCATACGACCAACTTGTTGGGTGTTGCAAAGGTGTTTTCCGAAATCGGTCTAGAAAAGGGTACACTAAAACTTATTTTCCAACCAGCTGAGGAAATTGGGCTCGGTGCGAAAAAGATGATTGAAGACGGTGCACTCGAAAATCCAGCGATGGATATGATTGCAGGTCTACATGTCGCTCCTGCATTAAAAGTTGGCGAGTTTTCTGTTTCGAATGATGTTTACAGCGGAGCCGCCGTTGATATTTTTGAACTAACAATAACAGGTAGAGGTGGACACGCAGCACATCCGCATCTGGCAGTTGACGCTGTTATGATTACGGCACAAGTTCTTGTTTCACTTCAACAAATTGTAAGTAGACAAATTGATCCTCTTGATCCAGTTGTCCTCAGCGTTGGGCAAATACAAGGTGGAACAAAAGGTACAATTCTTCCTAACACAGTAACTGTTAATGGAACTGTTCGTACTTTGAATCCAAAGACAAGAGAAGTTATGGAAGAACGCATAAATCAAATTGCAGAGAATGTGGCAAAAGCATTTGGAGGTTCTTGCGATTTAGATTATGAGTATGTAACTCCATCTTTAAAAAATGATGATGCTACTAAAGATTTTTTCGTTTCCGCAACAAAATCTGTATTTGGCTCAGATGCTGTTCGTTTCTCTAATCCTTCAATGGGCGGAGAGGACTTTGCATATTTCTCACAAGAAGTACCGTCGGTATTTTTCCGGTTAGGTACGTGTTCGGGGGATTCAACTTCCAATGGAATCCATACAACCCGATTTAATGTTGATGAGAAAGCAATATTGTTTGGAATAGGTGCTTTAAGTAATTTAGCTCTATCATTTTTAAACAAAAAAGAGGGGGAAAAAGTATGAAGAGAATTCTGTTAGCAGTTTTTCTAGTTTTGGTATTAATTGTTTCAGCATGTTCGAAAGACAGCGGTAGTCCTGATAAAGGTAAAGACGAGGATAAACCAGCAGAAAATACCCCGAAAATCCTTACGATTGCAAATGGTACAGACGTAACATCGTTTGATATTCACAACCATAATACGACAAGTACAGAAGCAGTACATGTCAACATGTTTAACTACCTTGTTAAAAATGGCGGTGCGGATGGATTCATTTCCGATCTAGCTGAAAGCTGGGAAAATGTTGATGATAATACATGGTCTTTCAAACTTAAAGAAGGCGTAAAATTTCACAACGGTGAAGAATTGACAGCTGATGACGTCAAGTACACATTAGAACGTGTTGCGAAAGACGATACATTACTTGAACACGGTTCGTATAAACAAATTTCTGAAGTTAAAGTTAAGAGTGATTATGAGTTTGATATTATTACAGAGAATGCAGAGCCAGCATTACTGAATCGATTGTCAAGACTTGGTTCGGGTATTCTTCCAAAAGATTATATTGAAAAAGAAGGCTGGGAAGTTTTCTTGAAAGCACCAGTAGGCACAGGCCCTTATAAATTAAAAGAGTGGAAAAGGGACGATCGACTTATTCTAGAAGCAAATAAAGACTATTTTGGTGAAGCTCCTAAGTGGGACGAACTTGTATTTAGAGCGATTCCAGAAGATTCGACCCGCGTTTCTGAACTTCTTACTGGAGGGGTAGACATTGCTGTTAACATCCCGCCAACTGATGTTGAACGTATAAACGCAGCTGATGGTTCTTCAGTAATTACATCACCAACACAACGTGTCATGATGCTTGTACTTCGTACTGCAGAAGGAAATGTTACAGCAGATCCACTTGTTCGGGAAGCAATTGACTTGGCAATTGATAAGCAAGCAATTGTAGATTCACTTTTAAATGGTGCGGGTCAGGTTACACGTACGCGCGTAACTCCTGGTAACGTTGGAGCGAATGAAGACCTTTTTGGTAAAACATTATTTGATCCTGAAAAAGCGAAAGAACTTTTAGCTGAAGCAGGACATGCTGATGGACTTGAACTGACATTGAGTGCACCTAACGGTCGGTACTTAAAGGACAAAGAAACTGCAGAACTAATGGCAGCTATGCTGGGTGAAGTTGGAATAACAGTTAAGCTAGAACTTTTGGAGTGGAGTGCATTCAATACGAAGTATACCGAAAGATCTTTCGGAGATATGTTCTTCATTGGTTACGGTAACTCGATGTTTGATGCTTCTCTTGCATTAGATCGTTTGCAATTTGAAAGAGCGATTGGTGAAACGGATTATAATAACCCAGAAGTTGAGGCTTTGTTGAAAGCTGCCGAGTCCAACATGAATTTGGAAGAACGTGCAAAGCAATATCAAGATGCTCAGGCATTAATTGCTGAAGATCGTCCACAAATTTATTTCTACCAACTTGAGTCAATTTACGGAGTAAATGACCGAGTAGAATTTGCACCGAGATTAGATGAAATGTTCTTTGCAGATGATGTTAAATTGAAATAAGAGGGGATTTCCCCCTCTTTTTTTGTTAATAGAGGAGGTACAATTGAATGAAATATTTATTGCAAAATTTATTGAAAACAATTCCTGTCCTACTCCTCATTACGCTAATCGTTTTTCTGTTAGTTCGAGTAACAGGTGATCCAGTTGCATTGATGCTTCCTGAAACAGCAACGGATGAAGAGCGAGAATCACTGAAAGAATCTCTTGGGTTTAACGATCCATTGCCTGTCCAGTACCTTTCATATTTAGGTGATTTAGTAAAAGGTGATTTTGGAAAATCGTTGCGCTATGACTCAGACGCATTAGAACTTGTATTAGATCGAATGCCGGCAACATTCCAGCTTGCAATTGCTTCAATGGTTGTTGCGATTCTAATTTCTGTTCCGTTAGGCATACTTTCTGCTGTGAAGAGGAATAGTTTCATGGATTTGTTTATTACAGGAGGGGCTGTTCTAGGGAAGGCGATGCCAAGTTTTTGGCTTGGTATTATGCTCATTTTGATATTCGCAGTTAACTTTCAAATTTTACCTGTTTCCGGAAAAGGTGGATTAATGCACTTAATTTTACCTGCTATTACACTCGGAACTGGAATTGCTGCTGAAATGACAAGATTAATTCGTTCAAGTATGTTGGAAATATTAGGGCAAGATTTTATAAGAACAGCCCGCAGTAAAGGATTAAGAGAGTCAATTGTTGTGAACAAGCACGCATTTCGAAATGCATTAATACCAGTGGTCACGATTATGGCATTGCAAACTTCGACGTTAATAGGTGGAACGCTTATTACGGAAACAGTCTTCGCTTGGCCAGGTTTAGGACAATTACTTGTACAAGCCGTCAATTTACGAGATATGGGCGTCGTTCAAGCAGCAACATTTTTAATTGCGATATTCGTAATATTTAGTAATCTACTCGCGGATCTTGTTTACAGACTACTAGATCCAAGAATTAAGTACGATTAAGGAGGGGATTATATGACTAAAATAATTGAAAATTCTCAGTCCTTACTTAATCGGAAAAAGAAGGGCAAACTTCAAAACCTCTTAATTAGACTTCTTAAAAGTAAGACTGGCTTTGTCGGTCTCTTTATCGTGTTGGCAATGGTAGGTATGGCCGTTTTTGCACCAATTTTGGCAATGTATGACCCTGCCAAAACGGATATTATGCATCGGCTTCTTCCACCATTTTGGTTGGAGGGTGGAACAAAGGATTTTCCATTAGGAACAGATAATTTAGGTCGAGATGTTTTGAGTAGAATTATTTATGGCTCAAGAATATCCTTACTCGTTGGAATTAGTGCAGTTATTCTGGCTGGTATTTTGGGAATGTTCTTCGGGCTTGTTGCTGGGTTTTACGGAAAAGTATGGGATTTTATTATTATGAGAACAGTCGATTCATTCCTCGCAATACCTAATATATTGTTTATGTTAATCATCCTTGCTGTTCTTGGGCCAAGTGTTTCAACCTTAATACTTGTTCTAGGTGGTACATCTTGGGTAGTTTATGCGAGGATGGTTCGAAGTGAAACACTTAGTGTAAAAGAGAGAGACTATGTTCGTTCTGCAAAAGCAATAGGGGCAAAAGATTATCGGATTATCGTGAAATATATTTTACCAAACGTAATTTCATCATTTATCGTTATTGCTACATTAAATGTAGCTTCAACAATTATTTTAGAAGCTAGTTTAAGTTTCCTTGGTCTAGGTATCCAATCACCTGATGTTTCATGGGGGCTCATGTTAAGTGATGGCCGAGAGTATATTGCCACAAGTTGGTGGGTCGCTACATTCCCTGGGGTTGCAATTACTGTAACTGTCTTAGGCGTTATTTTTCTAGGAGATTGGTTGCGTGACGTGTTAGATCCGAAAATTAAAGACTAACTGCGAGGTGAGATTATGAGTAACCGAATATTAGATGTTAAGGATTTGCGTGTACGCTTTAAAACAGAAGACGGATACGTTTCAACAGTCAATGGTGTATCGTTTGTTATGAATGAAGGAGAAACACTGGCTATTGTTGGAGAATCAGGTAGCGGAAAAAGTGTTACTTCGCTTGCTTTAATGGGAATTCTTCCTCCGAATGGTGAAGTGTATGGAGGAGAAATGGTATTCAAAGATAAAAATTTACGTACGATTAGCAAAAAAGAATATCGAGCATTACGTGGTAATGAAATGTCCATGATTTTTCAGGAACCAATGACAGCCTTGAACCCGGTCTTTACGATTGGTTATCAATTAAGAGAAACACTAATTGTTCATAATAAAATATCAAAAGCTGAAGCCGAGAAAAAAGGGGTTAAAATGCTAGAACTTGTTGGAATTCCAGATGCTGAAAAGGCAATGGGGCGTTTTCCGCACCAATTATCTGGTGGTATGCGTCAACGTGTGATGATTGCAATGGCGTTATCATGTAATCCTAAATTGCTAATCGCTGATGAACCGACAACTGCCCTTGATGTAACGATACAGGCCCAAATATTAACGCTTATGAGAAATTTGAAAGAAAAAGGAAATACGAGTATCTTGATGATTACTCATGATCTTGGCGTTGTTGCTGAAGTTGCGGATCGGGTAATTGTTATGTATGCAGGTGAAGTTGTTGAAGAAGCACCAGTTTTCGAATTATTTGAAAACCCGTTGCATCCGTATACACGTGGATTAATGGCTTCGATTCCAAAAATTCATGATGTTGTAGAAAATCTTTATTCGATAGAAGGAACTGTACCAAATCCAGCGGATATGCCAACCGGATGTAAATTTCACCCAAGATGTCCCCTTGCGGATGCTGAGTGTATGAAAATACATCCAGAGCTAGAGTATGTCAGTTCGACCCATGCGAAGCGCTGCATTAAAGTATAAGGGGGTGAATAGGATGGAGTTCGTAAAAGATCAAAGCACATCAAAAGAAAAAGTAATTATGGAAGTGCGTAATTTAAAAAAACATTTTGAAATTACAAAAGGCTATGTTAAGAAAACCACTACATTAGTCCGTGCTGTTGACGGCTTAAACTTTGAAGTGTTTGAAGGTGAAACACTTGGAATTGTTGGAGAATCTGGTTGTGGAAAATCTACAACTGGGCAATTAATGCTTGGTTTACTTGATGCGACAGAAGGAAATATATTTTTTGACAATAAAGATATTGCCACTCTCAGTAACGAAGAACTACGTAAAGCGAGACGAGATTTGCAAGTAATCTTCCAAGATCCTTACTCATCACTTAATCCAAGAATGAAAGTTGAAGAAATTATCGGGGAGCCTTTAGTTGTTCATAAAATTGCCTCTGGAAAAAAACTACGTGAAGAAGTACTCAATCTAATGAAGCTTGTTGGCCTCGGAGAACACCAGTTAAAAAGATATCCACATGAATTTAGTGGAGGACAACGCCAGCGTATAGGAATTGCACGAGCACTGGCTTTACGACCTAAGGTAATTGTTTGTGACGAAGCTGTTTCGGCGTTAGATGTTTCGATTCAAGCTCAAATTTTAAACTTACTAAAAAAATTACAAAAAGAAATGGATTTAACTTACATTTTTATTGCTCATGGATTGCCTGCTGTGCGGCATATAAGCGATCGAATTGGCGTAATGTATTTGGGAAGGATGGTAGAATTAGCAGATCGAGATGAACTGTTTCTAAATCCACTTCATCCATATACAAATGCATTGTTAGATTCTGTACCTATTCCAGATCCAAAGTTACGAAAAAGGCATCAGTTAATCGAAGGTGAAATTCCAAATCCTAGCGATCCACCAAGTGGTTGTCATTTCCATCCAAGATGTCCATATGCAACTGATTTATGTAAAACAGAAAGCCCCGAGTATCGCGAAATACTGCCAGGTCATTCTGTTGCTTGCCACCATCCACTAATTAATATAGACAAGATAGGTGTTTCTGAATCGGCTACTATTTTAAGCGGACATGAAATAAGTTGAAAATTCGAATTGGTGCAATTGGACCTCGAGATTCACTAAATCAAATAAAAGAAGTAGCAAGTGCCGATTTTCGTATTGAGTTAGTCGAATTTGAATACTTTCATCGTGACGAATTGGAACACATTATTAATGAAAATAAGTATGATGTGGCACAGTGGATTTTTTCGGGACAAACTCCTTATTACTATGCACTTGACAAAGGTTGGATAAAGGAGAATGAAGGATTTTTTCCACCACTTTACGGTATCGCTTTCCTAGGAACATTGCTAAACATTTTCCTTGAGCGAAAGGAAACAACAACTTCAATAAGTGTAGATTCAATTGAAGGAGAAACAATTCAACAACTGTTAAAAGAGTATAGTTTAACTGAATTGAAAATAGAAATATACCCTTATGATCGGAATCAAACATATGAAGAAATCATTGAATTTCATGTAAAAAATTTCAGGGAAAAAAATACGGCAGTTGCGGTAACTTGTTTATTAACTGTTTATGAGGAATTGGAAAAGTTAGGAATCCCAAGTTATCGAATCGTACCGTCGCAATTAGCAATTCAAACCGTCTTTAATTTACTTGTCTCCCGTGCTACCAGTCAAATATTTGAAAAATCAAAAGTTGCGATTATTGGAATTGAACAAATAAATGATAAATTAATAACTGAAAACAACACATACGAAGCAAATAGAAAACGATTAAATCTTGAACTTGCATTACAGCAAGTTGCTGAGAAGTTAAATGGTGTTCTTGACAATTCTAAGGAAAATCGTTTTAATATTTACACAACCTATGGTGATTTCGAATTATTGTATCTAAACGAGTCACTAAGTCAGCTAGTGAATCAAGTTGAACTGCAATCTTCAATTGAACTAAAAATCGGGATTGGGTCTGGACACACGGTGTATGAAGCCATGCAAAATGTAAGTCACTCTTTTGTAGAACACCAAAAAAATCAAAACCAAAAAATAATTTTTATCAATCAAATGAAAGAAATAATGGATGTATTTTCGGAAGAAAATAATAATTTTACAGCTGATAAACTTCCAGAAGCATGGAAAAAAGTTTTAACAGAAAATAACTATACGCCGATAATTCCAGCTAAAATCTACTTTTTCATTAAATATAAAAAGATAAAATGTTTTAACAGTGAACTAATAACAACTCTTCTGAAAAACACGGATAGAAATACGAGGAGAATATTAAATGAAATGGAACAAATGGGGCTAATAGAAGTTACTGAAGACGCAACAGGTAGAAGGGGCAGACCGAAGAAAATATATTCTATTGCGAATTTAAGTGAACTCTAAGAAAGAAATCCATTAGCTTAATAAACGATGATGTGACTCCGTTATTGTATACGGAGTCGTTTTCGTTCGACAATTGTAACCGTCTATAATTGCTACTGAATTCAAAAATGGAGGGATTCACTAATGACTGAAAAACATGGAATTGTTAAAGGTATCCAAGAGTATAGCGTATCGAATAAAGTAAAAGATGTATATAGTTTACTAAAATCCAATTCGGGAGTGAAAAAAGGGCTTGTATTTTTAGAAGAAGATAATAACTACACAACTAATGAGCAAATTGAGCTTACAGCTATTCAAGCACCTACATTTTATGAAGGGAAAAGAGGCATCTACTATAAAAGGAAACTAACTGAACTTGGAATAAAAAATATCACAGTGGATGAAGTTGGTAACGTATTCGGAATTCGCCCGGGAAGCGGGAGTGGCCCTTCAATCGTATTATGTGCACATTTAGATACAGTTTTTCCTGAAGGAACAGATACTGTTGCTAAAATTGTAGACGGAAGAGTGTATGCACCTGGGATTGCTGATGATGGCCGCGGCCTGGCATCGGTCCTTACAATATTGCGGGCACTAAATCACGCTAATATTGAAACCGAAGGGGACTTAATTATCGGAGCTACGGTTTGTGAAGAGGGCCTTGGAGATTTGCTAGGTGTAAAAACATTGTTTGAAAATCGAGAAGATATAGATGGATTTATATCAATCGAACCCGGTGCTGTAGACCGAGTAACATATTTAGCTACAGGTAGTAAACGATATAAAATCACATATAAAGGACCAGGTGGGCACAGTTTTGGAAGTTTTGGAACACCGAGCCCGATACACGCTTTAGGACGTGCGATTGCCAAAGTATCCTCATTAGAAACCCCAACGAATCCAAAAACGACATTTAATGTTGGATTAATAACAGGAGGAACTTCAGTAAATTCAATTGCAGAAGTCGGAGAAATGATAATCGATTTACGTTCAAATTCCCAAGAAGAGCTATTAAATTTAGAGAAACAGGTAATTGATATCATTAATCTCGCCGCGGATGAAGAAAATCTTCGATGGGGGAAATTAAATGTGATTACTGTTGATATAGAATTAGTAGGTAATCGTCCAGCAGGATCGCAAAATCCTGATGCCGTTATCGTACAAGCTGCAGCCGCAGCCACATCTGCATTAGGTTTTGAACAGACATTGGACGGGGCCAGTAGTACAGATTCCAATGTTCCTATTTCACTAGGAATACCTGCGGTTACACTAGGTGGTGGTGGTGATGCTGGTGGGTTCCACACTCTAAATGAGTACTATGATCCAACAGATGCTTTTTATGGTGTACAAAAAATATTCTTAACTCTGATAGGACTTGTTGGGTTAAAAGACGTTACTCCACCATTACTAGCAAAAATAATTAATAAATTAGAATGAGTAGTAATCGATTTTGTGAAAATAAAAAGCTTGCAAGCTCATAGTGCAACACAAGAAAGAATCAATCCTAGATTTCATAACTAGGATTGGTTCTTTCGCTTTTTTAAATGATAGTTTATTTATCATTTACTCAATAAGCGTAAAATAGGTTTGGTAAATTCATGTATCCTTCAATATTCGTTCATTTTCATAGGTTTATCTACTATAATAGAGATAGGTATCAATCATACCCAAAGACAGAGAAATTAAAGGGGAATGAGTAAAATTCGAATCAATTGGAAAAAACTACTTCTTCTTTTTGCTGTTGTCTTCGTGGCATTTCAAATTATTGGTAGTTTCTTTTTCTATGAACTAGCAGTCAAGCGAGGACCGAAAGACTTTTTGGAAAAGAATGCGGATTTAGACGTGTCTGATGAAGCGATGGATCTTTATTTGAATGGAAGTTGGATAGATTGGGTGGCTGATCAAAAATTTGAGCAGCTTACTTTAACATCACGCGACGGATTAAAATTATCAGGTTACTATTTACCAGCATCGAAGCCCACCGATAAATTAGTCATACTAACACACGGTTATTTAGGAAATGCGAAACAAATGGGGTTATTTGGACAGTTTTATCATAATGATTTCGGTTATAACATTTTCATGCCAGATGCAAGGGGCCATGGAAAAAGTGAAGGGAATTATTACGGATTTGGCTGGCAAGATCGCCTTGATTTAATCGACTGGACTGAGTTATTAGTGAAAAAGCTAGGGACAGAATCAAAAATCAGCTATCATGGTTTGTCGATGGGTGCGGCTACTGTTTTGATGGCGAGTGGAGAAAATGATCTTCCACGTCAGGTTAAAGCCATTATTGCGGATAGTCCATATGAATCTGTCTATCAATTATTCTCCTATCAAATGAATCGGATGTTTCATTTGCCGGCATTTCCATTGTTGGATAGTACAAGTATATTGACGAAAATTAGAGCTGGTTATTCATTTAGAGAAGCAAGCGCACTGAAAGTAGTGGGTAACACAAAAGTTCCAATCCTATATATTCATGGAAAAGGCGATACATTTGTACCTACTGAAATGGCGGAGGGTTTATATCGACATACTTCTAGTGATTCGGAACTTTATCTAGTCCCGAAAGCGAATCATGGTGAAGCTTTTGCGTTGGCAGGCGATAAATACAAAGAGAAAATAGACTATTTCCTAAATCGCACCATTAAATGATGGGTTTTTCTGTTTGATAATACCGCACCCTTATATTGCTCTTTATTGATGTCTTATCCACAAGATACTAAAGACAGCGATAAGTTGCTTAAAAAAAGCAGGAAATTTTCCGGATACAAATTGTATATAGAATGGAAAACGTGAATAGAATGGGATTGTCCCATCTATTCATGTTTTTTTTAGTTCGACACAAACAAAAGGTCAATCGTTAGATCATCTCAATACGAACATAAATTATATCAAGACTTTACAAAATTAGGGTTCATAAGTAATTTTGAAAGTGAAGTGAGGATATGAATAGAAACGAAGAGGTAATTGCTAAAGAAACGGTCGATGCAATTGAAAAAGTAATTGGGATTTCTCCAGGGTACAGAAGGGTTCATGCTAAAGGAATTGCATTTAATGCAGTGTTTGAACCGAGTGGAACTGCTTCATCATTAACGACAGCCTATCATTTGCAGAACGAAAAAATGCATGTGATTGTGCGTTTTTCTCATACTTTCTCAAGCCCGGAACTATATGAAGCACTTGTTCCAATAAAAGGAATGGCTGTTCATTTTCTATTGCCAAATGATCAGTTTACAACATTGACGATGGTAAACATTCCTGTTTTTATTACCAAAACACCAGAAGCGTTTATTAATTTATTAAAGATCATGTCGAAAGGTTCATTAACAGTTGGAGAAAGATTTGAGAAATTACGTAAATCACTAGAATGGAACACAATCCCTAAAGTATTATTTCATTTGAAACCTGTAGCCAGTTTTTCCACTGAAACGTACCATGCACTGCATACTTATTATCTAATAGATCGAAATGGTGAGAAACAAGCAGTTCGATTCAAATGGGAACCGATTCTAAATACAACTTTGGAAAAAAGTTCTTTAAAACATGGTGATTTGGAGAAAGAAATAGTAAGTAAACTAGAAAAAATGCCGATTCGTTTCCGTCTTATTCTTCAATTGGCGAGTCTTGAAGATCCAATTGATGATCCAAGTGTTGAGTGGCCTGAAGATCGGAAAACAATTGATGCAGGAGTACTCACGCTAAAAGAAGTAATCGCAGATGGTGCCGAAGAATTGGTATTCGATCCCACTGTAATTACTCAAGGTATAGAATGTTCGGAAGACCTAGTTTTGCATTTTCGTTCAGCTGTTTACAAAGAATCCGCTAATCGAAGACTTAGAGAACGAATAAGGCTTCATGAGGAATCTACTGATAATCATTCATCCAGATGAGTGATCACAAATAACTAAGTCGTAAAAGAACACTTGTAGTTGGAGGCGTAAATTAGTGAAGTTTCGTACATATGTAAATAAACATCGATTTTGGGTACTTGTTCTAATCGTTTCAATATCTGGTTTTTCACAAGGGATGCTGCTGCCGCTCATTTCAACGATTTTCGAAAGAGATGGTGTTTCGAGTACATTGAACGGTTTAAATGCGACAGCGTTGTACATAGGAACTTTATTTGTATCCCCATTTATGGAAGCTCCGTTACGGCGATTTGGATTCAAGCCTACGATTATTTTTGGTGGAGTATTTGTCATACTATCACTATTGTCGTTTCCACTTTGGAAAAGTATTGTATTTTGGTTTTTCTTACGTATATTGATTGGAATCGGAGACCATGCACTGCATTTCTCTACACAAACATGGGTGATAAGCTCAGCTTCACCTGGACGGCTCGGTCGAAATATTTCCATATACGGTCTTTCTGTGGGGGTAGGATTTGCAGTGGGTCCAATGTTTGTACCTTTAGTAGATATATATGAAGGATTGCCATTCATCGTTTCTGCAGGACTAAGTTTGCTTGCTTGGTCTTTTGTATTTCTGTTGAACAATGATCATCCTGAAGCTATGATGGGTGATTCTTCTCAGGTCGGATTTATTTCACGTGCCAAGGCTACGCTTGTTGTATCGTGGATAGCATTCTTAGGTCCATTTGGGTTCGGCTTTCTTGAGTCTTCTTTGAATTCTATGTTTCCCGTTTATGCTTTGCGAAACGGAATTCCCTTGGCTATGGTGTCTTTAATAATACCAGCCTTTTCCGTCGGAGGTATCCTCACGCAAATCCCATTAGGTATTCTATCGGATAAAATCGGTAGAAAACCAGTTCTATTACTAACACTTGGTGGGGGGAGCGTCGCTTTTGCGGGTGCTGGACTAATGGGAGAAAATGCTGTTGGTATTATGATGATGTTCTTTATTGCTGGTCTTTTTGCAGGATCCATTTTTTCATTAGGAATATCCTATATGTCGGACTTGACTCCGAAATCGCTGTTACCAACTGGGAATTTACTATGTGGAATTTTTTTCAGCATCGGTAGCTTAACCGGTCCAATTCTTGGTGGTTTTTTCCTAGAACTTCAAACGGAATTCAGTTATTTATTTTTATTCACGCTATTTTTAGGGACCTTATTCATCATCACTTTGGTGTCGAAACCTAATAAATTCAAACAAATCGAAATGGGCTCTTAAGAGTTCTTATGAAAAAAAGAAAACAGGTGACTGAAACCTGTTTTCTACTCAATACTTTCTATGACAGAAGTTACTTCAAACACATTTCCGTTTTCCTTGGCAATATACTCTCGCTTTATTTCCCCGAATCCAACAGCAAAATAACTTCTAGAAAAGGCTTCCTCTTCAAACTGTTGTTCAAGAACAATGACATTAGAAAAGTTTTGTAAAGGTGTCTCCAACTCATCCGTGATGGATACAACCGTCCATACATCAATAACTGTACCAACCTCTAAAGGAAAGTTTAAATAGTCTCTTATTGGTTGCTTCTTATCTAGTTCCTCAATAGTTATAGTATAAGCCTCAGTCTCCAGAGGTACTTCTTGCAGTACTACAATATTGTCATCCTCCAAACGATAAGACGTTACAAGTTCTACACCACCATTATTTTCAAATACATTAACGTGACGATCGTCTAACCATTCAGTACGCGATGTGTAAGTAGAGAATTCAATTCCGTCACCTTTAAAATAGGCAATCGTTTTATCAGATAGAAAGAATTGGGACATATCGGTATCTGTTTGTTCAACGAGTTCTACGATTGATTCTTCTTCAGAATTATCCTTATTATCTGGGAAAGTGACGGGTTTTTCAGTAGAACATGAAACAAGTAGTAAAACTGAAAGAGATATTAAAAATAGCCATTTCCACATGAAATAATCCCACCTTTCAGATTATAATTATGTAAATGCAGTTAACTATGTTATTCCCATTCATAATGTATTCAAACCGTTTTGCTACTCATTGTCTTGTCTTGTCAAAATAAAAAATCAGTGCAACAATGAAATTAAACTTCACTGCTGCACTAAAATATTTACTCGTAAATATAGATATCAGAGATTCTGTAAAATCCATTTTCATCGTATACAACTGTATACTCTTTTGTTCGCTCATGAAAAGAATACTCTCCGCTCGTGGATATAAAATCGAAAACTTCAAAAGTAGTTACGATTGCGTATTCACCTTGGTAACTAATATCAAGCACGGTATTTTCAATAAATTCAAAGGTCATTCCTTTACCAGAAATATCTTCGATGTAATCACGCAGTTCAAAATACGCTGTACTTCTTGGTAAAATCATATCTTCAATCCAATAAAATTCCTCATACTCTAGTGCCATTTCATAATAATCCCTATAGTTAAGAATGAAATATTCTAACGAATACTCATCATATATAATATCGGATTCATATTCATCTACATATTCATCATCAAAATATTCATTGTTGAAATCGTCTTCAAAATAAGAATACTCGTCATAGACATCAAATTTCCCATGCACTTGCTGTTCGGTCATAGGCGTTTCAGCCCAAGAATTGACAAGATCCAAAACACTGTACATTGGAATGGAAAAACCAATGCCCACATTCTTTGTATAGAGTAAAGAATTTATGCCAATAACTTTTCCGGATTTTGCATCGATTAATGGACCACCACTACTACCTTGGTCTATTAAGGCATCAATTTGATACGTATTGTCATACGTAAACCCATATTCAATATTTCTCCCAATGCCTGTTAAGTAGCCAATAGATGCTGTGTTTTCAAAGCCTTGCGGACTACCGATTGCTATTACTTCAGTGCCGATTTCCGATTCTTTCAATTCAGTTAAAAGGGGGTCGATATGAATATAATCTTGTGCAAAGATTAAAGCAATATCGTATTTGTCGGAAATTCCGATTACTTTTCCAGGTGTATCTTTACCATTGGAATTCCTGACAACTACATCTGTATAGCCAACCACCACATGGGCATTTGTTATAATGAAGCCACCTTTTTTATATAAAAATCCAGAACCAAAACCATCTTCAGTGAAAATGGTGAATACTTTTGGCATTGATTCTTTTATGACGATTGTTTTATCTTTTTCATTTATGACAATAGGAATGGATTTAATAACCTCTTTTTTTTCAGGTGCAGTAAAAAAGGTTTCATTAGGTGCAATCATAGTTTCTTTTTCTGTTACTTGTATTTCATTTTTTGGCCAGACTTGTATGAATAAATAACTTATCCCGGCAATACAGAGTAATGAAAACAGTAACCCGGAAATTAACCATTTCCTTCTTGGTGATTGTTTGTTTTGCTCTAGTTTTGTACCGCAACTTCCGCAAAAACGTGCAGATTCGACATTTTCATTACCACACTCACGGCAAAACATTTAAACACCTCCAGGAACTACTTGGAAAACTTATAATTAATAATCTTTCTGAAGACTCTGCATTATTCTCTATTATACTATAGAAAGATATAATGCATACCCATTGAGAGGTAAGACAATTCGGAAATAGCGTTTCAATGGTCTTAAAATAATGTTGTTGACTATATTGTTTGTTAAATTACGAGAATATCACAAATTGATGTCATGGAGGGTTATTGGTTTAACTCACGTACAAAATTCGTTACGATACAGTCTAAGCTTAAATAAACAAAATCGCAGTTTTTGAAAAGGGGTTTATCGGATATGAAATTTAAGAAAATACTATTTCCATTTATAGTAGGTGCACTAGCGTTTAGTTTAGCAGCGTGTGGTGATGACGACAAAGCGAAAAAAGAGGAAATTCCTAAAGATGAAGTAAAACAAGAGGCTAATGAGGAGCAAGCAACTGCTGAAGAGATGCAAGAGAAGTTAGAAGAACAACAATTGGATGCGAAAAAATTAGTTGCTGTAGTAAATGAAGAGAAACTTACAGGTGAGGAATACAACGTTGCATTGGCATCCATTCAAAGTCAAATGCTACAAAGTGGACAAGACCTATCTAGTAAAGAATCGATTGACCAAATAAAAAAACAAACACTTGAAACACTTGTGAATCAAGCATTGATTCTTCAAAATGCGAAAAAAGAAGAAATAAAGGCATCACCAGCTGAAGTTGATAAAAAGTATTTATCATTTGAAGAGCAATTTGGTGGTAAAAAAGAATTGAAAAAAGCACTTAAAGATCAAAAAGTGGACGATAAGACTTTTAAACTTCAAATTACAGATTCAATTATATTTGACAAGTATATCGAAAAGATGGTTCCAACCGAAAAAGTAACAGATGAAGAGATTAAAAACTACTACGATCAAGCTGCGTCTGATTCAAAAGAAGCTGGAGAAGAGATTCCACCGTTTGAAGAGGCAAGCGAACAAATCGCAGGTATTCTTTCACAACAACAACAGCAAAAAAACTTAGCTGCACATGTTGAAGAATTAAAAGAAAATGCTAAGATTGAGTTAAAAATATAAAAACTTATTGTCTAAACAGTACGACATGGAAGACTTAACTTTTACCGGTTAAGTCTTCCATGTTTTTTTATTCTTTAGTTATTTCGAGAGTAGCTGTAATTGCAATTCCGTTCAAGGATTGTGTAGCAAGTTTGTCTGCTTCTGCATTTTTTTTTCGTTTTATAAGCTTAAATTCGGGTTGAATACCAAGTTCATTTAATTTTCCTTCTACACGATCCGCCCAGGCTGAAAGAACTTTTTCCACCACAGACCACTCATCGTTTAGTTGGTTAATTACTACTTGTGAATCACCAATGAATTGAACGGATAGATGATGGACATTCAACTGTTCAAGTTCTTGTATCCCTAAGTACAATGCGGCATACTCTGCCTCATTGTTTGAATGGTGTTCATGTGAGAGTGCATTTTTTCTTAATCGATACGATTTTCCACTTTGTGTATAATAGATGACGCAACCCAGTCCAGACTTATTTGTGGATACATCAAAACCGCCATCAAAATAGACGGTTACATTATGTGGTTCGGTTTCAATTTCTTTCAAATAGCTTTTTAATTCTTTTAAAGTCCATTTACTTTCATATTTGTCAATGAATAGTAACTGTTTTGTACGTCCTGTTCTCTCCAAATCATTTGCAAATAGTAAAGTTTTTTCAGCGGCCATCTCCTCAGATCGAAATATGGTTTCCGCGCCATTGGGTGTTTTATAAGTCCATTCAATTAGAAGCTTCATCTTCAATCCTCCAAAAGTGTATTTCTCTTATAATATTAGTTTATCCAGTATCCAAAATATTTATGAAAATTAGTCAAAAACAATATGCAATAGGTATATACTATAATTGAAGGTATGAAAAAAATAGGAACTTCATTTACCACTATAATTGTACTTGCAACATAATCTTAAAAGGAAGAAAGTGATGGTTGTGAACATAATAAAAAGCCTGAAGGAAAAGTTGAAAGGCCTCATACACGCCACGAATCGTTATCCTTTAACAATGCTTTTTCTAATCGCTTCAGCAGTTATGAGTGCAATATCTATCAATCATGAATCGGAATTTTATTTAAAGCTATTATTAACTTTTTTGATTGGTTCTTTGTTCAGTGCAGTAGCTCAGCAACTTTATGAAAGGTTTCTTATAAAAGCAAGCGAACGCGTTATGCTCATGATAGGAGCTGTACTTTTGACGGCTGTTTATTATTTTGCGATCCAGCCTTCAGAATACTTTAACATCGAAACAGGGACAAAAACAGGTATTGCAATCTTTGCATTAATTATGGCTTTTATATGGATCCCAACAATTAAGAGTAAGGTTACTTTTAACGAAGCTTTTATGTCTGCCTTTAAAGCATTTTTCATTACTTTACTTTATACTTTGGTCATAGCTGGAGGTCTTAGTTTAATTATTTTTGCTGTTGATAATCTACTATTTTCGGTAAATGATAAAACAATTCCGCATATCCTAAGTATAGTATTTACTTTATTTTCACCGATTTTCTTCCTATCTTTTACACCCCTTTTTCTTGGGAAAAAGGATGAAACCCTTACAACTAAAGAATTAATGCAAAGAGAAGAACGAATCGAAAACGCAATCAGTTATCCTAACAATTTGCGAATTTTAATATCCTATATAATCATTCCATTAACAACTGTATATACGATAATTTTATTGGCTTATGTTTTACTAAATCTTGGTGGAGATTTTTGGACGAAAAATTTACTTGAGCCATTATTGGTCTCCTATGCAGTAACTGTAATTATTGTGTATATTCTTTCAAGTGAGCTTGAGAATAAATTTGCATCTTTATTTAGAAAGATATTCCCTAAAGTTTTAATTCCGATTGTTTTATTCCAAACAATCGCATCTATTTTAAAAATAAATGAAATGGGTATTACTTATGGCCGGTATTATGTTATCCTCTTTGGATTTTTCGCAATTGTTGCAGGATCGGTATTCAGTTTTATGCCTGTACGAAAAAATGGGGTAATCGTTATTGTATTAATTATTTTATCAGCAATTTCCATTACCCCCCCAATTGACGGCTTCACGGTAAGCCGTGTTAATCAGACTAATTTATTGGAAAGTACTCTTATCGAAAATAATATGCTTGTAAACGATAAAGTAATATCCAATGCGAATGCATCGATTGAAGATAAAAAGCTGATTACAAATACTGTTCGTTATTTAAACAATATGGACTATGCAAAGGATATTACTTGGTTGCCTAATGATGTATTGAATTATAATAAATTCGAAAAAACTTTTGGCTTTGCCGAAACATACGATCAAATAGATGGAAGTCAAAATCAAGGACAATTTTTCAGTTTGAATTGGGATAGTAATCCAATTGTAAATGTAGAAGAATTTGACCGCATGGTGCATATGTATTTAAACAATCCACAAAATGTGACGAAATTTCAATCTATCCAAATTGAAATTGATGGCTTAAACTACACGCTTCAGGAAAAACAAGAGGGTGATGATGTTTCCATCCATTTAGTCAATGAAAATAACGAAGAATTAATCCAATTCGATACTATGAATATTTACAAAACGATTCTAGAAAAAAATGATTTGAAGACACTTACTACCGAAGAGGCTACGATTATAGAGGAAAATGACAAAGTTAAGATGAGTATTTTAGCGAATTCTATTAATGTTTACGATTCGCAATACAATGCCGATATATACATCTTCATTAAAATAAAATAAACGTACATTTATTTGTTGGATGACTGTATTAAGTATTCATATATAGTGTTAAAAAGAGCACGGCTAAATTTTATAACGGGTTCTCTTCAGAGGTGCAAAACGTTAAAAAACATATGAAAAGGGACACGAAACCGCAATGGTCTTGGTCTCTTCTTTTTTGTTGTTATAACAGGGTTTAGGCTGTAAATATACCTCTTTTGGTGAGGCTATTAACAGGCTGTTTGGTGACCTTGCAATAGGTGGTGTAAGGTCACCTATTGATGTACTAATAGACCAGCTAATTGACTTATGTAACCGTCAAGTAAAATCGAACAGTTTTTGATAAATAACACTCAACAGTTTTCGTCAATTAAGACCCAACACTTTGCTCCGTGAAGAGCGCTTTTCTGTATTTCATACGAATGCTATTTTGATCTTCACTAAAGGTTAAAATTTCACTTCGGTGAAGAAGACGATCTAAAATTGCAGTTGTCAATGTTGGATCGCCCAAAAATTTTCCCCATTCACCCGGACCTTTATTTGACGTTAAAATGAAAGCTGCTTGATCATAAAGTTCGTAAATGAACTGAAAGAATAGGTGTGCTTCCTGCGGCTCGTAAGCCATATACATGACATCATCAATGATGATTAAATCGGATTTTACAATCCTCTTATATCTTGCTTTCGATTTAGCCACGTATTCTCTTGTCTTTAAAACGTAAATCAGACGATCCATCGAGATAAAGGATACTTGATATCCTTGCTCAATCGCATGAACACCAAGTGCTGTCGAGAGATGGGTCTTGCCGACGCCTGTCGGCCCCATCATGATAAGCGTGAAATATTCCTCTACCCACGTTAATTCTTTTAATACATTTAGTTGTTTCACACCAATTGCTGTTTGCTCTTCTAAACGGAAATCTTCAAGTTTAAGTAGCTCGGGGAATTCTGCCCACTTCATTAGTTTATCAGTGTTTTTTGTTTCACGATAATTCACTTCATAGCTTAGAAACTCATGTATAAACTCGTGGTAAGTCCAGCCCTTAGCTTCTGCCTCTCGTAAAAGATTAGGCAATTCTTTAGCGGACTCTGCGAGCCGCAGAGTTCTACATTTATCTTGCAAAGGTTCATAAGGATGTTTCATTTAGAATCACCTCCTCGAAGAACCTGAAGATATATATCTTCTTTTCGTTCAGGCGCAATCAGATTTTTATATTTTTCATTGACTATGCTAGTTGCCTTGCTATTATTCTTTTTACTGTGTAGTGCCAACGAAAAAGCGATGTCCCTCAGATCGTTTGCGCTAGTGAGTTTCAAGCGTTTCAGTTCCTGAACAGCGATATCTAGAAATTCGGGATACTGTTGACCAACTAATTGCACGATTTTCAATTGGTCAATCAAATGACGTGGATAACGCACAGCTAGCTGTTCTACAAGCCATTTTGCAGCGTGTGGATCTTGTAATAGGTCTTCGACTTGTTGAATAAGCTTATCTCTTTTAGTTTGGTTTCGCTTCCTATGGGAAGGGTCGGAGATGATATTTCCTTTGCCATTAGCTATTTGATGTTTTGCCAGCACGTGACCATTTTGCTGAAGACGTATACAAATATATTCGTGGTTCTTTTCTACATATGCGATATTCGGTGCGTCTTTACGGTACGTACCGACAGGTACGCTATATCGATTACCTTCAAATCGTATGACGTTGTCTTTGTGGATTTGCCTTGTTATACTGGAAACATAGATATCTTCAAAAATGTAAGCCCCTGAGACCTGTCTGAGGTGTTCCTTTTCCAGAGTGTACACTTCAGTAGGTCTCTTTTTTGTGTTGTGATGTACTTTGTAATTCCCAGTTCGCTTAAGCCATTTCATACTAGACTCTTGCCAATCTAGTAGATTGGCAAAGGTTCGATTCTTAGCGAAGTTATATTTTACATACTTGACGACTTGTTCAATTTTCCCTTTAGATTCTGGATCGGCTTTTCGACATAGATAAATTTTAAATTTCCTCTTTTGATAATAATTTGTAAAGTCCGCGGTTAAAATTAAATCACCCGCATTCTCGCTGACTGCCAGTAAACGATCCTGATCATAAGCAATTTCATCTGTTATTCCACCGTAATAGTTAAAGGCATTCTCATGCATTCGTATTAAATCACTTGTCCTGAAAGGACGATCTAGCCACTCTACATACTTATATCGAGAGCGTGCTAGTACGAATGCAATAAAGTACAGTCGTTTATATTGGCCCTCCGTTGTCAGTTGTCTTGTCTCTCCAAAATCCACTTGGATTTGTTTGCCCATAGGCAACTCAGGAACTACTGCGTAATTTCTCTCGGTACTCATTTTAGGAATACAATGACGTTCTCTAAGCCCATTAACGAAATTCCTAACTGTTCCTTCAGAAACAGAGTCCACATCAAGCTTCTCCTGCAACCAATCAAGCACCTGTGCTCCAGAAAGGTCCGGATGTTCCTTTAACCATTCGAGTATCTGGTCTTTATAGGGATCCAACTTTTTACCTCTCTGTTGTAAAGACAGTATAAACTTTTGGAATTCATCTGGTGACATTCTTCCGTACTCAATGACTCGATTTCTGGAGATTTTTAACTTTTTTGCGATTGAGCTGTTTTTAAATCCTTCAGAGCGCAATCTGTGTATTTCATAATAGACCATCCACTTTTCCACTTCCTATCCCTCACTTTCTATAGACTAGTTTCAGTATATAGAAAGTGAGATTATGAGGGAAAACTGTTGTGTCTTATTTGTTGAAAACTGTTGACTCTAGTTTAACGTTTACAACTTACTACTATAAGGTACTTGAAGGAATTTAATTATTTCGAAGGTATTGTTCGGCTTCACTGGTATAATATAGAAAAAGGAATGAAATTTGATCTTCAACAATCGGGCCATTTAGCGGAATAAGACTTATTGCAAAAATGGTGCCTTTAGTGAAATGAAATAAGGATAATATTAACCAAAAAGCCTGTATCTATGATTATTTTGTAATCTAAGATACAGGCTTTTTGGTTCAACTATATCTTCTATATGTTAATTTTATGAACTGCTCTTATATAAAAAGTATTTATAGGAATAAACGCCGATAAAAGAAAAGAATCTTTGTTAAATTAAATATTTTAAAAGATTGAACCTATTATGATTTGATAATCGTCTAATGGCTGAATTTGAAGTACGTTGAAAGGGGGGCTAGTGGATTGGATAGAGAAGAAAAAGATTTCTTATTAGAAAAAGTGATGATTGAATATGGTGATGAGTTGGTACGATTGGCATTTTCTTATTTGAAAGATACAGAGACTGCTAAGGACATAGTTCAAAATACGTTTATTAAATGTTATAAAAACGTCGATTCGTTTCGATATGACTCACAAATTAAAACATGGCTATATCGTATTACAATTAACGAATGTAAAGATTATTTAAAAAGTTGGAATTACAAAATGGTCCAAGTAAAAAACTTTATAAATACAACAGCAAAGTCCATATCTCCATCAGTAGAGAAAACTGTTATTGATAAATACAATAGTGAAGAAATAAAAGTCACAGTATTTTCTCTTCCAAAAGTGTATAGGGAAGTGGTTTATCTATACTACTATGATTCATTAAAGACAGAGGAAATTGCTCAGGTTTTGGATATTCCAGTTAATACAGTGAAAACTCGATTAAGAAGAGCAAAACAAAGATTAAAGCCGATGATAAAGGAGGCAGAACTTAATGGAAGATAAACGATTAAGAGATAAAATTTATAATACATCTGATCAAGAATTAAGATTTACGAAAGAAGATCGAAATAAAGTGTTTAAACAAGTTCATAAAATGGGTGAAGAGTTTAATCCCAAAAATAAATGGCTTGTTTCTATTGCTAAACTCGCCCCACTTACAGTCTTCTTGTTAATGGTAAGTTTGTGTATAATCTTGTTTGTTCCATCAATTCTTCAAGGGAATATTATTAACAAAAGTAGCTTAACTGACATAGATGGAGTTGTATCTGAAAAAAACGCAACTGATTTACAGGAAGTTGTATCTCAAAGTGACAAAGATTTTACCGCTCTATTTACGGTGAAAGATGAGGAAAATAGAGTCCCTGTTAACCTTTTACTTACTTATAGTAAAGATAAAAAGATGATGAAAGTTCTATCTATCCCTCGTGATACTTATGCTCCCATAGTGGATAAGGAAGGCACTACTTCATATGATAAAATGACATTTGCATATGTTTACGGTTCAGGAGGAGCTGAAAGTGTAAGAACAACAGTTTCCAAGCTATTTGATTTACCAATTGATTATTATGCTGTTATGGATTTAGAAACCTTTTCATCAATAATTGATTCAGTAAATGGTATAGATTACGACTTGCGAGAAGATATTCGTGTAAGAGCTATATCTAGAGTTTCATTTGAATTCCCAAAGGGGGCGAATCATTTAAATGGAGAAGAGGTTTTGGCATTACTAATGGATGCTACAGTGGGAAATAGCTTGGATGAAGAAGACCTATTAAACCTCATAAGTGCCGTTATTAATAAAATAACAAACGAAGTCCCACAAACACAATTAAATGAATTTACTTCTAAGATAGAAGGTAATATTCCAATTGAAAAATTGATAGAGAATAAAATGAAAATTGACTCGATACAATCGGTTTCATTAATCGATGGAATGAAAAATGATTCTATAGATGAAAAATACTATATTACATTTGAGAAAGAATTTTTAAATTCAGTTTCAGAAGAGTTAACCTCAATTATTAAATAGTGATTGAAACTTTTCGGAATAACCTTTAGTGACTTATGGATGTGACTTTATAGTTAGATAAGATAAAGTTGTGCTAATTAAAGGCACATTAACGCAACCCTTAGAATAATTTAGCCAGTCGTGATAAGTATACCTCGGCTAGCGAATATTCAATTATCGGGTGCGATAACAGCATAAGGGTTGTCATTCAATCGGGTCAATTTATGATAAAATTAATGAAAGAAAAAAGCTGTTAATTTAAACAGCTTTTTTCTTTTTTAAAAATATAATACCTTGCATTACTAAGTACACATAATTATACTGAATGAAAGATGGAAAAGTTGGAAATAAACAAATAGGTTTTAAAAGGCCATATTGACCCGTTAATCCAGTCTTTTCTAGATATTAAGGATATGTTGATTACGGCCATCGAAATGTACCAGTCGTGCCATCTTATTTACCATCGAGTGACAGGGATTTTACCACATCCCGCCAAACTGTTTACCAATAAATATATTGCTCCAACAGACCGTTTTTGGCATGTTGGAGCACTATGTTATGCGTTCTTGAAAGCTCGTTAACCTAGATATTTCTGCCCATCGGTATGATAGATTATTGTTCTGATCCTAATCCATGACGTTCACGCATAGAAATTTTTCCATCAATCATAATTTGATAAGAGTCGTGTATGATTCTATCCAAGATTGCTTCCGCAATCGTCTCATTGCCCAAACCCAAATGCCATCCACTTGGATCAATCTGTGAACAGAAGATTGTAGAGGCTGACTTGTGACGTGATTCTGTGATTTCTAATAAGATTGTGGCTTCATCTGTTGAAAGATCTGTAAGTAGCCATTCATCCAATATAAGTAGGTCTGCTTTTGTGTATTTTTTAATCAGTTTACGATAACTTCCATCCGCTGTTAATTTGGCGAGTGTTAATTCATCCAACAATTCTGGTAACCGAATATATTTCACTTTATAGGATTGTCGACAAGCAGCTACACCGAATGCTGAAGCTAGGAATGACTTTCCGGAACCGGTTGGGCCTTTGAGAATGATATTATGATTGTCCGCAATATAGGTACCACTTGCTAGTCTAAGAATGTATTCTTTATCTAACTTACGATCCTCATAGTATTCTATATCTTCAATACAAGCTTTTGAATCTAAGAAGGTTGCTGAATGAATCAATCGCTGGAGTTTGTTGCTCCTACGGCGTGAAAACTCTAAATCAACGAGTAACGAAAGTCGGTCCTCAAAATCCATCTTTTGAAAATCTTTATTTCCAGACTGCTCTTTATATGCTTCAGCCATTCCACTTAATTTCATCTCATGCAACTTTGTTAATGTCTGCTCATTCATCATGTGTCTTCCCTCCATAGTAGGCTGCCCCGCGTGTGAAGCCATAATTATTTTTGTTGCTTTCCGTATTACGTTTTAATTCCTGTTCAGCATCATTTTTCTTATTGTTTTTCAAAGTCGTTTGAATACTCTTGATAGATGGTCTTTTTGTAATGAAAATGACCATTTTACATGCACGTTCAATTTCATACTTTGTGTAACTCCGTTCGGATTTCTTTAACGAAAAAATAGATTGTAACGCTTGTTTCTCAGTTTTATAAGTATCTAGAATATATCGAATGACAACTAGGGTCGATGACCCAATCTCTTCTGCCCATTCAATTGCGGCTTCAGGAGTTTGGTCTACAAATAGCTTATGATTATCCGGCATATGATCACGGACGGTAGATAACTGACCAAATCTACCATATAATCGTTTATGAGATGCAATTCGCATATGATTAAAATAAATCTCAACGAGATTGTCTGAAAGTCTGATTTCAACTTGTTTACTGATATATTCATATGGAACAGAATAAAACATACTTTCAGTAGAAATGTGATAATCAGGACGTACTTTTGCCGATTTCCATTCAGACATTTTGTAAGGGCTAGCTGGAAGGGGAGAAAGTGCAAATTTCTCCTCTTCTTCAAATGCTGAAAATCTAGAACCTTTTTTGCGAGTAAAAGGCCGCTGATTAAACTCATTTAGCTTCCTCAATACCTCTTCATTCAACTCGTCAATATTAAAACAATGAAGGTTTCTTAATGCCGCAATAATCCATGTAGAAATAACTCCAACAGAGCCTTCAACACTGGCCTTATCTTTAGGAGTACGAACACGCGCCGGCATGACAATAGTATTGTAATAGTCAGCCATCTCTCTGTAAGTAGGATTTAATATTAATTCTGTAAAAGTATGCTTTGTTACACTAGCCTTAAGATTATCCGGTACTACTATCTGCGTAACACCTCCAAAATATTCATACGCATTATTATGAACGGTGATCCATGATTGCAGATCCATTGAAAGCGTTGCTTCTGCGTACGATATTTGGCTACATGGAAGCGTCGCAACAAAAATATAGGCTTTGATTTTTTCCCCCGTATCTCGATCAATAATAAAAGCTGTTGACCCTGCCCAATCAACCTCCATAATCTCACCTGGTTTTCTACGAATCCGTAATGTCGCTTTATATTTCTCTGCATAACGACTATAATGCCGTAAAAAGCTTCTATAAGAATACGGAATCTTTTTATCGGCTCGACTTTTCGCTTCATATTCATAATGGAGAAGTGATAGTGTCACATTTGGTTTCGCCAGTTCCTTATGAAGATATTCAAAATCCATAATCTGTCGTCCCGAGGCTTCTAAGGACTTTTCTGGAAAGAGAAAGTCTTCAATCCAAAGATCTGTCATTTCTTCATCAAGTGGACATACTATCCCTTTCTTTTCAGCCAATTGAATGGCCTCAGTTACTTTTTGACGGGAATTACCTGTACTAGAAGCGATGCCTCTAAGACTGATACCTTCGTCATGTAATTCCAAAATCTTACGATATTGAATCATACAAAAATACCCCCTATACAATTAGTGTCACACCATAAGGTGTGCCCATTAATTATAAAGGAGATATGCGTATGGTAAATAGCTTGTCACTTGCTGGTAAATTCCTTGTCATTCAATGGTAATAAAGATGTCATAGGTGGTACATTTCATTGGCTGTAATCATATGTATGGTTATGAAATTGCTAAAATGATTCGAGAAAAAAGTGAAGATCAATTCGAAGTAAATGAAGTTACACTATATTTGTCTTTATAGAGAATGGAGAAAAACGGCTCAATTTTTATTGGGGTGTTGAACAGGGACCGGGAGGTAGAAGGAAGTATTATCAACTTACATTACTTGGTGAAGATGGGTTTGAAGAAAAACGTAAGGAATGGCGATTCGTAAAAAAAGTTAATTGATTCGTTTTATAGAAGGAGGAGACCAGTAGTGAAAAAAATAGATCGATTTGTTAATGCGGTATATGCCCATTTGAATGGGCATGAAGTAAAAGAGTTAAAACAAGAAATGCGTTCACATTTATTAGAAACTGTTGAAGAGCTAAAAAAAAATGGGAAGTCAGAGGAAGAAGCAATATCTCTTGCCTTAGATAGATTCGGAGATGAAAAACAAGTCACAAAAGGTTTATTAACAATTTTTCAATATCAAAATAATTTTGTAAAATGGTTATTACGTTCAGCAGTTATATTTTTATTAATAGGATTGATTGTTTCGGTTAGTTTATTCATAAGGGACAACACCTACAATGACACCTCGAATTTAATGGATAATTTGGTACAATCATATCAAACGGAAAGTGAATTTACTTCTGAAGATGAACTATCCTTACAAGACATGATTGAACGGAATTCAAAGTGGTTTGATAATATTAGTTATTTCGCATTTATAAAGAGTTCTGTGGTAGATGGCAAAAAGACAAGTGAAAAGTTATTTACTCAAGGAAAAGAAGGCAACGGGGAATCTGGTTTGATACGACAGGGTAATAACGGAATTGACAATGATAATTGGTATGTGGAATATGAATATAAAACTTACAACTATCTGAAGTATGAGTTTCTCTATTATATTTTCTTTGCCATTTCAGGTGTTTTATTTATTCTTTGGGGTGTAGTTCGTCTTAACAATCGAAATCGCTTGAAGGTTTTTACGTAGTTCTATCATGGAAGAAGCATAAAAGGTATGTCTCAGTTTTCCAATCGGGTGCCAATAATTTAAGTAGATAAGATGTTTCTTCGAAATAATACATTGCATTATAAAGTAATAAAATTATAACTGAATTAGGAGGTGAAGAAACTTGGAGGTGAATAAAGAAGTTCTAAAAGGTCATATTGATACGTTAATTCTATCTCTTGTACGTACAAGAGATATGTATGGCTATGAGTTAGCTAAATTAGTTCGGGATAGAAGCGATGAACAATTTGAATTAAAAGAAGGTACGCTTTATTTATCTTTAAAAAGATTAGAGAAAAACCAATGGCTTGAATCCTATTGGGGTGACGAACAAGGACCAGGTGGAAGAAGAAAATATTATAAACTCACACCTTTAGGTGAAGAAGGTTTTGAGGCCAAACGCAAGGAATGGGAATTTGTAAAAAAATTGATTGATTCTTTTTTGGAGGGAGGAAAAAAAAATGAAGCAAATTGAAGCATTTGTTGATTCGGTTTATCAAAATATAGGTGGAAATAAAAAGAAATCACAAGAATTGAAAGCAGAAATGAAAAGCCATTTACTAGAGGCAGTTCACGAATTGAAAGAAGAAGGAAAGTCTGAACAAGAAGCAATCGAAATTGCAATTGAAAGATTTGGTGGAGAAAAAGAAATGCGTTCAGTTGTAGGACAATTATCTAAAGCACCAAAAACATTTGCGAAATGGATGCTTTATACAGCGATTGCATGTCTTTTAATTTCCATTCTCATTTTTAGTATTGTAACGTCCATCGAAAAAAGTAAATTGGATAAGAACAATCAGCTCGCTTCTCAAATTCTTAATGGTTTAGGCGATAATGAACGAATACCAACAAAACTTGAAACTGATATTCAGGAAATTGTACAAAGTAATGGAAGAATTAATGGAATTAGCATATATGATAATAAAAAATTAATTTCTACTAATGCACCAGTTGAACCAATATATAGTTATCGAGAAGAAGTCGTATTAAACATTTGGAATAGTACGGGGTTCCCGATTATCAATGGATATGGCGAAAGTAACAATACCTGGCATGTTAATATTAATTCAGAAAGTTATGAAGGAATGGCTATTATTTTACTTTTAGTAGGCATAGGTGTTTATTGGATATTATTTACCATATGGGCAACTATTAACGCTTATCATCATAGACGCTTAAATGTTGGATGGATTATTGCATTTGCGGCCTTAAACGTTTTAGGCTATTTAAATTACCGATTGGTTGGAAACAGACAATTATCAAAGACAAATAGTTGACTTCCTTATTAAAAAAAGTGTGCGTTAATTGAACATTGCCTTGCTACGGTAGGGTGCGATAATGGAACACAACCGTGCCACAATAGGAGCCAGATTAGTTCAATAAGGAATAATTATTATTGGGGGGGCTTATTATATGAAATATTTCTCAAAGTTAAATGTTGTTAGTATTCTGTACGCTCTTATGGTATTTGTTCCTCTTGAACTTATGTTAAATGTGTATAGAATTAGCAGACTAACAAAATGGGAAATTGGTTCGGTAAATATTTTGACTGGCATAACGCTTATTTTTGAAATTATAGGTGGTACAATACTAATCCTTTTCTTAACAAAAAAGTGGTTGGACGGGCGAAAAGCAAACTTTTGGACAGTCATCCTTTGGGTACCCTATTTCGTTCTTTTTATTTATGTATTCGCATCTATATTTCCAATAACTAATGGTGGAGATACCCCCAATCCTGTTACTGGCCTTTTAGCAATAGGAGGATTGATAGTTTATCCTTTTTATATACTAATTCTCAATTCTATCTGTATAACAAGCGATGATAAAACAATTAGGACTGTCTAATATAGAAGATACTATGCAGATTTGTACTTTTCACTAACAGGGAGCGATTCTGTAACAAGGATTTGCACCCATCTTTTATATTGGGCCATTTTACAGAAGAATATGCTCAAAGAAAAAGCACCCTTTTTACAAAGGATGCCTAAATTTAGTTGCACAATTTGGGTATTTCATTTTCCTTTAATCTTTTTCGTTTGAAATCAATAGCGTGCCAATCTTGGGATGTTTCATTATTAAAAGTGATTGTCACTAGATCATTAGGAGGACTGTGGGCATCTTCAAATGTTATTAGCTGCACGGTAACATTAAATAAGTAAGTGCCTACGGGCAGCCTATTAATTTGAATAATCTTTTGGCACTCAAATTGTTTAGCTTCTCCATATTGCTTCTCCAATTCCTTTTGAATCGAGGGATAAAGCAAATTCAAAATAAGGTCATCACGCAATCGTATATCATTTTCAGTTACGGTTTCGGCTTGGCCAGGGGAATAAGAGAAAAGAGTCAAACAAGCAAGCAGAATTAAAAGGCTTTTTTTCATAATAATCCTCCATTCAAGGTTGCTATTAGTATGAACAATAAAGAAATTTTTATTAAACTCCCATGAAAATTAATAAATGCTCAAAATCGATAAAATTGCATAACAAAAGAGACTCAGAAATAGTTTTTTTAAAAAAGGCTGAGCCTTCAGAATGATTGTATTAAGTTGATAGTAAAATTAGGAACCAACTCAATTCTTCTTAGAATAAAGGCAGGCTGGTGCAATAACCAGAGTAGGATTAATCTCCCATGAGTGCTACTCGTATAGAGTGCGACAGTCTGTGATGCACCGTGGTCGTTGGAGTCAGACTAACGGATGGGCTCAATGGCACCATAGTTGATCGACCTTCTTCGCCAGCCATACTAATCTATACCCGTTCTGAAACAATTTTCATCCTCTGTGGTGCAGCGTTTTTTGCTGCATGGTTGGCTAACGGGGCGATAAAAGCATAAGGGTTGTCATTCAATCGGGCCATTTTATTTAATAAATTAAATCGCCTGAAACCTATATGGCGTTCATTCGTATACAAACTAATAAAGAAAAAACTAATCATTGTATTTGGGTTGGGCCACTTCGAGGAGGGAAAGTAATTGAATAAAAAGATTACATTAATTGTTCTTATACAAATTATCACTATGTTAGTCTTGGCAGGGTGCGGGTCTTCAAATAAATCTATAGATAATACGCCTTTAAATATAGCTGATTTTTATGGAGAATACTTATTTGACGAAGTAGTATATATGCGTAAATCATCTACAATAAGTGAGGAACAATATCAAAATGACTTGAAAGCAGTAACGGAAACTTTCACAGATGTGGAGTTTTCCATAGAAGAGAGTTATTTCTTGGAAACTTCAGGAACGTTTGGTGAAATACCATTAGAAGGTTTTGAGTTTATTACCATAAAAGACTACGGTGAAAAATATTATGATGATCTAGCAAGTGAAAATCTTGAAAATTTTGAGGGTCTGAGTTCTATATTTGATTATGATGATATAAAAAAGGAATTAGATCTTAAAGAAATCAAGCATTATACTATGTATTTAGAAGACGGGATTATGTCAAACCCTTCGTTTTATATAACAAAAGACAATATTTTTGTTGCTATGGAAACTATATCTTTGGATGAAGCAGATGGTGCTTTAAAGGGATATACCCATTATTTATTGAAACTGAAAGAAATTTAAAGATGGTCTCTATCTTGAAACTTCTAACCATTCACTTTGGGCCTGTTCTGCTAATGGGTGCAATTCTGGAATAAGGATTTTCACCCGTTCAACAATAGGGCCAAATTGTTGTAACTAAACTGTGAAAAGAAAATCTAATGCAATAAGGGGTGAAGTTAATGAAAAAATTACTTGCTTTATCTGTTACATTGATTTTCCTAGTAGCTGGTTGTGGCAAGACCAAACAAATAACACGGATAATAAGAGTGGTTCTTTAGAACAACAAGAAGGCATTATTGTGGGTATAAAAGAGAATCAAGATGGGCGGAGCCAAATATTAGTTGTACCAAATATCAGTGAAGATGATATTTCCGATAAGAATGATGATGAGTTAATAAAAATAGCTCAAGAAAGTGATGGAGCGTATTATGGTTTCGAAACTGGTAAGTATGAAGAATTAGAAGTGGGAGCTCTCGTAATTGTATACTGGAACGGAAATCAAGAGGACTCTAATCCCCCTCAGCGTGGAATAGAAAAGGTAGATTTAATCTCAAAATAATTAACCAACTTTATGGTGATTTTCTGTGTGATATTGGTTCAACTTTCTTCTTCAAACGGGTGCGATTGCTTAAAAAGTGATTGCGTCCAGATCACGTAAACGGGCCATTTTGTTGGACTGAAGGAGGAATTTAAGGAATTGAATAAGTATGTTCAAAAAATCATTACGATATTTTTCATTGTGACCCTTTCCTTATTTTTATTTGCTAATTGGCTTGATCTAAGCTTTGGATATGGACAAATATTTATACTCCTTCTTGGAGAATGTGGTATATATCTTAACTTTAAAGCAATGAAAAAAGGTTAAGAACAAACGTAAACAATTTACTGCAATCGGGCATTAACGGCAGAAGGTTAGTGACTCATTCGTGTCAAGTTTAGTATGTAAGGAACTATAACAAAATGCGAAAAAAGGCGGGATATGTCTGAAACGGTTTGGAATTATCTTTGGTATAGTTGTAGTTATTACAGCTGTGTTTATATTTGTAAATAAATCATATTATCCTTATCTACCTTTAAATAACCTATCTGCAAAAGATGTAATTGGCAAACTGAAAGATTCTGATGAAAAGATAGTAGAAATTGCAACAGAGGGTGATTCCACCTGATATTTTGATTATGATGCTATTCTCACCTGTTTTTGTATTAAGTTATTTTTTTACTTATAAATTGACAAGAGAAATATCAACTAACACCATTGTAAAGAAAGTAAGAATAGTTATATTGATTTTCTCCGTTATTTCCTGTGCGTTATTGATTTTCCCAATCATCAATTATATTGATGAATTAGTAATTGCCTTGGATGGAACACCCGCTGAACCTAAATCTAAAATATATCGCTTTGGTTGGTTTAATCAGTACACAAATGGTATCTATTTTAATGTTTACACCTTTTTACTAAGTCACCTTTTAGCTGTCATCATTGGTATCCTATCCACTATAAGAATAAAACGATAAAACCATATTTTCATTAATGGGTGGCGTTAGTATAACAAAAAGTGTACTTATGAATTTCCGCAAATGGGTGTTTTACTCCAGGAAGGAGTAAAGCCTTTTTTCTTATTGAACTAAAGAAGCAGGTTAGTTGAAGAAAAAGAGCAATATCAGAGTGATTGTTAAAGAGTGTTCTACTTAGGATAAGCAATCTATACTATGTATAGGGGTGAAAAAGTGAAAAGGCTCTTTTTATTTCTATTACTGCTGTTATTTTTAACAGGTTGCAGTGTTATTAATGATGGTTATAGCTTTACAGAAATGTCATCATTAGACGATTTAGATGATGCTGTACAAGAATTTTTTAAACGTAAGGAAATTAACGAAGATAAAAACGGGAAAGGTATTTTTACTTATAAAGTTAGCAAGGATACGTTTTATTTGTACCTTAGCCCAAAATATATAGCTAATAATGGTAAAACCTTTTCGATTGATGTTAAAACAGAAAAGGATTCATTTGATATTTACATAACTGACTTTTCGCCGAAAGAAGTAGACGAAATACGTGAACATCGTGTATATAGAGTTAATGTAGAAAAAGAATACTTAAGAATCATTGAGGTTCATATTCAGGTAATTGGCAGTTAATACTATTCTTTATATACTTATTTTATTATAGGGCACGTTAGTTTAATAAGCGTCTCTGTTCTTATCAAACTAATGGGGGCGATTGTTTAATAATTAATAACACAAAAGGACCTTAATAAAGTCCTTTTTTTTTGGCATTAGAAGTTAGGTTTTATACGCAGTTGAATTCTAAATATCTAATATTCAATAGAAAAAGCACCCAAGGCAGTGTTAATTGATGTTCTAATTCAATGTTATTAGTGGTGCTAAACCGTATGTTATTTGCTTGTTTGCACCTCTCAAGAGAACCCGTTATAAATTTTAGCCGTGCTTCAATTTTTAATTTAATAAGCCTCGTTAAATAACCTCACAATTAACGAAATACTATATATGGAAAAAATGATTTATCATAGGAAACACTTTTAAGGACAACCTAATCAGCAATAAGAAGCTGCATGAGGTGAACGAGTTGATAATTGAAAAGTCAACAGAGTGGGAAGAAGGCTTTATAGAACGTTTGGAGAACCGTAAAAAATGGGATAATTGGACATTGTATACTATGAGTTATGAAATAGTGAATACGAATTTAATAAAAGAATTTGATGGTCTTCAATCATTGAGATATTTGCTTGAATTTACTCCGCTCAATCATCAATTGGAAGTGGCGAAAACCGTCATTGAGAGGATGAATGGTAAGGCAATCCTTGCCGATGAGGTTGGACTCGGTAAAACGATTGAAGCAGGTCTCATCTTAAAGGAATATTTAGTCCGGGGTCTTGTAAAAAAAGCGCTGATTTTGGTTCCAGCCTCACTTGTCAATCAATGGATTGAAGAACTTAATCAAAAATTCCATATACCCGCTATACAGTATAGAAAGAATTATGATTTAAATTATTGTGATATTGTCGTTATGAGTATGGATATGGCGAAAAGAAGCCCACATAAAGAGAATATATATAAACAAAGTTATGATTTAATTATTATTGATGAAGCACATAAATTAAAAAATCATAAAACGAAAAATTATGAGTTCGTGCAAAATTTAAGAAAAAAGTTTTGTTTGTTATTAACTGCGACGCCAATTCAAAATGATGTGTTTGAAATTTTTCATTTAATTTCATTGCTAAAACCGGGACATCTTGGCACATATGAAAATTTTCAGTCCTCTTTCTCTGCCCGTAAACACAGTTTGGAACACAATGAATATTTAAAGGAATTAGTGGGCCAAGTAATGGTAAGAAATAGAAGGCAAGATACTGAAGTTGAATGGACAAATCGCAGAGTTCAAATATTGCCTATTGAGTTTAGTAAAGAAGAAAATGAAGTATATGATTTAATTTCACAACTAAAAGACATTACAACTGTTTTCACAGATTCTTTCTCTATGATCACATTGCAAAAGGAAATGTGCAGCAGTAAAGAAGCTACTTACTTAACCTTAATGAAAATGCTTGAAAAATGCACACGACTCGAAGATATTAGCTTTATGTTGGAAATCATTCGGAAGCTTTCAGTTTTACAAATAAACTCAAAAGCGGAAAAAGCTTATGAAATTATTACGACGGCAAATGACAAGGTAATACTTTTCACAGAATTTCGTGCTACACAAGCATATTTACAAGATTATTTTAATTCAAAAGGGATTTCTAGCGTGATTTTTAATGGACAATTAAATAAAAATAAACGTGAGTGGATCAAACAATTATTCAAAGAAAAAGCACAAGTTCTTATTGCGACAGAATCAGGTAGTGAAGGAATTAACCTTCAATTTTGCCACCATGTTATAAACTATGATTTGCCATGGAACCCTATGAAATTGGAACAGAGAATTGGACGTGTCCATCGATTGGGGCAAGAACATGATGTTCATATTTACAATTTGGCCATTAAGAATACAATCGAAGATCATATATTGGATTTACTTTATGTCAAAATAGGCGTCTTTGAAAAAGTTGTAGGTGAGTTAGACGATATTTTATCGGCGTATAAAAAAACCATTTAAGATGCCATTTTATATGATATCAAGGGGAGGGTGTTTATGTACCCGCAACAAATTCACAACTACTTACTACAATTTTTTCAAGAAAACAATTGCCCGATTTTAAGCAACAATGATTACTACGTTATTGCCCAACTAACAATTGAAATGGATAAAAGAATAATGAACCGCCCATTTTATTGGAAATATCAGGAGAGTATAGGCAGTGTGCCTAATCCGGCACAAATAACATTCATCACAAATAAAAATAAGCTAGAAGAGACCATTACCGGAGAAGTTGTGCATTTTGGCTCCCTTCGTTTGGCACAACTTTTTCAAGTAACTAAAGAACTCGGCTCATATGTTCAAATGTTCGAGAAAGTAACTGATGAATTTGGAGAAAAAACGATATTAACGCCTTGGTTAGGTATTAATTATAAGGTATCGTATTATAGTGACCAAACAAAAGAAACACTTTATTCGTTAGGTTTAAATTTAATAAATGGTGAACTTATAAATGATTTTCAAGAATCAATTTGTACTATCAATTTAGACAAAACTATTTCTAATAACACATTCAACTTACCCTATATTATTAAACCAATACGCGCATTGGAACGATTAGATTCAACAATTGAAAAAAAAATACAACAAGATGATCACTCATGGGCTGAACAAGCAAAACATAGATGGAAAAAAGATCAGAAAGTATTGGAATACTTTTATGCAGATGTGGAAAATAAGCCAGAGTGCTATGGGATTGAAAAAGAAGCAATGAAAGAACAATACGAACCCCGAATAAAAATTGAAATAATAAATGGTGGCTTATTTTACTTGAAAAATTTAAGGGAACACATGATAAATGACAGTAACAAAGAATTATTTGAGACCATTTACTAATAAAAAATTCTAACGTGACCGTATGCTATGATCATTTCACCACCATTTACCGTTACATTGGTAAATGGTGTTTTTTTATGTGTGAATGAATAAGTATCACAATAAAAATCTTGAGAGGGATTACATATCATTATTAATTCAATACATATTCAAATTTCAACCGAATAGAATGGGAACTATATAACAAACTTATAGTTCGTTAAAAAGGGGGGTTCTCATTGGAAAAGAACGATACAAAAACATCTATTAAACTAATGGTGATGATAACGTATTTAATAATGGTTACGATGAATGTATTAGCGAATGTTATACCAATCAACGGGATAACAACTGGTGAAGTTTCGGATAAATACAGTAATTTATTTGCGCCAGCAGGATATACCTTTATTATTTGGGGGCTAATCTATATTCTTTTGGCTGGTTATACAGTGTACCAACTTGGAATTTTTCAATATGTAAATAAGAATTATTTATTATTGAATAAAATAGGCGTATACTTTTCAATATCTTCTATTGCGAATACATTATGGATTTTGTCTTGGCATTTTGACAAGATTGGTTACTCAGTGATTTTAATGGTGGTCATACTTCTATGCTTGATACAAATAAATCGCATAACATCTAATGAAATCCTTTCAAAGGCAGAGAAGTTATTCATCCGCCTCCCATTTAGTGTCTACTTTGGCTGGATCACGGTTGCTTTGATTGCCAATATTACTACTTACTTGGTAAGTATTGGTTGGGGTGGTTTTGGCATTTCTGAAGAAGCATGGACAATACTTATTCTTTTGGTCGGAGTTATTATAGGAACTATTACAATGTTATCCAATAGAGATGTTGCTTATGGACTTGTATTTGTATGGGCTTATATAGGCATATTAGAAAAGCATGTATCTGTAAATGGCTATAATGGACAGTACCCGTCTATAATTGTAATGGTTGCAAGTTGCATACTATTTTTGATTGTTGAGCTCCTTTATTTATTCAAAGCCAATCGTATTGAACTTTAATATGAAAGGCTTTACTCTTTATTTAACTTGAGTTATCCAGAGCTACAGAAATTCAGGCACCGTATTTTGAAATGAGGTCCACTATATGAGCGAAATTACCTTTGACAATTATCAGTTAGACGACGAAATTAAGAGAGCCCTTGCTTTATTAAAATATGAAATCCCAACAAACGTTCAAATAGAAGTCATACCAAAAGTGTTCGAAAAACGAGATCTGATTGTGAAATCTCAAACAGGAAGTGGAAAAACGGCGGCTTTTGGTATTCCGATTTGCCAAATTATCGAAACAAATAGCACAAATCCACAAGTATTAATCTTAACTCCAACCCGTGAACTTACAACACAAGTACGTGATGACTTATCGGATATTGGGCGTTTTAAACGTATTAAAACACTAGCTCTTTACGGTAAAGAACCGATTTCACAACAAATTGAAGAATTGGAACAAAAAATACATATTATCGTAGGAACACCGGGACGTTTGAAAGACCATATTGAAAGAGGAACCTTTTTACTCGAAGAAATAAAATACCTAATTATAGATGAAGCGGATGAAATGCTGAATATGGGGTTTTTAAAAGATGTAGAAGCTATTCTAACAAAACTTCCTGACGATAGAATAACAATGGTTTTTTCTGCAACATACCCAAAAATAGTTGAAAATATTTGTCGTCAATATATGAAAGACCCTATCAATATTTCAATTGCTTCTGAAAGTATCCTAACAAATAAAATTGAACAACAGATAATTGAAGTCAATGAAGCACGGAAGATATCAATGCTCAAGGATATAACAATTGTTGAGAATCCCGATAGTTGCATTATTTTCTGCAAAACTAAAGGACGTGTTGATAAAGTATTTGCCGAATTGGAGAAGTCTAATTATTCATGTGAAAAGATTCATGGTAGTATCAAACAAAGTGATCGTTTTTCGGTTATTGAAGGTTTTAAAATAGGAAACTTTCGGTATCTTGTTGCGACGGATGTTGCAGCGAGGGGAATTGATGTTAATAATATATCTTTGGTGGTAAACTTTGATATTCCTATTGAAAAAGAGAGTTATGTTCACCGAATAGGTAGAACGGGACGTGCAGGGAAAACAGGCAAAGCAATTACTTTTATAACACCGAGCGATGGTAATAATTTAAAAGCTATTGAAAAGTATATTGACTATGAAATACCTGTTAGAGTACCACCAACCATACAAGAAATAGCAAAGATGAAAAATGCTTTCGAGAAAAAAGTTCGGGGTCGCAGAAACGGAATTTAAAATGATGAAAAAGGTGTAGATAGTATGGGGAAATGGTTTCCGTATTTGTATGATGTAGCAATGAAGCCTTTAGAAAAAACACGGTTTAACAAAATAAGAACCGAGCTTGTTGGCGAGGCGAAGGGGAGGGTCTTGGAAATTGGTTCAGGAACGGGCGTTAATTTTCCGTATTATAAGAACGCTATCCATGTAGATGCAATTGAACCAAATCCTTTAATGAGTAAGAAAGCACTAAAACGTATGCAGAAATCAAAGGTACCGATTGAATTGTATTCAGCATCAGCCGAAGAACTTCCATTTGCAGATTCTACATTCGACACCGTCGTTTCAACTCTCGTTTTTTGTACGATTCTTGATCCTTTTAAAGCGTTAAAGGAGATTAGACGTGTTAGTAAAACAGGTGCTGAAATAGTATTTTTTGAACATGTTCGAATGGATCAACCCTTATTGGGGAAAACACAAGACGTATTAACACCACTATGGAAAAAAGGTTTTGATGGATGTCATTTAAACCGCAACACATTAGAAGTAATAAAAGAATCAGGATTAGAAATAAAGAATGTTGATTCTAATTATGGTGGACTATTTTTGACAATTGAATGTTTGAACTAGAACTACAGGAGAGATAGTGTATTAAGCGATAGTGTGAATGGAAATTTGATGAGAAAAATGAATACATAATACTGTTATCAAAGGTATATATAGAATCCTTTACTCGTGGATTGCAAGGCTTAAATACTGAAATGCAGTTTATCCGAGTAACAGTTTAAAATTGTAGAATCAGGTTGATTACAGCTACTTTTACTACTCTTCAAAGAAAAACACACAGTCTACAAAATATTGATAGACTGTGTGTAAATATAAAGTTATACACGATGAAAATCAGAACGCCAGTCAACTACGGATTTTTTAATTGAATCCGGAGTCATACCTTCATCAGCAGCTTTCTTTGCCAAAACTGGTAGTTCAGCATCAGACGAAAAACGCAGTGCGATCAGCTGTGGTATTGTTAATCTGGAATCGATAGTCTCTTTTGTTAATATAAAATATCTAAACTGTTCTTCTGTGCGAATTAATCGATCTTGCATTTTTAGTGCATAATTGCGTGCCAAGACACCAGCAATAATACTTAATACAACCAATCCAACTAATAAAAGAGTTTCAAATGTGAAGTCACCATTAATTAACTGCATTACTAGATAAACAATTGTTCCAATAAGCATCAGGAAACTAAGAGGTAACCAGATATAATGCTGCAATGGATAGAAACGTGAGTGGTTTTCATACGATTGTTTTTTCATTTAATACATTCCTCCAAATTTATATACCTATAGAGGTATTATACCTCCTGTTAAGAAATAGTACATTACTATGCCTAGTTAAGAAAAGAATATAGTTGCATATCGGCTGAAAACATTTTATTGAGTGTGGATAAGGGTATAATGTAATAAAAGTGGTAGACACTAATGCAGTAAAACTTGAAAAAAAGAAAGAGGAAAGGAGTACTTATGACTAAAGTAAATGGAATAGACGAAGCAGGATGGAATCTTGAAAACAGCTATAGTCGTTTATCAGAATCCTTTTATTCTATCGTCAAACCCAATCCTGTGAAATCACCTAAACTTGTTATTTTTAATAACTCCTTGGCTGAAACTTTAGGTTTCAATATAGAACAATTTAAAAGTGAAAAAGGTATAGCAATTCTAGGTGGAAACGAACTCCCTAGTGGTGCTGTTGGTTTAGCTCAAGCCTATGCAGGCCATCAGTTTGGTCATTTTGCGATGCTTGGAGATGGACGTGCTCTGTTAATCGGAGAGCAAGTCACTCCTACAGGTGAACGTTTTGATATTCAGCTTAAAGGTTCAGGTTTAACACCCTATTCTCGAGGAGGCGACGGACGAGCAGCACTTGGACCTATGTTGCGTGAGTACATAATTAGTGAGTCCATGCACGCACTGGGGGTTCCGACAACTCGTAGTCTTGCAGTTGTTACTACTGGCGAGTCGATTGCGCGCGAAACGTATCTTCCAGGTGCAATTCTAACCCGTGTTGCTTCAAGTCATTTGCGTTTTGGTACGTTTCAATACGTCGCAAAATGGTGCACACTCCATGAACTTAAATCTTTGGCTGACTATGCAATTAAACGGCACTATCCAGAAATTGAATTCGATGAACATAGATTTCTCTCATTCATTCAAGAAGTCATCAAGCGACATGCTGCTCTAGTTGCAAAATGGCAACTGGTTGGATTTATTCATGGTGTTATGAATACCGATAATATGACGATAAGCGGAGAGACCATCGATTATGGTCCATGCGCTTTCATGGACGACTACAGCCCAACAACTGTTTTCAGTTCCATTGATGTACAGGGAAGATACGCATATGGTAATCAGCCACATATTGTTGGGTGGAATCTTGCACGATTTGCAGAAACTTTAATTCCATTACTGGATGAAAATGACGCGGAAGGTATTAAGTTGGCACAAGAAGCAATCTCAGGATATCCTGAAATATACCGAATGAACTGGCTAGAAGGCATGAGAGGTAAACTTGGAATATTTAATGATGAGGTTGAGGATGAAGCTCTTGTTAATGAATTGCTTACTATAATGGATAATAATAGTTCGGATTTCACAAATACTTTTATTGCTCTTTCATTTGACAAGTTGCAGGGGCTATCTCTTTTTGACACAGTAGAGTTTACGAAATGGCATGAGAAATGGCAGGCAAGATTAAGCAGACAACCCGAAACAATAGAAGTCTCCCGACAATTAATGAAGGCGTGTAATCCCGCACTAATTCCACGAAATCATCAGGTAGAATCCGCTTTGGAATCTGCAGTAAATAAAGGTGATTATGGATTGTTGGAGGATTTACTTAAAGTTCTTTCAGTCCCTTATGCCCATTCAGCCAATCAAGTTAAGTATTCTAAGCCCGTACAAAATCCAATTCCTTATCAAACCTTTTGTGGTACGTAATTGTTTTAATAAAAAGGAATCACCCATTGCCTGTTTAAAGGTAATGGGTGATTCTTTTACTATAAAATATATCAATTTTAATGTAATAAGAATGAAAACCTAGTTTGAAATCGACATAATTGATTTACAACGGAAAGACAATTGGAATTACAATCATCATGACAATGAACATGATAATTTGCAAAGGTACCCCAATCTTTACGAAGTCGAAAAACTTATAACCCCCAGCAGTCATAACGAGTGCGTTTGTGGGAGAGGCAACAGGTGTTGCAAAAGCCATACTAGAAGCTACTGCAACTGCTATTAAAAAGGTGTATGGACTTGCATCGAGGCTTATTGCTGCATTCATGGCAATGGGTGCAAATAAAACGGCGGTTGCGGTATTGCTTATAAACTGTCCAAAAACCATCGTAATAAAATAAATGCCCGCAAGTACTCCAATTGAGCCGAAATCTCCTAATGCATGAATTATTCCTTCCGAAAGAAGCACCATTCCACCAGTTTTCTCTAACGCGGTTGCCATTGGAAGCATTGCCGCAATTAATACAATGCTTTCCCAATTTATTTTACTATACGCATCATCTATGTTTCGTAAACAGCCTGTCATTATCATCAAAACTGCACTAATTAAAACGGAGATAACTGCAGGAAACACTTCGAAAATCATAAGTAAAACCATTAACAACATAATTCCACCAGCAATTGGCGCTTTACCATTTGCTGCAGCTACACTTGCATGTTCTTTTGGTTGACCTACAACAACGACATCCCGTGTTTCCCTTGCAAGAAGTTCAATTTCCACCCAGGAACCTTGTACTAATAACGCATCTCCGAAACGCAGATGTTCCTTAGACATATCTTTTAAGACGTATTCGCCTCGGCGATTGATCGCAAGAATATTCAAGTTGTATTTTTCCCGAAAACGGATGCCCCTTATGGTTTCATTGATAAGGCTAGAATGTGGTGTCAACAACACTTCTGCAATGCCAAGCTGCTTTGAAATAAGCTCGTCAGCATCCGAATTATTATCCTGAACAATAAGTGAAAAATCTTCTACAAATTTGTCGAAACTTTTAGGTGAACCTTGAATTTGTAAAATGTCTTTAGCTTGGATTATACTTTTCGGTCCGGCCATTTCTTGATACGTCATCGGTAATAAGTTAATGCCCTCCGTGGACTTCCGTTCAATTTTTAATATGCACAATTGGTAAGTGGCTGGAATTTTTAGTTGCGCCAAGCGTTTGCCAATCATTTTTGAGTCAACTGGAACTTTTACTCGAAACAAGTTCCCGCCCAATTGGTAGTCTGTTGCTAGTTGTTTAGGGGATAAAAGATGTTCATTTTTTGAATCATTGTTTCTATTTTCTTTCGGAAGCAAAATGTTTCGTACAGCAAATAAATAAATAATACCAACAACTACCCCAACAATTCCGATGGGGGTGATTTCAAAGAAACCTAGCTTCTCAAAACCGTTATCGACAAGTTGTTGGCTTACGATTAAATTTGGCGGGGAAGCAATAAGTGTAAGTAAACCTGAAAAACTGGCCATATAGGACAGCGGAATTAAAAACTTAGTTGGACTGCTTTTGATACTTATCGCGACACTAACTACAATTGGAAGCATCAGAGCAACCGTCCCCGTATTGCTCATAAAGGCACCAACGACGGCGACAATAGTAAGCAGCAATATGAATAATTTCTTTTCACTGTCACCTGATGAACGAAGAAGTATGTTTCCTGCCATTTGGGCAAGTCCTGTACGAAAAATACCGGCTCCGACGATAAATAAACCGGCAATCATGATAACGACCGAGTTTGAAAAACCGATGAGAGCTTCTGGCGTATCTAAAATGCCTGTCACAACGAAAGCGAGTAATGCAAGAACCGCAACAAGGTCGGCTCGTACACGGTTCGTCATGAATAAAATAATACTAATTCCTAATATGATAAAGGTAACAATTAGCTGCAAATGAATTCGATTCCCTTCAAAAGAAATTGTTGCCTTTAATTGTACCCCAATTCCATTAGAAAGGGGATTATATAGCGAAATATAAAGAGTGTCTATGTAAATAATTTAATTTACATAGACACGATATTCCTAGCATATAACAATAATTTTAAAAGGGGTCGTTTGAGCGGGTATACTTCGAGTAGTGGGGCCATAGATTACGATTAAGTTACGGTTAATAGGATTATGATTAAATAATTGACCATTCTCCAAAACAATCTCAGTGCTGAAGGATATATCTAACATTAAACTTCCATCACTACTGATCAATTGGCTGTTGAAAAAGTCTACTTTCACATTTTGATAGGGATGCTCTTTGGTCATAACGATTGCTCGATATTGTGGTGGAAAGATTAATGGAACAGGAGCATTGGCATCATAAAAACCGGTTACACGATCTCCGACAACTACCACTTCATGATCAACGAAATAAGTCCCTGGTTCAATGACAAAATTCACTACATTTCCATAGCCACTATCCACCGAGAACAGTTGATAACAACCTCTATTTTCATCGCTTGCAGTTATTTGAAAATCGCTAATCGATGTGACTGTCCCGCTAAATTGTTGAAAGTTCATACCACCATTTCCTTCCTTATAAAGACTCTTTACCTCATCTAGACTATGCTTTATTGCATCTGTTTGTTAATTTCCTGAGATTAATTAAGATCCTGCTTTTGTGTTTTCAGGGGTTGGCTACATATATGCCACAAATCTCGTCACTATCTATTTATGTGAAAAAACAACAAAAGGAGTCCGCTTTATTTAGCTGACTCCATTTGATGCTATTGGTATTAAAGGTGTATCAGAACTACATAATTTTGCTGATTAAAAACTAAATAACTTCTTACGAGAAATCATTGTTCCGTGATTTTTCTTCTTCTTTAATTACATATTGCAAGTCCTTAATACTCTCTTCACGACGCTCATTTTTTTCCTTAATTGTCTTACGTTCTCTTCCCACTGCGAATTCCTCTGCAGCTTCGGCGGCTTCCATATTACTAATTGTTTTCTTCAGTATGTTTACGTTTGAATCTGAGTCATTTGGCTTTGGTCTGACTGGGGACATTGTACTTCCTCCTTCTTATGAAATTAAAAGTTAGTATGTCCCAATGTAAACAGATTATTTACAAACAGTTGGTTTCAACTATTTGTTTTGTCCAAATGAAACGGGTTTCTCCGTTTCATTTATAATGATTTTCTTTATGTATTTCATCGTCATCCTTAAAGCCTCATCGCTATCATAGTTTGTTCGATTATATAAAACAGTAGTTAGCATTCCCTGCCATACTAAATTGGTCATTTCATTAATATCTTCTGCTTGGTTCTTGTTAATAAGTCCATTTTGCACCGCACTATTTAACATTGATTCTCCTCTCTTAAACACGCTTCGTTGGAGCAGAATAGGCTTAATACTTTCAGGAATATTAATAAGATCTGATGGGTAAATATCATAGTACTCTTCCAACAAACTTTCGGGTTGAGCACCCAAGTCCATTATGAAAATGGTGTGAAAAATTTCGGGTTGTGAAAAGGAATATTTACAAAAACATTCCCATGCAAGTGTATATTTATCTAATGGAGTATCTCCTAATTCAATATATGATGCTAATTCATTCGTATATTCTTTCATTAGAGTCATGGATGCAAAGAAGGTTAAATGTGAAAGGTCTTTAAAGTAATTATATATTGTTGAGCTATTATATCCTGCACGATCTGCAACTTTGCGTATAGTGACTTGGTCGATTCCTTCTTCTTGTATTATTTCTACTGTTGCTTCAATAAAATATTTCCACATTCGACTTTTTTGTATCATTTTATTGGGCATTGTTTTCATTACCTCCATTCTTTGATTAGAACTAAACTATACATGAGTTTTAGCAATATACTAATAATTAATAGAAAACCTATCTAAATGGATTTTGTAAGCGGTTTATCGTAGGAGTGACCTATTTATTAATTAGAGCATGCCTCCTAGAATTGAAAATGCGAAGTTATAAAAGTAATTACTTTTAATAGAAATTAGAAAGGGGTAGTGGGAAAAGCGTGACTGCACTTTCCGTGATGAATTTAATAAGTAAGCCGAGTAAAATTATAGGAGGTTCTGTTTTATTAAACGGTACTGATTTAACAAAACTCGATTCAAAAAAATGACTGCAATTCGCGGTAAGATGTTGCGATGATTTTACAAGAACCTATGACTGCTTTGAATCCAGTTTACACAGTTGGAAATCAGATCATTGAGATGCTTCGGAAACATAAAAAATGAATAAAAAAATGCAAGCCTATATGCAATTGAATTACTAAATACAGTAGGCATTGCCTGTGCGAATGAAATAATAGATGAGTATCCACATAAACTTTTTATCTGGCAGTGGTTTACTGATAACATTCACCAATATGGTAAGATGAAAAAACCGTTAGAGATGCTTGAAGACGTGACGAAGGAAAAATTAAATCCGAAATATTTAGTGGATTTTTTAACGAATAAATATACTGATTTGTATAAGCTCTGAAGAAAAAAGCGAGTACTCCATTGATGAAATCAATGGAGTACTCGCTTAATTGATTATTGTACTAAATTAAAACGTTCTATATTTTACAGTTATGATTCTTTCATATCTTTTTCGTTTTCTTGAAAAACTATATTTAGAAACCTTTTGAAAATTGTATCGTGTTAATAGTGTGAAAAAATCTTGTATACGGGAAATTAAGCAAATAAATGGAGTGAGGTTATTCTTTTGAAATTTTTTATTTTTGCATAAATTGTAACTGTTTTTTAAAATTTTGAATTGAAGTTTCAATATGGAAAACCCGCATGTTGAGTGCAGAAGTTTTATCCTCGATAAGATTTACGATTTCCTCATTGTATATAGCGAAATTTTGGACTAATTCTTTTATTAGACCGCCATGATTTTCTTTTAATCCTGCTATATCCTTGCGTATTTCTATTTGCCCTTGTTCCAATGCTATTTGTCCTTTTTCCAATGCTTTTTGCCCTTGTTCCAAATTCATTTGTCCCTGTACCAACGTCTTTTGACCCTGTTCCAAAGAATCTAATCGGTTGTTGACATTCTTCAATTCATGAAGGATTTCTTTCAACATAGCTTCCATATATTCCACCCCTATATGTGTAAATTATTCTTCGTACGATTTCTATCTAGTAAGGACTAGTATATCATCATTGACTTTCAAAATCGAATGGAAAATATGATTGGTACTATGACAAAAAAGCTATTCGCTTTCACTAAATCCTATTTGGAAACCAAACTGGGGTGCAACGCATGGTCGCGAGAGCGGCCCATCCCTCATCGACATGGTATTTGGTGTTGGTTATGAAATAAGGGGGGAGTGAATGAAATGGACCATTCGAAAGAAATTCCTTTTCGGGTATGTTGTATTATTCACATTATATCTAGATGACGAGTTGCCAAAGATAGGAAACTATTGTATAGTTGGTCTAATTACATAGAAGTTCGTTTGGGTGCTTGAGTGAATCAGGCTGAGATTGCAGATGTTATCCGCTGCTGACCGTTAATCTGATCTGGATAATGCCAGCGTAGAGAGAAAATTGGACAATTCTCAGTCGCCCGTGCATTCAGGCGACTTTTTTGTTATTAAAAATTTTAAAAGGGGATAGAGAGATGTTCAAGTTAAAGTTTTCAGATTTATTAATTGCAATAATGGTGGGAGTTGTATTTGGTATCACCATGAAGTTTTGGGACGATTTATATACCGTTGTAAAACCAATACTCCCAGTTGCACGTCAACTGTTGTATGGAATGTGGTTCATGGTGGGACCATTCGCGTTCTTACTAATTCGTAAGCCAGGTGTTGCATTAATATCAAGTTTAGCTGCGGCGGGTCTTTCAGCTTTTATTGGACAAGGCTTTACTGTCCTCATATACGGTCTTGTGCAAGGATTAGCAGCAGAAGCATTATTTGCTTCATTTCGATATAAGAAATTTGGGATTGCAGTTGCTGGTTTGGCGGGTATCGCTTCATGTTTTGCAGGCTTCTTCTTGGATTGGTTTTACGGATATGCCAATCTTGAAGTTTGGGCTCTTTTCGTCAAATATGGCTTACGTGTCATAAGTGCTTTTATATTTACTGGCATATTTACTTTTTATATCGTTCGCGCACTGGAAGCAACAGGTGTAACAAATATGATTCGACCAGTATCAAAGGAAGAATATGACTTATTAAATAATAGTTAAAAAGGAAGTTTTCAATTGAGTACTCATAAAGAAAAAGCCTTCATGGAAGTAATAAACCTTCGATTAAAATTTCCTGGAGAGACGTCCTTAGTTTTTAAGGACATCTCTTTCACTGTTTCAAAAGGTGAGAAAGTATTGCTCCTCGGCCCTAGTGGATGTGGAAAGTCGACATTACTCCAAGTGCTGAGCGGAATAATACCACACTCTATAGAAGTTCCCCTTAAATATGATTCAATTCAGCATCCTGAATCATGGGGATTTGTTTTTCAGGATCCGGATACACAATTTTGCATGCCATATGTGGATGAAGAACTAGCCTTTGTTCTTGAAAATTTACATATACATAGAAATAAAATGGACGATTTGATAAAGGATGTTCTCGTAAGTGTTGGTTTACAAGACATTGAAGTACATACTTCAATTCAAAATCTTTCACAAGGAATGAAACAACGATTAGCACTCGCTTCGGTTTTACTTTTACAACCGGATGTGTTATTTCTCGATGAGCCATCTGCTTTACTTGATCCTGAAGGAACAATCCAAATCTGGGATGCGGTTAAACAAGTAGCGGCAGATAAAACAGTACTCATTGTTGAACATAAAATAGATCACATCGCAGACTGGGTAGATCGAGTGGTACTATTTGGACCAGCAGGTGACATAATTGCAAATGGCTCACCTAAATCGATATTTGAATTGTACCAATCTGAAATCGATGAATATGGAATTTGGTATCCAGAAGTTTGGAATGATTACTTAAAGAGTCCTGAATATATAGAAATAAAAGCGTTAAGACAAATAGAAAGTGTAGTGCTGGAACCAATTATTAATCTCCGTGATTTTAAAGGGTATAGAGGTAAAGATGAAAAAATTAATATACCGAAAGCACATATACCTGAAGGCAGTTGGATTACGATAATAGGAGATAATGGAGCGGGGAAGAGCACATTTTTACTATCATTAATTCATTTGATTCAAACAACAGGTTATTATGAGCTGAGCGGTAAGGAAATCGATTTACTCCAACGAAAGAAAAGGCCGCCAACTGAATTGTCTCTAGTTTTTCAGAACCCTGAATTGCAGTTCATAACGAATACTCTTTTTGATGAAATTGCATTTTCATATCGTTTATTAGGGCTTCCAGAAACGGAAGTTCGTTCTGAAGTAACTAGTCTGCTTAAATTGTTTCAATTAGATGTAAACGAACTACGTCATCCGTTTCAATTATCGATTGGTCAAAAAAGGCGGTTAAGTGTAGCTACTGCTTTTGCACAAGGTTCTGCAATACTTTTACTTGATGAACCAACGTTTGGACAAGATGCTCGAAACACATTTATATTATTAGAAAAGTTGGAACAACTACGTAAGAACGGGGCAACAATTGTTATGGTTACACATGATATGGAAATTGTAGAAAGCTTTGCAACTATTGTTTGGAAAATTGACAAAGGGCAATTGATACATGTAGAGACGCTACAGGAATTCGATTTAGAGGAACAGAGGGTGAATCCTATTGCTTGAGTTGTTCACGCCACTAAAAGAAACATGGCTTTATCGTGTCAATCCAGCTGTAAAGTTTGCTCTTTTCTTTATATTGTTTCTAATTGTATTTTTCAATCAAAGTTTTTCTTTTGCATTAAATCAAGCGGTCTTTTTCGGACTTTTATTGTACAGTTTTAGTGGATATTCGTGGAAAAAATTATTGCTGTTTTCAATTCCAATTGCATTATCTTTTTTTTCATCTACAATTACGATGGTTTTATTCGGAAGAGGAGATACCATTTGGTGGTCATGGGGATTCATTAAGATTTCAGAGGAAAGTTTCTTTTTCGGATTGCTATTGGGCTTTAAAACGATGTGCTTTGGTTTTCTAAGTCTAGCATTTTTGTTAACGTCCCGACCTATATTACTTTTCTATGCTCTTATGCAACAGTTTAAAATGCCTCCAAAATATGCTTATAGTTTTATTGCTTCCATTAGACTTATGCCGGTTATAGTCGATGAATTGCAAACACGGTCAAATGCTTTAAAAGTTCGTGGAGTTCTTTTTTCAAAAGGGATTAAAGGGGTTTTTGAGCGACTTAAAATGTTTACTGTACCACTGTTTGCCCAGAGCATACGGAGGGCTCAAAGGGTTGCTGTAGCAATGGAAGCGAAGCGATTTCAAATGTCTGCAAGGAGAACATATTTTTATCCGACAAAGTATTCAAAATTAGATGCTGTCTTTATACTTGTCATGCTTGCTTCTTTTATTACAGCATATATTCTTTCTTGAACGATAAAACGATTGTTTAATTTACGAAGAGAAGGTAATTATGCAGATACAGTTTATTCTAGGCTATTTTAACATTTAGCCCAAAATAGAGCTCATAGGAACAAAAAAGCCAAGTCATCACAGGATTGAAATTTGTGTGATGACTTGGCTTTGTTTATTCAAGTGATGATTGTGATTTTGATTCCAATATATCTTTTTTAAAAACTAAAAAAGCATTTGCACTTTCGGAGTGTCCATCATATCTATAAGTTTGTGTATGGTAATTATCCTCGGGAAATCCATATTCAGATATTAAAATGCCGGGGCCACCAATAATGGCTTGTGCATCGTCATACGTCATGCCAGTAGGAATTTTGTCAAACTGCTCTGATGTTATGATTACTTCTGATTTTTCAGGTTCACCTGAATAGAATGTTTTATGACTCAGTTCACCATTAAAGAATGAAATACCCATATCAATGCCTTCATAACCTTTTTCTTTAAATTGATAAGTTACGGAAAGACTGTCTGTACTTTCTCTAACGGACTCCTTTTTTCCTTCTGAGCCTAGAATATCTACAACCTTTATGTAGGTCATGCCCTTTTTTAATTGATCAAAATTTCCTTTATTCAAAATACCATGTTGGATAAAATCCTTCTTTTTATCAGTACTAGCTGTGCTTTTAATCGGTTTGTGTTCAGAGTTCTTAGGTATTGATGAAGAGATTGCTTCGTTGATGTTTTTTTGTTTTTCTACATAAAGGTTAAAAATAATTGTTGCACCAATTCCAATAACAACTCCGATAATAATCAAAAAACCTGTCACACCTGCCACACCAAATTTAAACCATTTAAACATGGGAAAATCCCCCTTATTGTATCTATAATTATAGTATATAGGAAGTATTGTTGGACAAGTTCCTATTTCTGCAATTTGGGAGAAAAGCAACGGTGAAAGGGTAGGGTAAATAGTAGTGATTTTAGAGTGAACTTTTTTAATTTAATTATTTTTTTCTCAAATTTTTATTTAATGTTTATTCGTGTATAGTATAAGTACATATGAACAAAGCAACGGAGGAAAAGTATGAGAAATATGATTGGTGGGGTTCAGTGGGCAATTTTTCTTATCGCATCGTCCATTGCTGCCCCGATTGCAATTGCGCATGTATTTGAAATGGATACAGGAGATACAACACTTTTTATTCAACGGACCATATTTGTATTAGGGGTAGCTTGTATTGTACAAGCGCTATTTGGTCATCGATTACCTATTAATGAAGGACCTGCGGGGTTATGGTGGGGTGTATTCGTTGTTTATGCAGGTATGGTAGGAGTAATGTATCCTACAGCCACTGATTCCTTAAGGGCATTACAAAGTGGTATGTTGTACAGTGGTGTACTATTTATAATTTTAGCACTGACGGGCGTCGTTACTAAAATGAAACGTTTGTTTACGCCGGCGATTACATTTACTTATTTACTATTACTTATATTGCAACTAAGTGGAACATTTTTACAAGGAATGTTCGGTATAGAAACTGCGGTTGATAGTATTGACGGGACTGTTACTTTTGGTAGTTTGGTTGTTATTTTAATTACCTTCATTACGATGAACCACAAAAATAGTTGGATATCAAAATACTCAATACTCATATCAATAAGTCTAGGTTGGTTATTATTTCTCGCGCTTGGGAAAGTATCTCCTATACAATCTCACGTAACGAAACTCATTGATTTTCCAGATGTATTTGTGTATGGGAAACCAATATGGGACAGCGGGATGTTTGTTACAACGCTATTTATCACATTGTTATTAATTGCTAATATGATGGCATCCATACGAGTTATGGAGAACTTATACAAACATTCATTTGCCATCGAAGTACCAGATCGTGTAAAAGAAGGATCCATTGCATCAGGTATTAACCATCTGCTATCAGGTGTTTTTTCTGCAATTGGACCTGTGCCAATCTCGGGTGCAGCAGGTTTTGTAGGAGCGACGCGAATGATTTCGATTAGGCCTTTTATTATCGGTAGCCTGATTGTTATTGGGATGACCCTTTTTCCAGCGGTCATGGGTTTTTTCGCAACATTACCAGCGCCAGTAGCTTATGCAGTAACTTTTGCAATCTTTACTAAAATGGTCGAAATGGCATTCACAGAATTGGCAACAGATAAAAACCAAACACAGGCTTTTAAAGTTGCTGCATTTGGTTTGATGATTGGTGTTGGATTAATGTTCATGCCGCCAACAAGCATGGCGGGATTACCGAATATCCTATCAACGACATTATCGAATGGACTTGTTACGGGTACAATAATCGCGATGATGATTGAGCAGTTCTTATTGTGGCGTGCGAAATCAAGAAAATAAGAATCTAATTTAAAATTAAAAAAGTGCCTATGTAAATGTTGGATTTACATGGGCACTTTTCATATATAGATTTAAATCATTAATATTAATTCCCGTAGTACTTTGCATGCTACAGCTGTTGAGATGCCACTTTGGTCGTATATAGGGGACAATTCGTTAACATCACATGCGATGATGTTAAGTTCACTAACATCGAGCATAGCTTGCAATAACTCTAGGAAACTAACCCCACCAGCTTCAGGTGTGCCTGTACCGGGGAAGACAGAAGGGTCTAATACATCTAAATCGATTGTTAAATAAATCGGTTTGCCCTTAAGTTTTTCAACGATTTCATTTAACCCATTGAAATTGAATTTGTTTGTAAATACATGACCTTTTCCCCATTGAAATTCGCTACGGTCTCCTGATCGAATACCGAACTGAAAGATTCTATCGTCCCCAAGGATATCCCACACTCTATGAATTACAGTTGCATGGGATAGTGATTCACCTAGATAATCATTACGTAAATCTGCATGTGCATCGAATTGTATGACATGTAGATCTGGATACTTTTTAGCAGCAGCTCGAACTGCACCTAAGGTGACTAAATGTTCGCCCCCGATCATGCATGGGATTTTATCGTCTTCTAAAACAAGTGTAGTATATTCTTCGATTTGAGTAAGTGCTTTTTCAGGGTTTCCAAAACTAAGCTCCAAATCACCACCGTCAAAGACTGCGATATCTTCCAAGTCTTTATCTTGATACGGGCTATACGTTTCAATCCCGAAAGATTCACTTCTCATTGCTTTACTCGCAAAACGTGTTCCCGGGCGGTAGGAAGTTGTCGAATCGAAAGGAGCTCCGAATATAACGACTTTGGATTCCTCGTACTCATTATCGCATCCAAGAAAGGTTTCGATATTTTTACTCAGCATCTTCCAGTTGCTCCTTCACATAATTTGGAAGGGCGAACGAGCCAACATGGATTTCAGTATTATAATATTTTGTTTTTAGACCAAGAGCATTCCATGATGCGGTATCCAAGTCTTTAATTGGATCGAATTTCTTTGAAGCAAATCCGAAAAGCCAATGGCCTGATGGATATGTGGGTATATGTGCTTGGTACACATGACAGTTCGGGAAAAATTCTACAATTCGATTATGTGCACGTTGCATAGAAAGGGCGTATTCTGCATAAAACGGGCTCTCGTGTTGATTCACAAGAATTCCATCTTCATTTAAGGCATTGTAGCAATTTCCGTAAAATTCTTTTGTGAAAAGTCCTTCACCAGGACCAAATGGGTCGGTAGAATCAACGATAATTAAGTCGTATTCATTTTCTTTCGTACGAACAAATTTTAGTCCATCCTCAAAAAACAGGTTCACTCTAGGATCTGTTAGTTTTGAAGCTGTAAGAGGAATGTACTTTTGACAGACATCAACAACCATTTTGTCAATCTCAACCATATCAATTTGCTCAATCGTTTCATATTTCGTAAGTTCACGAACAGTACCACCATCGCCTGCACCTATAACTAAAACCTTTTTAATTTTCGGATTTGTCGCCATTGGGACGTGAACAATCATATCGTGATAAATGAACTCATCTTTTTCTGTTAACATAACCAAGCCGTCAAGAGTTAGAAGCTTACCAAACTCTGTTGTTTGTAACACATCAATCTTTTGAAACTCACTTTGTCCTGAGTAAAGATGTTGTTCTATTTTCATGGATAGTCGAACTCCGGTTGTATGTTCTTCTGTGTACCAAACGTTCATTGTGAGCACTCCCTTACTATATTAATAAATTCAATATGATTATCTTCAGTTCCTGTTAAGAAGCATCCTTTTTCTTTACAATAGTCAATATAAGCTAAAATCTCTTCGGTAATCCTTTCGCCAGGAGCGATAATTGGGATTCCGGGGGGATAGCACATAACGAATTCACTTGAAATATTTCCGGCACTTTCCGAAATTTGTAGTCTATCTTTTGGCGAATAAAATGCCTCTTGTGGAGTCATTACAACCTCTGGATTAATGTATTCTTGATCAAATAAACCATTCTTTTCTTTCCCATATCGACGTTTTATTTCTGCTAATGCCGCTACGAGTCGTTCAAGATCCCGATGTCGATCACCGACGGATATATAAGCCAACAAATTGCCTAGATCTCCAAATTCAATTTGAATATCGTACTCATCACGAAGGATATCATACACTTCGACTCCTGCAAGTCCAATATCCAGAGTATGGACAGAGAGCTTGGTTACATCAAAGTCAAAAATGGTATCTCCATTCAGTAATTCTTTAGAAAAGGCATAATATCCATCGATCTTATTGATTTCATCCCTTGTGTATTGTGCCATATCGGATACTTTTTGAAATATTTCTTCACCATTTATGGCAAGATTTTTTCTTGAAATATCCAACGATGACAATAATAAATAAGAACCACTCGTTGTCTGGGTTAAGTTAATAATTTGCCTAGTATACCCAACACTTATATCATTATTAATTAACAAAAACGAGCTTTGTGTCAACGAACCTCCAGATTTATGCATACTAACAGAGGCCATGTCAGCACCAACTGACATAGCAGAGGCGGGTAGATCCTTACCAAAGTAGAAATGTGTGCCATGCGCTTCATCTACAAGGACAAGCATTCCATGCTGATGTGCAAGATCTGTAATGGCTTTCATATTAGAACAAATCCCGTAATAGGTGGGATTGTTAATAAGAATAGCTTTAGCATCGAGATTTTGTTCAATCGCTCGTTTTACGTCACTTAGACTCATCCCTAAAGGAATGCCCAAATCTTTGTCTACTCCTGGATTTACGTATATTGGGATTGCACCACTGATAATAAGAGAATTGATGGCACTGCGATGCACATTACGAGGCATAATAATCTTTTCGCCCGATTTGCAAGCAGTCATAATCATTGCTTGGACAGCAGAAGTTGTCCCGTTTACCATGAAAAAGGCATGTTTTGCTCCAAAGGCATCAGCAGCCAAAATTTCCGCCTCTGCAATGACTGAAACAGGATGACAAAGATTGTCCAAAGGCTTCATGGAGTTTACATCCATAGTAAGACACTCTTCACCTAAAAATTCTGTTAGCTCTTTATTTCCTCGTCCACGCTTATGTCCAGGGACATCAAAAGGAACAACCCGCTTAGATTTATAGCGGGTCAATGCTTCCATAATAGGTGCTTTGTGTTGTGAGAGTTGTGTCATTTTTGTAACTCTAGTTCTTCGTATATATTTGTTCCACTAAAGATTTCAATCATTTCTCTACGTAAATTATTTGTAATTTGTAATCTTTCCTTAGGAGGAATTTCATAAGCATCTAAGTTAAACAAATAGTCTTGTAGAACAATTTCTTTTATAAGTAATTTTGTATGGAAGATGTTGGATTGATATACGTTTACGTCAATCGCATCATATTTTTGTAATGTTTGTTTATCGATATAGTCTTGAATCGATGCCATTTTATGATCAATAAAAAGTTTTTTTCCTTTTTCATCACGTGTAAAACCTCGAACTCGGTAATCCGTAGTGATGATATCCGAATCGAAACTTCCTATTAAATAATCCAATGCATTTAGAGGCGAAATCTCCCCGCATGTCGAAACATCAATATCCACACGGAAGGTCGCGATTGAGTTGTCTGGATGATACTCGGGATACGTATGAACAGTGACATGACTCTTATCCAAATGGCCAACAACAGTTTCACGTGTCTTCAAAATATCAATTTCACCACGGTTGCAGGATTCGTCAATTAGACCGACTGGAATAGATTCTTCTGATATGAGAATCGTTACACTTGCTCCTTGAGGATCATAATCTTGTTTGCTCACGTTTAATACAGTTGCGCCAATAATTTCGGTTACATTCACTAAAATATTGGTTAATCGTTCCGAGTTATATTGCTCATCAATATAGGCAATATAATCTTTTTGCTCCCGCTCACTTTTTGCATAGCTCACATCAAAGATGTTGAAGCTAAGTGTCTTGGTGAGGTTGTTAAAGCCATATAGTTTCAGCTTATTTTCCAACCCTAACTTCACGCCCTTCATACATATTATTAGATTATAATTTGAAAATGGGCTGAATAAATACAGCCGAACAAAATTCGAACTATAGCTTCATTATAAAGTATAATGACTAACAATAATAGTATTACTCATAAATCAAAAAGAGTATTTCGAAAAGATGTTTTACTGAGGGGGTAAATCATTGTATGTATGTAATTCTGAATTTATATAAGTTTAGAAGAGTGGGGAAGTGTAATGACTATATCGGTTGATAGCTAAGAATCGTTTGGGATTGATTGTTTTGATTACGCCGAATATAGATCTACGAGTAGCATATACTTAAATGGAATCATGTGAAAACTTTTTATTGATAAATTTTCTCAGTTGGGTTATTATTGAGTTGAGAAAGATTCTCAGTGTAGTACATATTAAAAGATAATATGTTGGAAGGATGATGAATTATGATTCGAATCATAATGTTGGCACTAGTAACTGGGAGCGCTTTAGGAATAACAATGGGTACCGTTTTGGGTGGTATTAATATTGACGGTGCCATATTAGGACTTATGTCAATCATTTTTCTAGTTGTCGCTATTACTTCTATTATCTTTATTAATCAAAAAAGAGTAGCTCATAATAAGATATAAATAAATGGAAACTTAATTAATTGTCTAAGTAAAAGACGCAACCAATGAAAAATTGGTTGCGTCTTTTACACATAATAAATTACACTTCTTTTTGTACTTCTTTTACAGCTGTTTCTACTTCATCTCTTGTAATTTTAACTTTACCGCTTTTTAAAGCTTTTATAGTTTTTTGTGCGAGTACTAAAGGGACTTTACAAAAAAGAACGATTCTTCTGTGATGAATGCTTTTTATATATTCATCCGCTTTTGCCAAGTTTTCTTCAGCATAGGTAAACATATCTTCTCGTGTCCAACCGTCTGGAAAGAACTGAACCCCTCGTTCGCTATCTTCGTCCTTGTTACGCAATATATTAACTGCTTGCAGTCCGCGTCCATAACTAATCGCGAGATCTCGATCTGTTACAATGTCCGCGTTTTCCTCCCATAAATCGGAAAGCATAATTCCTACAAGACCCGCAACATAATATGTATATTCATCTAAATCTTCTTTTGTTTTCACTTGCCAATCTTTTTCTACCCATTTAGCCATACCTATTGCCATTTCACTTGTAGAAGCTTTTATTTTCTCAAGCGAACCAACGGGACAAAAATCTAACCAATCACCAAGCCTTATTGAAACTTCTGGCAATTGATCTTCGTATTTTGCTATTAGCTGTGCAAAGGCTATTTTATCAAAATCTTTTAGTAACATTTTACTCGTTTCAAGCAAAATATGTTGTTTCACTTTAGCATCTAATGTCTCATGATCTTCGATTTCATCAATAGCTCGCATACATAAATAAGCAGATGCGACAGCATTTTTTAAAGTACTATCCAAAAATGTAATGGGAATGTAGAAAGTTCTACTTGTTTCTTTAAGTATTGCCATAGCTTCTTTTTGTAAAGTTTTACTATTACCCACAATAATGCCTCCAATTCCTACAATCCTTAACTTATCTTTTATTTTATCTAATTTTCAAGGAAAATGGTAGGGAAAGCCTCTTTTGTTTTATGTCTTTTTATTTTGCTGGATTATTTAATGTCCTTAAATAATAATCAATTGGAATGAATAAACCAACCTTTCCAAAATCATCATGATTTAATGTGGCAAATATGACTCCGATAACCAACCCATTTTTATTTAATATCGGACTGCCACTATTACCGCGGTAAACAGGTGCCTTAATCATAATGACTTCTTCATCCCAGTCTTTTAATTGAATAGGCTCAATGATCGTTCCTTCATTGGCAATCCCGTGAAATCGAAGAGGATTTCCAATAAATTGAATGGGTTCATTTTGTATGAAAGACTTTTCCTCAGAGAGATTGAGATAGGGTAAATTTTCACCTTCTACATTCAATACGGCAAGATCGATAGATGGGTACGTTTCTACGACCGTGGCGGAGTATCGACCATCATCAGGAAAATAGACAGATACCGTTTCATTTCCTTCAATGACATGATAATTCGTTAAAATGGTTCCATCACTAGATATTGAAAAGCCAGTACCTTTACTGTCTTCTGATGTAATGACAACAACGGACTTTTTATACATTGCTATGTTTTCATCACTTGAAAGTTCGGCTGACGTTCGTAAAAAATCAATCGCTGGAATCGAATATATTTCAAAAATAACAGAAAATGTATTGACACCAAGTACAATTGCCATTAACCAAAATATCCATTTTGGGAATTTTCGTTTTGTTTTTTTTCGATCTTTTTCTTGGGCGGCTTTCAGTAATGCTTCACGCTGTGCTTCCCAAACGAGCTCGTGCATCTCCTCTTCATCAATCTCTTCGAAAAACTCATTATCTTCACCATTATGTTTATCATCTAGGGAATCCTTCAATTATTCTCACATCCTTACGCAACTATACTAATGTTGCCATAGTTGCTGTTACAATTCAAAATTTAATGATGGCTTATGTTCATTTTGCATTGAACGATGTGCTAAGAATGGTTACAAAAGCCCGAAAAACTAGGTGGATTTGTAATCATTTTTCAACATAATAAAACCGGATATCTGTTAGAATCCGGTTTCACTCATGATTAAACGGTTAAATAAGTAGTAGGGCTGTTAATGAAAATTCTATTTCATCAATTGTTCTTTTTTGATGTACTTGTTATTCTAAAATCTTTATTTTAACCGTTTTCCGACCCCAATTTAGTGCATCCTGCCTGTGTTCAATAAAGACATCAATAATATTTCCTTTTATCGCGCTGCCGATATCCCCTGCAATCGCCTCTCCATAACCTTCCACCCATACTTTAGAGCCGAGCGGTATTATTCTCGGGTCGACTGCTATTACTTTTTGGTTTGGATTGGTACGTAGGTTAATACCGGTGTACGTAGTTCCGGAACAACCTTTACAGTAAGCTGTATAAGCAGTTGCGGTCATTGTCATTTCCTTACCAGGTCCGTTGTTGGCGGTTGTTACTTTGGCTTTTGCAACTGGCTGTGAAGTCGTTTTCGTTTTTACTTTTGCGATTTCCTGAGGTTTTTCAGGTGTTGAAATCGTTTGCAGCGTTGAATTATGGGAAGGATTATTTACACCATCTAATACGAGCTCTTGTCCTGGAATGATTAATTCACTTGAAATTGTATTCCAATTAATCAATTCATCTATAGATAAAGCATGTTCTGCAGCAATATTAAAGAGTGTGTCTCCAGGTTTTACAATATAAGTTTCCAAGTCCTTTTTAGTGCTATTCTCAGTTTCATTACTAAAACGAGGACCTTTTTTAACAATTAATTCTTGCGTTGGATGAATTATAGTGGAGTCCAAATCATTCCACCTAATTATATCCTCTATAATCACGTTGTTTTCACTCGCAATCGACCATAAAGTATCTCCAGCTTTTACAGTTTGAAAAGTAGACGACTCAAATTGTAGCTCGATTGAATCCTCAATATGAATTGGAAATGGTAATGTCGAAGCTTGTGCTGTAAATGCCCTTATAAACAATAAAGCAATTGCAGCGGAAATAAAGATATGTTTCTTCATAAAAAAACTTCCTCCTCTTAGTAGGTAAAAGAATGATATTAAGACAAACTCTTATGTCAATTGAAATTGACTACTAAGCAGCTACGAATTATGTCTTTAAGAGTAGTAGTAACCATCTCTTCTAAAATATATACATTCTTTTTTTGTTACTAGTGAAGAAAGTATTTTCAACTTATTATTTTTCATTGTATTAGTATTCACAGACTTAGAAGAAAAGTTGTGATAGGATGATAGTAAAACTTTTCATAAGTAAGGGGAAATTAAACTTGAAAATCATTGCATCTAAGAAAATGTCTGTATTTGCACCAGCAATATTTGGAGATTTAAGAATCGCAGCAGAAGCCAAAAAAGCCGCTGGATTTGACCTTTATGATTTGAGTTTGGGCAGTCCTGATTTACCACCAGATGAAAAAGTTCGAAAAGTGTTATCTGATAAAAGTTATTTGGCAGATTCCTATGGTTATACATTAGGCGGAATAAAACGGTTTAACGAAGCTGTTGTTAATTATTATCAAAGACGTTCTAATGTTTCACTAAATCCAGAAACGGAAGTAATTCAGACGATGGGGTCTCAAGAGGGACTTGTTCATCTTCCATTTGCTTTTTGTGATGAAGGAGACTATGTTTTAACGACGAATCCAGCATATGTAGCTTATGATGCAGGAATAAAACTAGCAGGGGCAGTACCTTATTACATGCCATTATTAGCTGAAAATGATTTTTTGCCCGATTTAGATGCAATCCCAGAAGATATTGCTCTTCAATCAAAATTAATGATCTTAAACTTACCAGGAAATCCTGTGCCAGCAATGCCCGACCTACCTTTTTTTCGGAAAGTTGTGGAATTTGCTCGTAAATATAATATTATTGTGCTCCATGATGCTGCCTACTCGGAGTATTACTTTTCTGGCACCTCGCCGGTTAGTTTCCTTTCTACACCGGGTGCATTAGAGGTAGGATTGGAAATCAATTCACTATCGAAAAGCTTTAGCTTAGCCGGTGCTCGAATTGCATATATCGTGGGTAATGCTGATATGATTTCCATCATTAAACAACTGAAGTCCAATTTGGATTATGGCACTTTTGCTCCAATCCAAGATGCTGCAATTGTTGCATTGGATAATGCAGAAGAAATAACGGATCGACTGCGAAGTGAGTTTTCGGTCCGGCATAATGTATTGATGGAAGGCTTAGTTGAAATCGGATGGACACCAACGCCTTCAAGCGGTGGAATGTTCGTTTGGGCTAAATATCCATATGATATGGACGATAAAGAGTTCGTCTTTAAATGCATTGAGAAAACAGGAGTTATAATGGTTCCTGGGAGTATCTTCGGCACGAATGGAGCTGGATTCGTTCGTCTGGCACTTGTTCAAAAAGCTGATGTGATTCAAGATGCAATTAATCAGTTGCGGGATTTGCAGTTGTAAAGAAAAAGTACACTACTAAAATCGAATTTAGTAGTGTACTTTTATTTAGATTAATTTATGATTTTAATTGTAACTGTTTTATTTCCCCAATTTAGTGCTCGTTTTGTATTTGGAATGAAAACATCTATGCTATTACCTTTTATGTCTCCACCAATGTCTCCAGCAATTGCTTCACCATATCCTTCAACCCAAACGCGTGAACCAAGTGGGATGACTGTTGGATCGACTGCAATCACTTTTTGATTCGGATTTGCGCGTAAATCGATTCCTGTTGCCGTAACCCCTGAACAACCTTTACAAAAAGCTGTGTAAGCAGTAGCCGATACAGTTATTGCAGTTGAATTCATTGAATTAGATATATTTAGTGGGTTTTCTAATATTAGCTCTTTACCAGGTATAATTAAATTACTAGAAAGGTTATTCCAATCCCTTAAATTTGCAACAGAGACGTTATTTTTTTGGGAAATTGACCATAACGTATCACCTTTTTCCACTGTATGTAAAGTAGATGCGGATGTTTGAAGCGCAGTACCTATAGATAACAGCATAGTTACTGAAAGTAATAGAAAAAGTTTCTTCATATAATAAAGCTCCTCCTTTTGATAACCAAGGAACAGCATAGCACTCCGATATTTCAGGAAGATTACAAAAGTATGTGTTGTACCTATCAATATATATTCACGTTGTAATATATGGAAGGATTCGAAATAATTAACTTGAAGAAATGCTTGGGGGATTTCTAAATGCAAAAAACGAGACCAAAGTTATGGACAAAAGATTTTATTGTTATATCATCTGTAAATTTCTTAATTACACTCATTTTCTTCTTGTTGATGGTGACAATTTCCATTTATGCTGTGGATATCTTTGAAGCGTCTACAAGCCAAGCAGGACTAGTTACTGGGATATTTATTATTGGGACATTGATGGGGCGTTTATTTACAGGACGTGTAATTGATAGTGTTGGTCGTAAACGGGTTATGATTGTTGGACTTGCATTATTTACACTAACAACAGCCCAATACTTTATTACGATTGATATTACTTTTTTACTCGTCAATCGTTTTATTAATGGTATTGCTTTGGGAGTAGCAAGCACGGCAACTGGAACTATTGTGGCGCAAATCATTCCGAATCGAAGGAAAGGTGAGGGGATTGGATACTACAGTATGAGCGGGACACTAGCCATGGCAATCGGGCCATTTCTTGGACTATTCATGAGCCAGTTTACGACTTTTAACGTTATTTTCACCTTTTGTCTTGTGCTGTGCTTGTTGACGTTAGTCACTTCTATTTTTATAAATGTTCCAGCACTTGATGGACCGGCCTCCACTGTTAGAGAGAAAGGAATTAAAATCACTCAGTTTTTAGAGCCGAAAGTATTGCCAATTGCGAGCGTTATCCTAGTTTTCGCTTTTGCTTATTCAAGTGTGTTGTCATTCATCACAATTTACGCAATTGAAATAAATTTAGTAAGCGCAGCTAGTTTCTTTTTCTTAGTATATGCTTTATCAATTTTAGTTTCACGCCCATTTACTGGCCGCTTAATGGATGTTAAAGGTGCGAATTTAATAATGTATCCAGCTTTTGTCAGCTTTGCGGTAGGCTTGCTTCTATTAAGTACTGCTGAAAGTAGTATCCTTCTGTTGATAGCGGCTGTACTTATTGGTCTTGGCATAGGAAATATGCAATCTACAACACAAGCAATTGCTTTAAAATTAACGGCTCCACATCGATTAGGATTGGCAACTTCCACATATTTTCTTGCTTTCGATGCCGGACTTGGATTTGGTCCATATGTTTTGGGTTTAATGATTACACAAATGGGTTTTAGTAAGGTATATATATCTTTAGCGTTACTTATGCTATTTACTTCTGTATTGTACTATTTCATGCACGGCAGGAAAGAACGAAACGAAATGCGTGAAATAAACGAGTAAGTTGCAGGTCTAAAAGAATATGGAATCGCCATCACGTAATTTTTTGTATTCACGGATGAACTCTTTTGGATTCATATCGATATCATATGTGAAAACGCCTTGGTTTGTATGTAAATAGAAAAGACCAGTGCCGCTGGAAAAAGGTCGATATGAAATATCATGCACATGATCCAGCTGAAATGTATTATTTGTAGTCGTGATGGTATCTGAGTATAAGTAAATGTGATGGATTGTTTGATGTTGTTTCTGAACGAACCAGTCAATGGTACGCTCAACAGATCGATACGTTACGGAGTGAATAACCGTTTTGTTTTGTTCATTCATTTTCATACCTCCCTAAGATAAGGATAATAAATAGTATACTCACTTTATCAGTTTTTTAGTATTACTTCCAAAAGTAATACTTTATAGATGAGAGAACTTTGATCACTTGGGAAATAAGTATATTGAAAATTTTTGTTGGGTCGTGCTATTTAATAGCATTTTATAATGGATCTGTTTATTATTAATACGCAAATAATTAGACCATTCTGCATTAAATTTAAAAAAGCATTGAACTTTTTAAATTATGACTCTATAATAATAAAAGACGCTAGAAAGGTGTGAACACTACTATAAAACAATAGCAATATATTGCATACTCTGTAGATGGCCTAGAATACATATTATGTACCATGTATACAGGTAGATATTCTGACGAGTTCAGAAAACAGATAATTCAAAGTCGTGGCACATTTTGCTGTAAAGAGGAAATTGAATTTTATATTACAATCATGGGAGGAATTTAATATGTTTAAGAAAGTTATTTTTATCGCACTAATGTCGGTTATCATGCTTGTACTAGCTGCATGTGGTTCTGACAAATCAGATGGTGCGAAGGACAGTGGAAAAAAGGACGATGAAGTTTTCACACTACAAGCAGGTCACTCTTTGCCGAACGATCACCCATACCATCTTGGATTTTTGGAAATGGCTGAAAACGTTAAGGAACGTACGGATGGACGAGTTATTATTGAAGTATTCGCAAACAGTGAAATTGGGGCTGAACGTGAATTGACTGAAGGTATGACACTTGGAACAGTAGACCTTGTAGTATCATCTACTGCACCAGTTACGAACTTTGTTCCTGAATTAGGAGTACTTGACGTACCATTCCTTTTCAAAGATCGTGATTCTGCTGTAGAAATATTAAACGGTGAAATTGGTGAAGAACTATTTGAAAAATTAAAGGAAAATGGAATCATTGGCTTGTCTTGGGGTGAAAATGGTTACCGTCACATTACAAACAGTAAGCATCCCATTAACAAACCTGAAGATTTAAAAGGGCTTAAAATTAGAACTCAAGAAAATGAAATACACATTGCTGCATTTAAAGCAATGGGTGCTCTAGCGACACCGATGGCATGGACAGAAGCATTAACAGGTTTACAACAAGGTGTTGTAGATGCACAAGAAAACCCAGCTATCGTTGCTGATCAGTTTAAATTATATGAATCTAAACAAAAATACATGACACTTACAGGTCACGTATATTCAGTTGCTATGTATATGATGAGCCAAAAAACGTACGATAAGCTTCCAGCTGACCTCCGAGATATTGTAATTGAAGAAGGTCAAAAAGCCGGTGCACAGGAACGTGAGTTAATCGTTGAAATGGAGAAGGAATCACTTGAATCGCTTAAAGAAAATGGCGTGGAAATTGTAGAAAATGTTGATATTGCACCTTTCCAAGAAGCTGTTAAACCTGTCTATTCAATGATTGAGTACCAAGAGTTATTGAACCGCATTTTAGATGCACAAAAATAAAAACTACAGTAAAAGGGGAGAGATTGTTTCTCCTTTTTTCTATTCAATGGGAGGGATTTAAGTGGATAAGTTTATTGGATATATGAACTTGACATTAAAACATTTACTTAATGTCATTATGGCTGTATTAACATTGTCTGTTTTTGCGCAAGTCATATTCCGATTTGTAATTAGACAGCCGCTTTCTTGGACAGAAGAATTAGCAATTTACTGTTTAGTTTGGCTAACATTCTTGGGTGCGGCTTACGCAATGTCACTTAAAGCCCATATAGGTGTGGAGTTTTTCACGGATTTATTTCCTTTGAAAATTAGACAATTGCTATTTATTTTGGCGACAGTTGCTAGTATTGCTTTTTATCTCATAATGGTTATTCAAGGTTACGACTTAGTTAGACAATCTTTAACTCAATTAACACCAGTACTAAGACTTCCTATGGGATATGTATATTCTGTGATTCCGATTAGTGGATTGTTTTTGATCATCAATTTAATCCATTTATTTGCTAAAGAAATTAAGACTGGGGGTAAGACAGTATGACAGCACTTTTATTTATCATGCTTCTTGTTCTGTTTCTTATTAATGTTCCTATTGCTGTCGCTCTCGGGTTATCTGCCGCGGTTGTATTTTTCGTAGATGGACAAGTATCTTTGATTGTACTTATGCAACGGATGTTTAGTTCAGTAGCATCCTTTCCGCTTTTAGCCATACCATTTTTCATACTTGCTGGGAAGCTTATGGAAAACGGGGGGATTTCTAGAAGGTTAATTCATTTAGCCAATGTTATGTTTGGTCGTATTAATGGTGGTCTAGCAATTGTTTCTATAATTGCGTGTGCTTTTTTTGCGGCAATTTCAGGGTCAGCAGCTGCAACAACTGCGGCTGTTGGTTCACTTCTTATACCTGCAATGGTCAAAAAAGGATATGACAAGAGTTTTTCCACTGCGGTACAAGCTGCAGGAGGAACAATAGGGGTCATGATTCCACCAAGTGTTCCACTAGTTTTATACGGTGTAACTGCGGGTGTTTCAATAAGCTCTCTTTTTATCGCCGGTATTTTGCCTGGTCTTTTAGTAGTAGGATCTTTACTAATACTTGTTTATGTCATTTCATTGATAAAAGGATATGGCGGCGGAGAAGCTTTCTCGTTTAAAGATTTCCTGAAAGCGTTATATGATGCGATATTAGCAATTCTAATGCCAGTAATTATTTTAGGTGGAATTTACGGTGGGTATTTTACCCCTACAGAAGCCGCAGTTGTTGCGGTAATGTACGGTCTAATTGTAGGGGTGTTCGTGTATAAAGAAATAAAAATTGCTGATTTAGTAGAGATTTTCTCATCTTCAGTTGTTATTTCTGCAGTGATTATGTTCATCATCGGTGGTGCTTCTGCTTTTGGTTATTACTTAACTCGAGCTCGCATTCCAAGAGAACTAACGGAGTTAATGCTTGGTGTTACGGATAACTGGATTATTGCTTTATTAATTATTAATGCTTTATTACTAGTTGTTGGTGTGTTCTTGGAAACTTCTGCCGCGATTATTATTTTGACACCAATTCTTGTACCAATTGTTAGTGCTTTAGGAATTGATCTAGTGCATTTTGGTATTATAATGATTTTCAACTTAGCGATTGGTTTCATAACACCACCTGTTGGTATAAATTTATTTGTTGCAGCCAATATTGCTGGGACAAAGTTTGAAAGTCTCATAAAGGCAATTATACCGTTTATCATTGTAATGATTTTGGATATCATTATCATATCGTTCCTACCCGGAATTAGTTTGTTTTTAGTAAATCTCCAAAAATAAAGTATAGAAAAGTTGAGGTGTATGTATGACGACATTTAAAATTGCTGTTCTACCCGGTGATGGTATTGGGCCGGATGTGACTGTTGAAGCTATCAAAGTTTTAAATCGATTGCAAAAAATGGATGACACCTTCAAATTAGATTTAGAAACATTCGATTGGAACAGTGAATATTATTTGAAACATAACATAATGATGCCAGATAATGGATTGGAACAATTAAAAAAATTCGATGCGATTCTATTTGGGGCGATTGGTGACTCACGCGTTCCTGATGAAATATCAATTTGGCAACTAATAATGCCGATACGAAAAGAGTTCAAACAATATGTAAATATGCGACCAATTAAACAGCTACCCGGAATAAAGTCTCCATTAAAAAGTGATGCACCGATTGACTTTGTTGTTTTCAGAGAGAATGCTGAAGGTGAATATTCAAATATTGGAGGTAGTCTTTATAATGGACAGTCCCAGGAAATGGCTATTCAAAACACAGTGATTACGGCACAAGGTGTTGAGCGAATTGCAAAATATGCTTTTGAATATGCCAAGAAAAATAATGTTGAAAAAGTAACAAGTGCAACGAAATCCAATGCAATTATACATTCAATGAAGTTGTGGGATACGGTTGCGGAAAAAGTTGCTCAGGATTATGAAGGAATTGAACTAGAAAGTGTTTTTATCGATGCATTAGCTGCTTATTTCATTCAAAAACCTGAGTCATATAAAGTCGTTATTGCGTCAAATTTATTTGGGGACATATTAACAGACTTAGGTGCGGCACTCGTTGGTGGTTTGGGCGTTTCACCATCAGGAAACATTAATCCTGAAAGAGAATATCCTTCAATGTTTGAAGCGATTCATGGATCTGCACCTGATATTGCTGGTAAAGGCATTGCAAATCCGATTGCCCAAATTTGGTCTTCTGCAATGATGCTTGAACATCTAGGTAGGGAAGATTTAGCTACTATTATTATGAATGGTATTGAAAAAGTGATTAAGGACGGAGAAATAGTAACACCAGACCTCGGAGGTACGAGCACTACTGCACAACTTGGGGATGCAATTGCGAAAGCGGTCGAAGAACAGTTTTAATCAATACAAAAGGAGGAATTGTTAATGAACTTGGAAAATAAAGTAGTTGTCATTACTGGAGCAGCAGGGGGTATGGGCAGAGTTACTGTTGAAAAAGTTCTTGGTTTCGGTGGAAGAGTAGTGGGACTGGATATTAACATTGATTCCTTACAAGCTGTAAAAGAACAATACAAAGAACATCTACTCGTAATTCAAACAGATATTACGTCTGAAGAGAGCGTTAATTCTGCGGTTCAACAAGCAGTAGAAACGTTTGGACAAGTGGATGTACTTGTCAATATTGCTGGCATTGCCCAAGCTGCAACAGATATTGAAAAGGTAACGTTGGAAGATTGGTATCGCATTTTAAATATCAATACGACGTCTGTATTTCTAACATCACGTGCAGTAGTTCCTTTTATGAAAGAGAAAAATCAAGGTGTCATCATTAATATTGCATCTATTTCAGCTGAAAGGCCAAGACCAGGATTAAATGCATATATTGCTTCAAAAGGTGCAACGATTTCATTAACAAAAGCATTGGCAATTGAATTGGCTCCTTATAATATTCGAGTAAATGCCATTAATCCAGGTCCCGCGGATACGCAAATGCTTGGTGAATTTACAGCATCCGGCACAGATGTAGAAGATGCAAAAGAAAATATTTTCAGAAAAAGTGTTCCTCTTGGTAGACTTATTACCCCTGAGGATATTGCGAATAGCATAGTCTATCTCAGCTCTGATTTAGCAACAATGATTACAGGTAGTGTTTTGAACGTAGATGGTGGAAGAGGTATTTAACCGGATTCAGCAGAAGTCATTTACTTCTATAAATAAGAAAGGTGTCTAACAAAAATGAATGAAAAACGATTGATGTATATAAATGGAGAGTGGGTTGAAAGTGTTAGTAAAGAAGTAATTGAAACGAAAAACCCTGCAACTGGGGAAGTGATAGGATCTATACCTAGAGGTGTCGCAGAAGATGTTGAGTATGCTGTAAAAGTTGCCCGGGAGACATTTGAGTCGGAAGAGTGGCATACATTTGCCCCGATTAACCGTGGGCGGATTCTTTATAAAATATCTGAAGAGCTATTGAAAGAGAAAGAGGAAATAGCTCGTTTGGAAACATTGGACACTGGAAAACCAATTTCCCAAGCAAGAAAAGATGTGGAAGCTGCGGCTTTGTATTTTGAGTATTATGCCGGAGCAGCAGACAAGATGTTCGGGGAAACAATACCAATACAGGCGGGTATTCTTAACTACACATTACGTGAACCAGTGGGTGTTACAGGTCATATTATTCCATGGAATTATCCTCTTCAAATTTTGTCGAGAAGTACGGCAGCCGCGATTGCAACGGGAAATACAGTGGTCGCAAAACCTGCAGAAGATACGCCTTTAACAGCTCTAAAGTTGGCGGAAATTATTGATCGTACTAAGTTGCCGAAAGGTGTTTTTAACTTAGTTACGGGATACGGAAAAGAAGCTGGACTTGCACTTGCAAATCATCCCGATATAGATCATATTACATTTACAGGATCTGTCCAAACAGGCTCGGCGGTTATGTCTTCGGCAGCTAAGAACATCACGCCTGTTACATTAGAACTTGGTGGGAAGTCTCCGAATATTGTATTTGAAGATTGTGATCAAGAAGATGCGGTCGAATGGGTTTTGCGTTCCATTATACAAAATGCAGGTCAAACATGTTCTGCAGGTTCAAGATTGATTATTCATGAATCTATTAAAGATGAATTTGTTCAAAAGCTCGTCCGAAAGATTGAAAAACTAACGATAGGTCATGGAATTGATGATTCAGATATTGGTCCAATTTTGAATGAAAATCAATACAATCGCATTGAAAAATTCATGGAGATTGCACGAAAAGAAAATGCCGATTTCTTAATCGGTGGGGAAAGAGCGACGGACAAAGGACTTGAAAATGGATTCTTTTTCAAACCGACTGTTCTCGATAATTTGCAAGCGGATAGCTATGTTGCTCAAGAAGAAATTTTCGGACCCGTTGTCTGCGTATTCACATTCAAGGACGAGGAAGAGGCGATTCGTCTTGCGAATGGTACAGAATATGGTCTTGTAACAGGTATTTGGACGAAAGATGGCGCAAGATCTCATCGTGTTGCCAGTAAAGTCCGCGCAGGTCAAATTTTCATAAATAATTATGGTGCTGGTGGCGGTGTTCAAATGCCTTTCGGCGGATTTAAGAAAAGTGGATTTGGTCGAGAAAAAGGTATCGAAGCACTACGGAATTACACAGCCTTGAAAAATATTGCTTTAAAATATTAAGTAATATTAAACAGAATGAAGAATCCCTTCCGCCTGGATAATCGGGTGAGGGATTTTTTATAGTTATGATTTACCGAGATAACTTACATTGTTATAGCAACCTGTTGAATATTCGATTTCAAAGATGCTGTACTATAAATAAAAAAGTAGGTAGGATTGATGAAATGAAAGGCAGTTCACATTTAGCAATAGGAGTAGCAGCAGGTGTAGGGATTGGGTTGTATAATCAAGTGGAACCAATAACAATTGGTTTATTTGCAATTGTAGGTGGAGTTGCAGGTTTGTTCCCCGATTTAGATACGAACGGAGTCGCAAGCAATAAAATAACATTATCAAAAAGCCTATTAAAAATACCATTAATGGTTATGGGGATTTGCGTTATATTATATTCTCTTTTTGAGTCATTTATGGCTTTGAGAATCGATTTACAAATTATGGGGAGCATTATAATAGGGGGCATAATGATATTATTATCCTCTGTTATTACACAGAAAAGGATGTTGTCATTTACGGGTGTAGGAATCGTAATGGGTGGGATTGCAATCGATATGAGTTATTGGATCATATTATTAGGTATATATATTGTAATCGCCTCATTCTTACCACATCGTTCGTATACACATTCAATTATTGGCCTCAGTTTCTTTGCTGTAATTTTATATATGGCACAAGAAGCCATGAATCTAGAAGGATTACTTATTGTTGGAATTGTAGGTTACATAAGTCATTTAATAACGGATATGAAATGCTTGCCAATGAATCGAAGAGGAGTTAAGCTTTTTGCTCCTGTTTGGAACAAAGAATTTTAACTTGCGGCACTACTGAGCAATCCTCAGTTGGAATATGTGTAGTATTTTTTTCCACTTTCCGTCGAATGTGCCCCAGCACGGGATAGAGAAGTGCCGCATCTCTATGACTTTTAGTATAGTCATATTAACTAGTAAATATGCAAGTTCGGAACAAATAATAAGAATAAAAAAAGATGTTATTTATGTGTACGATGTAAAATCGTAACCATTGATAGCATCTATTTATTAATTGATCATATCGTTGTAAAGTAATCCGTCATCTTTTAACTTAATATTCTTCAACCGTTGATCATTATTGTTTGAATTGCTTTATCCTATGTGTACTTTTAAAATAAATCATCGACTTTTTGATATACTCTATCGTTCAATGCGAGGCTTTCTATTGCAAATTGATAATGTAAAGTAATAATTTCTTTTAAACCAGGTAAATCTTTCTTTTTCAACAAAGAAATGATGAGTGCGTGTCCAATAGGACTTTTAGGAGTAGTTGAAAGTTCTTCAAAGAATGAATCAAATAGTATTAAGTAGATGTTTGTTTGATTTATTAGTTTTTCAATAAATTCAAGTAAATATTTATTTTCTGAACGCTCAGCAATAATCATATGGAATACTTTATTTGACTCAAGATAATCAACTAAACATTTATTTTCCAATGCAATATTTTCATTCTTTATTGATTGTTCCATCCGTTCAAAATCATTTTCAGTTAGAAAAGTAATTGCATCCTTAACGGCAATGATTTCAAGCTCTTTTCTTAAATTATAAGCTTGAACAATTTCATCTCTAGTGGGATTTACAACGAAAGCCCCTTTATTTGGTATGTTATTTACAAGACCTTCTGCTGCAAGCTTTCGAATTGCATTTCTAATAGGTGTTCGACTTACATTTAGTTGGTTAGATATTGCTGTTTCTACTAGCTGATTTCCAGGTGCTAGTTTTCGTGAAAGTATTGCCGATTTTAAAGTATTATAGATCAATTGTTCAACAGATTGTTTTCTAGTCATTAATGGGGCACCTTCCTCTGCAACATTTATTATATAACAATATTTTCTATAAGCATAGAAAAATACTTTTATAAAATAATAGTTAATAGTATAGTAGAAAATTTATTTACATAATAAGTAAAAAATAAATAATGAAAATTTTAGAATTGAATTTTATTAATTAAAGGAACTTACTAACCGAGTATTTATAATAAATTATACATTGTTCTACAACCTTGAGCAACAATGAATTTTGGGATTAATTTGTATAAACTTTTAAATCTATTCCTTCTTAATTATTTATATAGAAAGACGTTGTAGGAATGTACTATAAGCTCTCCGGTATTCAGAGTATTTATAAGGGTTAAAATAAAAAGACATTGACAATTTAGTCTTATTGAGAGTATGATAAACAATATTGGTCTACAAAAAAGAAGGACATTATTGAGACCGATAGAATAAATGCCTCAATGTAACGTTTTTACGGAGGGAGTGAATTTTTAAATAGTTATGAAAGTGCTTACAAAAGTAAACAGATTCTGGGGAGGTCATGATTTGAAGAAGAAATTATTATTGTCGATTTTCACTTTAGTTATTTTTGGTATAATTGCAGGTTGTGGTAATACAGATGATAAAGACAAAGAGACAACAACTGAAACAAAAACAGATGCAGCAGAAGTTACAACGGATACTATGGGTCCAGTTTTAACTAGACTGGAAAAGTCAAAGACATTAAATGTTGCGTTTGAAGGAACTTACCCGCCATTTAACTTCTTGGATGACAAAGATGAATTCCAAGGTTTCGATGTTGATATTTCTAATGAGATTGCAAAACGTTTAGGTGTAGAGGCGAAGTTTATTGCAACAAAGTGGGATGGTTTGATTGGTGGACTTAAAGCAGACAAGTTCGATGTAATTATTGGACAAATGACTGTAACAGAAGAACGTAAAAAGAGTGTAGATTTTACAGACCCATATGTAATTACTGGTTCAGTTCTAATTACACGAGAAGATAATACGGACATTACAAAACTCGAAGATCTTAAAGGCAAAAAAGTTGGTGTTGGTGGCGGTACAACATTTGAAGAAGTTGCAAAAAGCGTAGAAGGTGCAGATGTTAAATTGTACAAAGCTATGAGTGATTACGTTCAGGATCTTACAAATAAGCGTTTGGATGTAATTATTAATGATCAACTATTAATCAGTTACAATATAAAAGAACAAAATTTACCACTTAAAATTGCAAGTGAAATTGTAAACAAAGACGAAATTGGAATGGCTATTAATAAGGGTAATGAAGATTTTGTTAAGAAAATGAATGAAACACTTAGCGAAATGAAAGACGATGGCACATATAAAGAAATCTACAAAAAATGGTTTGGAACGGATCCATTAGAAAGTTAATTTATTTATTTTTAGATAGGATAATTTGGTAAGTTACGAATTATCCTATTTATTAAGTACTATTCGAATAATAGAGCGGAGGAAAATACAGATGCACGTAGTTGTCTTAGGAACAGGAATGATTGGTACAACAGTAGTGAGTGAATTGGCAAAGTTTGATGGAATCGATAAAATCACTGCAGTAGATGTTAGACAAGAGAGTATTGATAAGTGTCTTGAAATAGCAAACAGTAAAAGAGTAAGTGGTAGAGTTGCTTCTCTTGCGTCAGAAGAAGATATTGCTAAAGTTCTTAAAGATGCTGATATAGCCGTTGCATGTCTTCCGCACTCTTTAAGTCTGCCTGCAATCAAAGCAGCAATTTCACAGAAATGTAACTTAGTAGACCTCGTAGGTTCGAAATACGTAGAGAAAAAAGAATTACATAAGGAAGCACAAGAGGCTGGTGTCATAATCGTTCCAGGTTGTGGTGTTGCCCCGGGAATCACAAACTTTTTAGCAGCACAAGGTATTGAATTATTAGATGAAGCAGATGAGGCAGTAATGATTTGTGGTGGTATTCCCAGACACCCAGTTGAACCTCTTTGGTATCAAGTCGTTTTTAGACTTGAAAGTGTTTTGGGACTGTATGGTAAACCAGCTCTTGCTGCAGAGAATGGTAACCTCGTAGAATTACCACCTTTATCAGGTTTGGAAGAATTGACATTTGCTAGTCCTGTAGGTCTTTGTGAGGCTGTCGTAACAGATGCACATAGTACGGCTTATACACTTAAAGATAAAGTTACAAAACTCTATGAGAAAACAGTTCGTTATCCTGGTCATTGGAATAAAATGAGGGTAATTGCAGAACTTGGGTTCCTAGATGATACGCCATTGGAAATTGAAGGTATTGTTACTACGCCACGTGCGATTTCTGAAAAAATCTTGCTACCGAAAATGGCTGGAATTTCAAATGAAGACATTACAGTAGTAAGAGTAGAAGTAACGGGTAAGAAGAATGGCATAAAAGTAAAACATCAATGGGATATGATTGATTTATATGATCACGGTCGCGGAATTACATCAATGGCTAAGACAACGGCACTTCCGGCAGCTGTGTTTGCAAAATGGATTGCAAATAAAAGAATTACAGAAACAGGGGTTGTCGCTGTAGAAGAGGTTATTATAAATGAGAGATTCCAGCCATTTATAGACGAATTAGAAGGACTGGGAATTTCGTTTGAATATAAAGAGGAAGTGCTAGACTGAAACTAGTTGTTCTTTATGAAAGGGGGATTTTGTATGGACTTCACGATTGTTATTGATTCATTACCATCTTTATTAAAAGCTGCTTTAATGACTATTTTCTTATCGGGTATTTCAATCGTTATTTCACTGTTTATTGGATTTTTTACGGCTTTGATAAGAGTTGCTAAAGTGAAAATAGCATATGGAATAGTTAGTGCATATATTTCCATTATACGGGGAACTCCACTTTTAGTTCAGATATTTGTCATCTACTACGGTTTACCTCAAGTTGGGATTACTTTGGAACCAATTCCTTCCGGTATACTTGCATTAAGTTTGAATGCCGGTGCGTATTTATCAGAATCATTTAGAGCATCAATTCTTGCAGTAGATAAGGGACAAATGGAAGCATCTATGTCAATGGGAATGACTTATTGGCAAGCTCTAAGAAGAATAATTCTTCCACAAAGTTTGCGTATTGCGATTCCTACATTGTCAAACTCTTTTATTACGCTTATTAAAGATACATCACTGGTTTCAGTTATAACCGTTACAGAATTATTACAAATGTCTAGTTTGATTATAGCTATAAACTTTGAACCGCTTACAATTTACTTGGTGGCGGCAGCAATTTATTGGGTGATCATTTCTTTCTTCACAGCTGTACTTGATCGATTAGAAAGAAATAGTTCCAAGCACTTAGCACGCTAAGTAGTTGTTGAATATAGAAATAGGGGGTGGCTGCTTTGGCTGTTATTCAAATAGAAAACCTTAAAAAAACATTTGGTGATAATCCCGTTTTAAGAGGAATAGACCTTTCAGTAAACGAAAGTGAAGTAGTTGTAATAATGGGGCCAAGCGGTTCGGGGAAATCTACACTATTACGTTGCATCACATTTTTAGAAGAACCAAATGAAGGAATTATTAAAATTGGTGATTACAAAGTAGACGCTTCTGCAAAAAATGATCGGCAACGTAAAAAAAATATTCGTGAAATGAGAAAACGAACCGGTTTTGTTTTTCAAAACTTTAATCTTTTTCCACATAAGACGGCTATTGGAAATGTCATGGAAGGTCCACTAACGATTCATGGTGCAAAAAAAGAAGATGCTAGACTATTGGCAGAAGCACTTTTGATAAAAGTAGGTCTAGGGGATCGCACAAATCATTATCCTGCTCAATTATCGGGTGGACAACAACAACGTGTTGCAATCGCGAGGTCATTATCGCTAAGCCCCACAGTTATGCTCTATGATGAACCAACCTCTGCACTAGACCCGGAGCTTGTTCGTGAAGTTCTTCAAGTTATTAAAGAACTCGCTGAAGAAGGTATGACAATGGTTGTCGTTACCCATGAAATGAACTTTGCAAAAGAGGTAGCGGACCGTGTGATATTCATGGATGGTGGCGTAATTGTTGAACAAGGAACGTCGAAACAGATCTTCGAAAATCCTCAAGAAGAACGGACAAAAAAGTTTTTGAGGCAAGTCGAAGAAGAATGATTTTAATGGAATTGTATGAATATCTCAGTGTTCTGGGATACTCATACAATTTTTTTTGTTAACAATATATTTATGGGAAAACCATAAAATCGACATAACTTAGTGACAGCACAACAAACATTTATTCAAATTCAATTAATTTTTTTGTTTTGTGATAAACTTATTAAATGGGATAAAAGAAATGTATTGGAGTGTTGAGTTTATGAATGGAAAACCATTTAAAAAGAAAAATTATCGACCACTAATAATTACATTGTCAATTGTGTTGATTGGCGCAATCGGTGTACTTTCTGGAGTACCTGGAGTAGAGGACTTCAATGCTTTTGATGTAACGATTTTACCTCTTTTGAATGCAATTTTTAATACATTTACTTTTATGTTTTTAGTATGTGCACTCGTTGCAATTTTAAAAGGAAAGGTATCAGTACACAAGCGATTTATTTACGCGGCATTTGGGACAACATTTTTATTTCTAATCTCTTATGTTTCCTTTCATTATCTTGCGCCATCAACTCCTTATGGTGGAGACGGATTTTTAGCGGGCTTTTATTACTTTATTTTAATTACACATATTATACTAGCAGCGGCCATTGTTCCGTTAGCCCTTACTACAGTAACTCGGGCTTGGAATATGGAAAATGAGCGTCATAAAAAGATTGCACGATGGACAATGCCAATTTGGTTATATGTCAGTTTTACGGGTGTTCTTGTTTACATTCTCATTAGACCTTATTACTAAACTCTATATAGGAACGATGAAAAATGATCGGGAAGGTTTCTAATCCTCTGATCTTTTTTGAATTTCATAACTTTAGATGTATACGAGTTCATGATACGGTTAGGGAAAGTATGATTATTGGAGGAGAAAGTTATAGATCTTTCAACATATATTAAATTAGATGCTATGGACATTGCACATTATATTCGAAAAAAAGAAATGAAGCCAAGTGAATTTGTTGAATTAAGTTTTAAACAACTTAGAAAAGTGAATCCATTGTTAAATATAGTAACGAGTACACGTGAGGATAAGGTTTTAGAAGAGGCGAAGACTAGTTTATTGGGGGAGACCCCTTTGTCTGGAGTCCCATTATTATTAAAAAATGTATCCCAGTCGGTAAAGGGTGAACCAATAACAAGCGGCGCTCAATTATTTAAAAACGTAATTGCTACTCATGATTCAAATTTTGTGACACGACTTAGAAATGCAGGTTTATTGTTCATTGGTCATACAAACTCACCTGAATTTGGCCTTAAGAACATTACGGAGCCAGTTTTACATGGACAGACTAGAAATCCTTGGAACGCTGATTATTCACCGGGTGGTTCAAGTGGAGGTTCAGCGGCAGCGGTTGCATCGGGTGTGGTTCCGGTTGCTGGTGCAAGCGATGGGGGAGGTTCCATTCGTATACCGGCATCTTTCACTGGTTTATTTGGTTTAAAACCAACACGAGGTCGTACGCCGGTAGGTCCAGGAGTAGGGCGACAGTGGCAAGGTGCGTCGATTGACTTTGTTCTAAGTAAATCTGTTCGTGATAGTGCTGCAATGCTTGATCTACTTCAAGTAATTCAGCCATCTGCAGCATTTCAAACACCTTTATTTCTAAGAAGTTACAATGGAGCTATGAAAGAATCTTTTGGGGGAAAGTTAAAAATCGCTTTTTCCATTAAATCTCCAGTAGGAACTGAAGTTTCTGAAGATGCAGAGCAAGCCGTTAAAAAGACGATTAAATGGTTAGAAGAATTAGGACATGATGTCCATGAAGTAGATAATGGAATCGACGGGGTTCAATTAATGGAAGACTATTTTCTGATGAATAGCGGTGAAATTGCGACCGTTTTTAATGGCATAGAAAGATCTATAGGCCGAAAAATTCAAGTCGACGATGTTGAAATTGAGACTTGGTTATTAAATGAGGCTGGGAAATCGGTATCTGCGGCGCAGTTTTCAGAAAGCTTATCTTCATGGGATACTGCTGCTGAGAAAATGGCTATCGTGCATGAAACGTATGATTTCTACATCACGCCTTCTACAGCATTTACAGCTCCTAAAATCGGAGAGCTTACTCATTCACTCGAACAACAACATCTGTTACGAGAACAAATGAGCAGTGCGTCTGTAGATAAGAAACAGGCTGTAATTTATGAGATGTTTTTACCTAGTTTGACATACACTCCATACACACAGCTTGCAAATTTAACGGGACAACCCGCAATGTCTGTTCCGGTCCATATATCGAAAGACGGTTTACCGCTTGGCGTCCAAGTGATGGCTTCTAAGGGAGATGAACATCGTTTGCTTCAGCTTGCATATCAAATCGAGCAAACGAACCTTTGGATGGGCATGAAAGGAAATCCATTTTTATCGATTGATTAAATTAAAACAACCTCCGATGCTGGCCTAAATCGGAGGTTGTACCTATAAAATCACTTGAAATTTAATTAATTATTAATTTTTTCTTTATTTGCATCTGCATAATTGACCGTGAAGTTTGAACCAATATTTGGATCTGTATAACCGCTTTGAAAGTCCGTTTTTTGCTGCATAAGATTAGCATATTCCTGGTCTACATATAAAAGTAAGCCGCCATTTTTCACTTCATTATAATACCTTGCTGATTCTTCTTGTGTGAAACCCATATGGTTAAATGCGGATTTTACGGGTTCATCACCACTAAGAAATGCAATGAAGCGGTCAAGCCAATTGCCTTCGGAGGATCTTAAGTCTACATCTGTTAATCCTCGAACGATTGATAATATGTCCAAGTTATTTGTTATAACATAAATATCATTTTCTTTATAACCCAAATTCTTCAACTCTGCAATTTTATCGAGAACTTCGTTTTCTGTTTGAAATGAACCTACATACTTCTTATTTCCCATTTTAAGCAACCTCCCAATAGTTCGAAAATCATTTTAGACTTATTATGTGTAAAGTACCCGAATCTAGAGTTATCAAACGTATTCGATTTATTTGTTATCATCTAAATTGGCTGAAAAAGTATGTGAAACAGCAGAAGATGGTACAATAGATAAGAAGATTATCATGAAATGAAAAACATGTTTTCAATTGGATTTAATAAAAAGGAGAATGACTAAAATGAATAATGCAATAACAAATGAATTACCACCAAATTATGATGAGTTAAAAAAAGCTGCGAATCGTTCGTCGAATTGGCGGGAACGCTTTGATGCAATTGAAGAATTAGGAAAATGGAAACATAAAAGAACAATTGACGTACTTTTGAATAGAATGGAAAATGATGCAGTGTATAAATTGCAAGAAGCTGCTTATCGCCATCTTAAAAGCTTTGGTGAAGAGGTCTCAATGCCAAAACAGAAAACGGGCGATTTAATTAAAGATGCATCTAAGGTTTTTGTAAGAGTTAAGAAAAGTTTACCTGCGGGGCATACGTATGAGGAGTATAAGGAAAAGTTGAAAAACATGAGACTTGATTTATTTGACACGTACGAGGGAGAAAAGGGAACTGAATTTGATAGTTGGCTTGAGAAGACGTGGGAAGAAGCGGCTACTAGAAGATAAATTACAAAAGAAAACCACGGAGATTTCTCCGTGGTTTTCTTTTTTTTAAATGACTAATCCATCCTTCATCGTGATTACATGATCCGCATAGCTCAGCATTTCCTCGTCATGCGTAACCATTAATGTAGTAATATTCATTGTTTTCGTTAAATCACGAATTAATAACATCACATCTTTCGATCTTTTCGAGTCAAGACTTGCAGTTGGTTCATCTGCGAACAACATCTTTGGTTTGTGTATAATTGCACGAGCAATTGCAACCCGTTGCTTTTCTCCCCCCGATAGCGAAGCTGGGTAAGCATCCTTTCTGTGATTCATATCTACGAGTTTAAGAATTTTTTCAACCTCATCTTTTTGCGACTGTTTTTTTAAATTTGATTCCGAAACATCTAGCATTAACATTAGTTGTTCTTCTACTGTCAGAAAGGGTACAAGATGAGCCGATTGAAACACAAAACCAAAATCACTTGCCCGTATTTTACGAATCTGTTCTTGATTCATATTTGTTAAGTTTTGTCCTTCGAATACTATTTCACCATCTGTTGCTTGTTGAAGACCTGCCGCAATCGTTAAGATTGTACTTTTACCAGACCCTGAAGCACCTACTAATGCTGTTATTTCCCCTTCTTTTAACGAAATATTAATACCTTTTAAAACTTGTTCTTCTATATCTCCATTTGTAAACGATTTTCTTACTTCATCTATTGTAAATATGGTCATATTAAACCTCTCCTTGTTGAATTGCTTGCAATGGTTCAACTTTTTTAATTTGTATACCAGAAAGTGTAGCCCCAATAAAGCCAATAAATACGAAAATGATTGATAATTGAATTGTCGTTTCATAAGGTAGATCATAAGGCATTCCTTTAGGAACAATAAAATTAAATCCTTGACTAAGTGCTATTGAAAAAGTCAAAGCAATCGCTGTTACGAATAGCATTTGTGTCCACATCATTTTAAACAAAGAACTAGTTTTTACACCAATCGCTTTAAGAATTCCGTACAATCCAATTTTTTGTACATTCATCATATAGAAGAAGATTGCGAACAACATACCACTAATGACAACTAAAAACCAAACAATCATATTTAGTGACATTTGTTCTGCACTGTAACTAGGAATGGTGTTTAAAAAGCTTTTATTCGAAAAAAATTGAAGCCCTGTGTACGATTGACCCTTATCTTGCCCTGGAATAAAAACCAATTGCATTTCATTAACTCGGTAAATTTCTTTGTAGTTTTCCATATTAATGTATGCAACAGGTGCATGACTGTATTTTTCTTGATCTACAAAACCTATTACATTAAATTCACCACTGAACTGATTGTTCGTAAGTACATCGCCAATACTAATTCCCGCATCTTCCAATGATTGATCTAATATTATTTCTCCATCGTTTACTTTTTGGAACAGATTCGATTCAGTCGATGTTACAAACGCTACACTTCGTTGTTTGTCTTCAGTATCATTTAAAAACCCCATTTGAATCGAAAATGCCGCCGCATCCTTATGTTCACTAAATACTTCGTCTTGCACATTGCTATCTATTCGTGAGAGATTGTAGGTTTCATCGGCATCGGAATTCATATAAAATTGACCATCCGGAAGATTCTTTATTAGGGCAGCATTATCTTGAGATAAGCCGTTCGACAATCCAGAGATAATAAAGGTTAATAAACTGACCAAAAATACAATAGATCCCAAAATGATAAAACGTGTTTTATTCTTTTTGATTTCTTTCCATGCAATATTCATAATATCTCCTCCATAAATTACTTTCTTAATATAGTGTAACGCTCGAATATGAACGGAAGATTAACACGAATACATTATTAAAATTACTACTTCGTGGAGTTTGAATCCAAATTCAGAATTTAATCCATAGTTTTATAAGTAGGGAATTATAGTAAAACGTTAAAAGAGATTCAATTGATTAGTTTTTGAATTGCTTAAGTTGCTTGACACTTTCAAATGTTACGTGTAATGTAAGTATTAATAACTTAATAGAATTTTTCTTATCCAGAGAGGTGGAGGGACTGGCCCTATGATACCTCAGCAACAGACTTTTTAGTACTGTGCTAATTCCAGTAGTTAATAACTTGGAGATGAGAAGAGAAAAACGCGAATTTTGCAAAACCCTCTTCTTATATAATGAAGGGGATTTTTTATTTAGTAAATTAATTAAAAGGGTATTGAAATCGATATCTCAAATTGAATAGTTTTCTTATCTAGAGAGGTTTAGGGACTGGCCCGATGACACCTCAGCAACCCCCATTTATGGAAAGGTGCTAATTCCAGCAAGTCTATTACGACTTGGAAGATGAGTTTTATTTGGTCATCTTCCTATGTGTTTTAGGGTGATGGCTTTTTGTTTTCCTGTTAATTAATTGGGATGGAACACCTGGTTCAAATTTAAAGGAGGGATTGTTTTTGGTTCGTTTTAGTAAACAGACAGAGCTTGTACAAATAGGCAATCGAAGAGATGAAAAGCATGGTGCAATAAGCACTCCAATTTACCTTTCAACAGCATATCATCATGAAGAAATTGGTCTCGGTCAGGGTTATGCTTATTCAAGAACTGGAAGTCCAACGCGAGATGTATTAGAAGAAGCAGTTGCAAGACTTGAAAGTGGTGACAATGCATTTGCATGTAGTTCGGGAATGAGTGCAGTTCAACTCGTCTTTTCAATGTTTGAAAAGGATTCGCACTTTATTGTATCTCGGGATCTTTACGGTGGATCCTATAGGATGTTTGAATTATTTGAAAGAAATTATGGTTTTACCTTTTCGTATTGGGATGGGAAAGAAGAAGCGAAACTTGAAGAGTGTATTCAGAAAAATACAAAGGCTGTTTTTCTTGAAACACCGACAAACCCTTTGATGCAGGAAACAGACATAGCGTTAACGGCGAAATTCACGAAAAGACATGAGTTGCTATTAATTGTAGATAATACTTTTTATACCCCGTATATACAACGTCCAATTGAAGAAGGTGCGGATGTTGTGATCCACAGTGCAACTAAATATTTAGGGGGTCATAACGACATACTTGCTGGACTTGTTATTTCAAAAGGTGAAAAGATAGGTGAGGAATTAAAGTATTTACACAATGCATGTGGATCTATCCTATCTCCTTTTGATTGTTGGCTTTTAATAAGGGGTTTAAAGACACTTGCACTGCGAATGAACCAACATGAAAAGAATGCACTTATTATACAACGATTTTTACAAAAACATTCTTCAGTAACAGATGTATTTTATCCTGGAAGAGGAGGTATGGTTAGCTTTTTAATAGCAAATGAAGAATGGGTGCCGACATTTTTAAAGTCGTTGAAATTATTTTCGTTTGCAGAAAGTTTAGGTGGGGTGGAAAGTTTTATTACGTACCCCGCAACGCAGACACATGCAGAGATTCCTGAGGATATCCGAAAGGAATACGGGCTAACCAATTGTTTGCTTCGAATTTCTGTAGGTATAGAAGATGAAATAGATTTAGTTGCAGATTTAAAACAGGCATTTCAAGAGTGCGAAAAATGCTGAAATCTTGAAGTTTAGGAAAGGGAAGTGAATTGGTTGGATTTACTGAAAACAATGAGGGAACGCATACTAATTGGTGATGGTGCAATGGGAACACTTCTATATTCTCATGGAGTGGATCGCTGTTTTGAAGAGTTGAACCTGACACATCCAGAACAAGTTCTTCATATACATCAAGCCTATATTCAAGCGGGTGCCGATGTAATTCAAACGAATACATACGGTGCCAATTATATTAAACTTTCAAGATACGGTTTAGAGGATCAAGTGAAAAAGATCAATCAAGCCGCTGTTAAATTAGCAAAAGAAGCAGCACGGAAAGATACATTTATTCTTGGAACGATTGGTGGTATTCATGGTTCCCAAACGGAAATTGGAACGAAAGAGGAAATCAAAAGAAGTTTTAGAGAACAATTGTATTGCCTCCTTCTTGAGGGGGTAGATGGGCTAATTCTTGAAACCTATTATGATTTTGAAGAGTTAACAACAGTACTCAAAATAGCCCGTGAAGTAACAGATCTACCAATCATCACAAACGTTTCAATGCAAGAGGCTGGAGTCTTGCAAAATGGAATGGCGCTTGCAGATTCCCTTTTAATATTGGAGGAATTGGGAGCAGACGTTGTTGGTATCAATTGTAAATTTGGCCCTTATCATATGCTTAAATCTTTAGAGTTTGTACCTATACCAAAACGTGCGATGTTGGCAGTTTATCCAAATGCAAGTTTGCCAGGTTATAAGGACGGAAAGTTGTTCTATGAGAATAAACCTGAATATTTTAAAAAACAGGCAGAAAGTTTCCGAAACGAAGGAATTCATCTAATTGGTGGATGTTGCGGTACAACACCTGATCATATTCAGGCTTTGGCAGAGGGGCTTATCAATCGGAAGCCTGTGACGGAAAAGTTAATTAAAATAGAAGGAATTAAAGTGAAAGTTTCAGAGCAAAAGGAATTAACAAAGCCTAGTTTACTAGAGATTGTGAAAGAACGACATTCTATTATTGTTGAACTAGATACACCAAAACATTTAGATACCGACCTTTATTTTCAGGGTGCAGAAGCGTTACAAAAAGCTGGTGTGGATGCTATAACACTGGCGGACAATTCACTTGCAAGTCCTAGAATATGTAATGCTTCAATGGGGTCACTAATTAAACAGAGATTTTACGTGTCGCCGCTTGTTCATATTACTTGTCGTGACCGTAATTTAATAGGACTACAATCACATCTTATGGGTTTGCATACACTAGGCATTACTGAATTATTAGCGATTACAGGTGATCCTACAAAAATAGGAGATTTCCCTGGGGCTACTTCAGTTTTTGATGTAACATCATTTGGTTTGCTTGAAATGATTCAACAATTTAATGCCGGAAATTCACCATCGGGTAAATCTTTGAAACAAAAAACAAATTTTACTGTGGCGGCTGCATTTAATCCGAACGTGCGTAACCTTGATCGAGCAACGCTGCGTCTGGAAAAGAAAATCGAAGCGGGTGCGGATTACTTTATTACACAACCAATTTATAGTCCGGAAAAGATTATTGCTGTCTATGAGGCGACAAAACACTTGAAAGCACCTATTTATATTGGAATCATGCCTTTAACTTCAACGCAAAATGCGGAATTTCTTCATAATGAAGTTCCGGGTATTAAATTAACAGATGAAGTTCGGGCAAGAATGGCTTTGTTTACAAATGATCGTGAGCAATCGACACGTGAGGGAATTGAAATATCAAAAGAGCTCATTGATGTTGCACTCGAATATTTTCATGGGATCTATTTAATAACCCCTTTCACCCGCTATGATATAACGGTTAATTTAACAAATTATATAAATAGCAAAGTAAATGTAGAGGCAGTACCTAAATCAATGGTGACACTGAACTAAAAAATAGAACAACTAAAACATATAACTGAGGAGATGGATGATATGGTTAAAGTACTAAGTTCAACTATTGGATACCCACGCATTGGTGGAAAGCGCGAATGGAAAAGAGCTTTAGAAAGTTTTTGGAGTGGGGCAATTTCAGAAGCGGAATTATTAACGAAGACAAAAGAAATACGTCTAGATAATCTTCGGAAGCAAAAAGAAATAGGTATTGATTTAATCCCTGTAGGTGAATTCTCATTATATGACCATGTACTGGATACATCAATTATGTTCGGAATTGTGCCGACACGTTTTGAGTATGCGGGTGGGAAAGTTCCATTAGATACCTACTTTGCAATTGCCCGTGGTAATAAAGATGCAATTGCTTCAGAAATGACTAAGTGGTTCAACACAAACTATCATTATATCGTACCTGAATTGGATAATGTAACGCCGAAATTAGTTGAGAATCGTCCACTGGAATTTTATCGGGAAGCAAAAAAGGAGTTAGGAATTAACGGTAAACCAGTTCTTTTGGGCCCAATCACATTTATAAAATTAGCTAAATCATCAGAGGATATTTCTTTTGCAGAAAGAGTAGAACAATTTACGCCACTCTATATAGAAGTATTAAAAGGACTTGCAGATGCAGGTGCGGAGTGGGTTCAAATAGATGAGCCGATATTTACAAGCGAACTGTCGGCCGACGAACTTAAAGCTGTACAGAAGGCCTATGCCGCAATTGATGAGGCCGTTCCAAGTTTGAAAATCATAGTACAAACGTATTTCGAGAAAGTTTCCAATTATAAGGAGATTTCAGCACTTCCTGTGCATGCGTTAGGGCTTGATTTTGTTCATGGCAATACAATTGAATTGCTACAAAAGTTTGGATTTCCAAAGGACAAAGTTTTAGTAGCAGGTGTCGTTGATGGCAGAAACGTATGGAAAACGAATTTAGATGTAAAGCTTTCGCTATTGGATGAAATTCAGTCATATGTTGAGAAAGACCGTCTGATTATACAACCGTCATCTTCATTACTTCACGTACCAGTAAGCATTAAACTCGAGGCGAATTTGGACAATGTGATAAAAGGCGGACTTTCATTTGCGGATGAAAAGCTATTAGAAATTGTTCATCTAACAAAAGCAGTTCGGGATGGCAAGGAAACAATCGCAACGAAGCTTGAAGAAAACAAAAATGCGCTTACTACTCTTAATAACTCCAAGTATCGTCAAAACGTTGAAGTTAAAGGAAATATTAAGAGCTTGACGGAAAGTGATGTAAATCGTGCGTCACCATTTGTCGAAAGAATTCTTGCTCAACGAAAGCGTTTTAAGCTACCACTACTACCAACAACTACGATTGGAAGTCTTCCACAAACAGCGGAGGTGAGACAGCAAAGATCTAAATGGAGAAGAGGAGAGAACTCCGCAGAGCAATATGAACAGTTTATCAAAGACCAGATTTCAAAATGGATAGATATTCAAGAGGAAATAGGTCTAGATGTATTAGTTCACGGGGAATTTGAAAGAACGGATATGGTCGAATATTTCGGTGAAAAGTTTGAAGGATTCGTCGTATCACAATTCGGTTGGGTGCAATCTTATGGGTCACGTTGTGTAAAACCACCGCTTATTTTAGGTGATGTTGCATTTAGTCAGCCAATTACGGTGAAAGAAAGTGTCTATGCACAATCATTAACGAAGAAACCAGTAAAAGGAATGTTGACAGGTCCAGTAACAATATTGAATTGGTCATTCGTACGGGATGATATACCTCGTTTTGAAGTTTTAAATCAGATAGCGTATGCACTCCGTCATGAAGTAGAGGAACTCGAAAAGAATGGTATCCACATGATTCAGGTGGATGAACCAGCACTAAGAGAGGGGCTTCCACTTAATCTTTCGGATAGAAATGGCTATTTAGATGCAGCCGTTCATGCTTTTAAAATTGCAACTGCATCTGTTGAAAATGACACTCAAATCCATACACATATGTGCTATTCTGATTTCAACGAAATTATTGACTCAATTAGTGCGCTTGACGCAGATGTAATTTCAATTGAAGTGTCCAGAAGTCACGGTGAACTAATTTCAGCATTTGAGAAAAACACTTATGATAAAGAAATTGGATTAGGGGTATACGATATTCATAGTCCACGTGTTCCGAGTAAAGTAGAATTGAGACAGAATATAAATCGTGCATTAAAAACGATTAACCCTAATCAGTTTTGGATCAATCCAGATTGCGGTCTTAAAACAAGAAATGAAGAAGAAACAATTGCAGCTTTAAAAGTAATGGTCGAAGCCGCCAAAGAAATTAGAGCAGAACAACTTGCTCTTGTAAAATAAAAACCTACTACCACTTCTGAATTTGGAAGTGGTTTTTTAATTTCAAATAGAATGCACTAATTTTATGTATTTCGGGTATACCTGTATTATGAAATAATATTTTGCTGCGTTACAGCTAAAAGCTTATTTTAGGAGGTATGAAATGAAGACAAAAGGACGTAGACAAAGCACCAATGTAGAAGACCGAAGAGGTATGGGAGGGAAAACAATAATGGGAGGCGGTATTGGTGGAATTATAATCATCCTAATTATCGCCTTTATGGGTGGAGACCCAGGTGAAGTTTTGAATAAGATACAACCCAATTCGGAAAGTAGTACGCCTTATGTAGAATCGGAGGAAGAAAAAGAATTAGTGGAACTGGTTTCTGTTGTATTATCGGATACTGAAGATGTTTGGACTGCTATCTTTGAGGAAAATGGTCTTATTTATGAGAAGCCGGTTCTAGTTCTTTATACGGGAAGTGTTCAATCTGCATGTGGAGCAGCGGGTGCATCTGTAGGTCCATTCTATTGTCCCGGGGACCAGAAACTCTATATTGATCTCAGTTTTTATAATGAATTGAAAGAAAAGTTTAAGGCACCAGGAGATTTTGCAATGGCGTATGTGGTTGCTCACGAAGTGGGACATCATGTCCAAACTCTATTAGGAACAACTGATGAAATTATGCCGCTTCGTCAAAAATTAAGTGAAACAGAATTTAATAAATACCAAGTTCGATTTGAATTGCAAGCAGATTATTTAGCTGGAGTTTGGGCTCATCATGCTCAGGGGATGGATTTACTTGAGAAAGGGGATCTTGAGGAAGCGTTAACTGCAGCAAGTGCAATCGGCGATGACACTTTACAAAAGAGGGCACAAGGCTATGTTGTTCCCGAAAGTTTTACTCATGGCACCTCTGAGCAGAGGAGGGAATGGTTTTATAAAGGGTTTGAAAATGGCACACTTGAAGGTGGGGATACATTTAATATAATCGATTAATAGTAAAACAAACATAGACAATAATTGCATTATCTTATAAGCTAAGGTTATTATCATTAAAGTAATGGAGGGTTTTTGTGAATCTTTTACAAGTTAGAAAAGGTCAGTTTGTTTATTATAAAAATGAATTACACAAGGTATACTCAGTTCGACCACTTTCTAGGTTGTCAGTTTTAATGTACCGCATAAAAGATATGGTTCAAGAATCATGCAAAGCTGAAGACTTAACACTTTATAAACCACAACATATGGACTCTCTAATGTTGTTGGGTATTCGATACACACTAAGAAAAGATGAAGGAGCGGTAGAGGGCGGTTATATTTTAATTACACGTCCACACCCAAGCCAAATGGATTACTATTCATTAAATGAGTTCGAAAAAGTTGAAAGTCTCATTGATGTTGGTGTATATACAACTTTTCATAACACTGTTCGAAAAAGAGAATACTTGGTGATGGTTCCTGGTGTTGACAATGACGCCAATCAAATTGATTATCTCGATTATTCAATTGTAACCGAAAGTCAATTAGAGGAGGATATACAATTAGAAAATGAAGCGAATAAGCTTTCTGTTGTAAAACCTTCTGTTGGAGATATTTATATAAATCTAGATAACGGTATTAAAGCAATGGTAGTCGCTATTATTGACGACGAAGTTGCACTGGGATCAGGGGAACGAGTGAAAAGTACTGATTTAATTGAATCAAATAGTTGGAACTTAATTTATAAAACTGGGAATGAAAGTTTCTAAGAGAATTTCGAACTAATTATACCGTCATCCGATACATAATCATGTATTGGGTGACGGTTTTTTATTAAGAAATCTCTAAGTAGTTTTGAATTTAGCCTTAATAAAAGCTTCTTTCGTATAAGCCCACCATGCATCGGTTACATTGAGATTAACAATATATTACTGATGTGAAAAGAGGTTTAGCATTTTGAAAAGTAAAGTGTTTCGGTATGTTTTTTTACTAATGATTACGGTACTTTTATGTAGTGCCTGTGGAAATAAGAATAAAGTGACAGTGTTTCCTGATGGGATGAAGGAAAAGGATAATGAACCAGGTGAGGTTTACGGATTTACTGAATTTAATATGACAATAGATACAAAGGAAATGAAGGACGCCATCATTGTTGAATTCAAAGAAGGTCATGATAAGACTGAAGCCGTGTATGAAAATAAAATAGAAAATATTTATTTATACGGCAATAAAGCTTTAGAAAAGCTTGGTTCCTTATTTGAAGCCCTTGATTTCGATCCAACTATGGAAGATTTAGATATGATAAAAAAAGCGTCCGATGTATTTGAAATAAATGATTATACAAGTTTGAAACTGGATATTAAATTTAAAGGGTACGATAAAAAGCAGTTAAAATTTATGAAGTAATGAATCCTACTGATCATCCATGATTTTATGGGTGATTATTTTTTTGTTGTATACACGAAAATAGTGGAGTTGCATACAAATGAGAGTAGCGACAACACTATTTTCACGGGGGAATGATGATTTCTGAAATCAATTGTATTTATTGAAACGACCAAATCAGGCTCCAGTCGTGAAGGGATAAAAACTGCATTTCGATTGGGCTATTCAACCATCTTAGTAACGGCTAGAAGTAGTTTTTTTGAAAATCCAACAGAGTTTCCGGATGTTTCGCGTATAGTTTATTTGGATGAAATTATAGAAGAGACAATTAGTATAGAAATTGAATTACTTCAAAAACAAGGTTTTGAAATAACAGCGATTATTAGCTTTGTAGATCCTTATGTTTCAATGGCAACTCATTTATCGAATACACTTTGTGGTTCAAAGATATCTGTTGATGCACTTAGAAAAATGGAGGACAAAGCGATTACAAGGGATGTTTTTAGAAATGATAAGATGAATATCGATTATAAAGTTTACAATCCAAAATATGGTTTTACACAAATGAGAAATTGCTATCCTGTTATTATAAAATCAGCTATTTCAAAAGCATCAAAGGATGTCTATTTGGTGAGAGATGATTTTGAAGCGAAAAATGTAATTAAAAAATTAGCTAGAATTTATCCCTATCAGAAAATAATTCTAGAGGAGTATCTTGATGGACCGCAATATTTAGTTGAAGTACTTATTAATAATGGGAATGTAAAAATAATAGCCATTATTATGCAGGAAGTTGAAAAAGAGATCAAATTTATTGTGACAGGTTATACGGTTTTATTAAATGTAGAGGAATCAATATATAATAAGATTTTTGAAGTTGTTACATCCATTCAAAAAACTTTGGAAATATCCAATGCTGCATTTCATCTTGAAATTAGAATAGTAAATGAATGTGTCAAACTAGTTGAACTGAACCCGAGAATATCTGGCGGAGCGATGAATCAAATGATAAAAGAAGCTTTTGGAATAAGCTTGGTGGAAGAAACAATTGGGCTATATCTTGGAATGGAGCCTAAATTAAATAGAAAGTATGAAAGAAATATTTATGTTCATTATATAACAATTAATTCGTATGGTTATTTACTAAAGGTTACTGGCTGTGATATTGCGGAGAATTCCACAGGTGTCCACGAGGTGTTTGTGAAACCGACAATAGGATCAATGATTATTCCTCCGATTTCAATGGGACAGCGGTACGGGTATGTTATCGCTACCGGAGATACTATAACTGAGGCAAAGATTAATGCGAAAGAGGCCGCGAGGAAAATTAAGTTTTATATAGAGCCATTGGAGTAGACTTGGTAATTTTCTGAAAACCCATTCCTATAAACAGTTTAAACATATACTAGAAAAATAGTGGATATTTCTGTAGGGGGGACAAGTCGGGATGCATAAAGAAAACACTGTTTGTGTAGCAATGAAAAGGCTGATGAAAGAGCAAGAGATTATCACAATGAATGATATTGATTTTCAATTTATATGTAATTTAAAAAGGTTTGATACGATTCCTTTTATGCTTTTTTCAGTAGGTTGTACGGATCCATTTACGGTTCACTATAAATGTGTAACAACATCTCATTTTAGGTTGGAAAAAATAGATGTAGAAACGTGTTGTGCAACATTATCATTGCTCGTCCCAGTAGATATTGAAGGGAACTTTGTAAATTCTAGTGATGAATATTACGCACTAAGAAAGACAAAGTCATGTGTTATCGTCAATTTAAATTGTTTTTGTGAAATCAATCCACTACCGCCGGAACTTGTTGGTCGACCCCACCCCATTGTTTTTCCAAAATGATAAAAAGATACCTCTCTACCCTACACCGCAGCATACGCAGTTGCGGTTTTTTAGTATCTAAATATATTCGTATATTCTAAACGTTTGTCCTTATCAAAAGCATCCTTCTTTGAATGTAATAGAGAAGGATCAGAGATAAAAAAAGGAGATTATTAAATGACATTAATAGGAATGTTACACCATAGAAAAGACCCGACAACTGTTGTAAAATCTTACGCATACGCTGCAGTTGCCAAAGCAGAAGGGGCTACTTTTTTTTACTTTTCACCTGGAGAAGTGGATTTTAAAAAGCGCACAATTAACGGACAAGTTTATGAAGATGGGAAATGGATAGGAAAAACAATGCCCTTTCCCGATGTAGTTTACAATGCAGGAAGTCCTGAAAAACTAGCTAAATCAAAAGAAATAATACAGAAATTGCGGAAGGAAATTCCTTTTACGACGTATTCGATAGGAAATAAGTGGAATATTAGTGAGCGATTAAATGAAGCGGGAAAATTCTCGACATATTTAATTCCAACCGAAATTATTAGAAGCACAAGTCAGTTTTTTAAATTTAGTAGCGCATTTGAAAAAATTGTTTTCAAGCCAATTGACGGTAGAAAAGGAATAGGAATATTGTTTATTTCAAAAAAAGGTTCGAATTTTACAGTCGGAAGAAATGCTATAACGACAACCTTCACAAAACAACAATTAGAAGAACTAATAACAGAAAGACTTAAAACTGGGAAATATATTGGTCAGCCATATATTCAATCCGTAACAAACTCTGGCCAAGTATTCGATTTCAGACTTCATGTTCAAAAGAACGGTGAAGGAAAGTGGGTAATTACAACCATTTATCCTCGTGTTGCACCCCTTGGATCAATCATTCCTAATATCAATAGTGGCGGATTTACAAATTACTTAGAGCCTTTTTTAAATCAAGAATTCAAAAAAGATGCGTTCAATATTAAAAGAACATTGGAGTACTTTTCCTTATCTTTAGCAAATCATTTGGATGAACTTCAAATGATTCAATACGGAGAGGTCATTGACGAAATGGGCATTGATATCGGTCTTGATGAGAATCATAAACTATGGATTTACGAAGTGAATTGGCGTCCTGGTTGCCCTCCTGCATTTTATTTGGAATTGGATGTCGTGAAAAACGGCATTAAATACGCTATATATTTGGCGCAAAATCAAAAAAAGATTAAAAGAGAAATAATGGAGTTAAAACAAAAAAGTATTGAAAATACAATGAATACACCAATTATTGCAATCACTGGTAGTGCAGGAAAGACAACTTCGAAAGCATTTCTTGCATCAATCTTGGCGAAAAAGTGGAATGTGTTTGAATCAAAGGACTATTGGAATACAACCGAACATACAAAAATCCACGCGGCTGAAATAAAGCCAGCACATGAAGCGATTGTTTTGGAGTACGGTATGGCTTACCCTGGGGTCATCACACATCATTGTAGCATCATAAAGCCCAATGTTAGTATCGTGACAAATGTCGGAATGGCGCATGTAGGAAATTTTGATGGGGATATTAAAAAAGTTGCAGCAGCAAAATCCGAACTTATTCACGGTATGGATCAACAAGGTGTGTTGTTCCTCAACAATGATGATACGTATTCAAAGTATTTGGAAACGGAGAATTTTAAAGGAAGTATTATTACAATTGGTATAAAATCGGATGCAGATTACAGGGCATATGATATTACTTATGTAGATGGTGGAATGAGTTTTAAAATGAAATTACAAAACCAAGAAACGGTATTATTTATTCCGATTTTGGGAGAACATCACGTATATAATGCGTTGAACGCGATTGCTGTAGCTGATCATTTAGGATTTAGTCCGATGGATATTAAGTTAGGGTTACTTTTCCGGAAACCGCCTAGAAGAATGACGATTTACAATTGCAGTGAAAACATTACTATAATTGATGATACAGTTCACTCACATCCTGAAGGAGTTAAAGCGGCAATCGACGTGTTAACGAATATCGGAAACAATAGAAAAATAGCTATCATTGGTCAAATGCGAGAATTAGGAGATCTGCGGGAAAAGTCGTATGAACAAATAGGGAATTATATTTCTGAATCGGGTGCCGATATTCTCATCACATATGGTTTTCGAACAGAAGAAATTGGTCAACAAGCGATTCGGAATGGGTTCCCAGCCAATAACATATATCATTTTACAAACCGCAAGAAATTGCATGAGTTGTTAGAAAATCTACTTCAAGAGAACGACACGATTTTAGTTAAGGGAGCTAGTAAAACGAATATGTTCGATACTGTAAAGTTCATTGACACACATTTTTCAAATTAATAAAAACAAAGGACACTGCTCTTTGCAGATGTCCTTTGTTTATATACTATTCTTCATCCTCATCATCATCCTCTAAATGGAAAATGATTTCATTTGCACCATTTTTAGCATTCAATTGAGCTTCTTCCAAACTCTCGCCGGTTGCAATTACATAAGCATATCTATGACCCATTGACAGTGGAGGAGTTAAATTTGCACCTTTTTTAGGTTTTACAAATACATCTACAACGCCAGGTGATTTTCTAGCCCTTCCTTTCCCAGTCACTTTTTCTAAAGTCCCTTTTTTTGATACAACGACGTATTGTGTGAATACATACTTTTCATATTCGTTTCGAATTGATGGATTATCCCCAAGATAGAGTTTTAATGTTTCTTCAACCAAGTTATAACCAAATGCCGCTTGGATCATTTTATTCATTGCTCCTCCAGAAATTCTCGGATTTACTTCGATGAGTTTCCAACCATTTGTAGATAATCGTAATTCAAGGTGAAGAGAGCCGTTCTGAATTCCTAACTGTGATGTGACAGAATCGAGTACGTCGTCAATTCCTACTTTAAGTTCATATGGAATTTCCAAGAGCACACCATAACCAGTAATGATGAACCTCTTGTCATGCGTGATTTCTTGTTTAATGATTGCTGCTACTTGAACCGTACCATTGGAAACAATAGCCTCTACTAAATATTGGTCACCTATAATATATTCTTCAATAATAATCGTATCGTTAGGATCTTTCGTTCTTAATTTCGCAATATGTTTTTTCAACTGTTTTTTCCCAGTTGCAAATAACACATCTTTGGAACCCGTAGACTTTGGTGATTTAACGATAACGGGAAAATTAAGATCGGACCGAATTGCTTTTATAGAAGGCTTTTGCTCCGATTGAATGATATGGAATTTTGGTGTGTATTGTTGGCTTTTAAAAAAAGATCTCGTTTTCTCTTTGTTTTCCATTATTTCTATTGCTTTAGATGAAGTTGTGTTTTGACAAAATTCATCACACAGAATTGAAGCGATATGAACATTGGAATCAATGAAACTAATAATAATTTTGATATCCATTCCTCTGGATTTAAGAGTGTGTATCACATCTCTCATTTCAGTAATGCTTGTTGTATCAACGAAAATCATTTCATGTACATTTGTGTACTCCTCTCTTTGCCGTATTTGTTTCTCATTATTAGTAAAAACAACTGTAAAGTATCCAAGTTGTTCCGCAGAGTGAATTGCATCTCTACTGGATCCAGATTTATTGGTGTTAATAAAGATAATTGTTTTCAAATAGTTCACTCCCAAAATAGTTTCGAGTAAGACAACTCTATATATATGTATGAACTAATTCATTCCCAGCTTGGTTACGTATCACGATAGAAAAAAACTTACAGTAATCGCTGATTGTACAAGCGAAGTATCGAAATATGCATATGATATGGAATATGAAGGGAGTGAACAGTTCACAATGAAGCCACTCTCAGTAAAAGAGCTAAAAGCTGCGATTGCTGGTGAATTGATACAAGGGCATGATGATATGATTATTGAACAAGGTGCCTATCGAATTAAACAGGTGAAAAAAAAGAATACGGTTCTTTTTTCAAAAATAAAGATTTTAAATTGGAACGACTTAAAAGAATTTTTCCCTTTAGTACTCGTAACGAGTCAAGAATTAACAGAACGTGATCAAATTGATCAATTATCGGTTATTAAAGTTAAGGATGTTGATGTAGCGTATTGGGAATTTATTAATTACTACCGAGATTTGTTTGAAATCCCTGTAATTGCAGTAACCGGAACTTCTGGGAAAACAACTACAAAAGAAATGATTAAGCATATTCTATCGAAAAGTAAAACTACTGTGTCAACGGAAAGTACGAATAACTCTCGTACGGCTCATTTACACTATCTTTTAAGCATTGATGATCAGACAGAAGCTGCTGTTTTCGAAACCGCCGTAGGTGCTCCGGGTGACGTAGAAATTGCAGGTAAAATATTTAAGCCAACAATAGGGATTATTACAAATATTGGTGCACATCATTTGAATTATTGTAAGACTATCGAGGCATATATTAGCGCGAAGGGTGAAATGCTACAAGCACTGAATAATGAGGGTGTGCTAATAATTAATTCAAATGATGAAAACAGTAAGAGAATAGAATTTGGCAAGTATAATGGTCGTATCATTCGTGTAGGAATGGATTCATTTTGTGATTATTATGCGAAAGATATTAAATACATTAATAATGGAATGCAATTTGTTCTTAGGCATAAAAGAAAAAAATATAAAACGTTTGTCCCCGGACTAGGAAGACACCAAGTATATAACGCATTAGCGGCGCTTGCAGCAGCCCATGAAGTCGGGATTAGCTTGAAAAAAGCTAGAAAGCATTTGAAAACATTTCAAACTTTTAATAAACAACTTCAAATTTTTACTGGGATTAATAACAGCGTTATTCTGGATGACACATGGAGTATAACAACGACTTCTTTGGAAGCAGCTTTAAATGTTTTAAAGGATGTTGGAAAAGGAAGAAAAACGATTGCGATTGTAGGGACGATAACAGATCTAGGATCTTGGGGTTATATTGTTCATAAACAAGCAGGAGTGCTGATTTATGAAATTGGTGTAGACGTTTTAATAACAATTGGAGAGCATGCACGGATAATGGCCGAACAAGCACTGGCCTGCGGAATGACTTCTTCAGTTTATTCGTTTAACAATAAAATACTCGCATATGAACTGTTAAAAGAAATTGTTGATGAAAACACAATTGTTCTAATCAAAGGTGATATGTACAGTCAAGCAATAATTGACTTAGCCTATAGTTTACGAAAAGGGAAATAGTTACCGTTAAAATAGAGAATAGGAATGATATTGTAGCCTTTATTTATAAGTGATGTTCAAGAATTACTACAGGGGAAACTAGTAAAAAGATTTGAAGATTGATTCAATTAGAGGTGTTTTACTAAAATAACGATAGCATTCATCATTAATTAAGAAGTAAAAGTAGTATTGAATGAAATAAGTTTTTTTAATAAACAACATAAAAAACTCTTTTATGGATACTCTAAGTTAGTATCCGAAAAAGGAGGAAAATATATTGAAACGAATTGGATTATTTACGATGGCTTTAATGATATCTGTTTTACTTTTGGGATGTGGAATGAACAAGAATAAAACGGAGACAGATAAAACATCAACAGATACAACGACAAACACTGTCCCACCGGAAAACTCGACGCCTTCAGAGGTTGAAGACAAGGTTACAGGCGGAGTAGGGGATAATGAATCCAAACTGGAAGTAGCTAAGGATGCAGCGAATCTAATTACGGAATTAGATGAAGTCGAAAGTGCCACAGTCATTGTGACGAATAACAATGCATATACCGCTGTTGTTTTACATGATCAAGCAAGCGAAGAACTATCACCAGATGTGGAAGATAAAATTGCGGATAAGGTGCGAACTGCAAATAGTGCTATTGAGAATGTGTATGTGTCATTAAATCCTGATTTTGTTAAGCAAATGAATGACTATGGTGAAAAAATTAATGAAGGAAAGCCAGTAGAAGGATTTTTCGAGGAATTTTCAGAAGCGATGAAAAGGGTATTTCCTGATGCTCATTAATGTTATATAAAAATAAGTAATAATCAGCTATTTTCGAATAGCTGATTATTTTTTGGTCTATTATTTTGAGATTATCCAAAAAACAATAAATACAATTCCAAACATCACCCATATTAAGGATAAGTAAAGTTCTCTTTTTCTTTTATCCTTCATACCTCGTGTAAAATAACGTGTAACAATTTCAATAACTATTGCAAACAATATTAATAGTATCCATTGAATGATTTTCAAACCCCTCGCACTTATTATTAGACACAGGAACCTACCGCCCATATCGATGATTGTACCAAACGCAGCTTAAACAAACAATTTAACAAATGTATTTCATCGATCGTGTAAAATTCATCATAGCTTCTCTTAGTGATATACTAGAAAGAGAACTTTAAGAAGGCAATAGACTATATATAAAATTTAATCTAAGTGGGGGTATATCATGTTTAAGTCTGTTACGTTTTATACAAACAAATTAAAAGCATTAAAACGTTTCTACGGTGATGTAATGGAATTTAATATTGTAGAGTCAACAAATGAACAGTTTATTGTTGAAATAGGACAATCTACAATTACGTTCATGCATACAAATCAACCAGCATTTTATCATTTTGCAATTAATATACCAGGAAATCAGTTTTCCATGTTGAAATTTTGGATGCAAGATCGAGTGACCTTAAATCGTGGGGAATCATTAGATGAAATTTACTTTTCAAGTTTTGATGCGGATTCAATGTATTTTGAAGATCCGGCAGGGAATATTGTTGAATTAATTGGTCGTAGAAAACAGGATTTATTTGGGGATGTATCACAGGCATCTTTTCTAAATATAAGTGAAGTCGGTATAGTAACGCCTTTTGTTTCGGAAGTAGGGGAGCAGCTGCAAGATATCGGAATCCCACTTCGCGGAGGAACGGAAGTGGATCCAGAATCATTGAACTTTCTAGGGAAAGGCGACGCGTTCATCGTTTTGGTACCGCCAGCGAGAAGATGGTATTTCTCTGAGAAATCAGCAGAAACCTACCCGCTAGAAATCACATTAAACGATGGTCGTCAAATCGTTTTGGATGAAGAAGGCAAGATGGCACTCATAAATTAAGTGTGTAATATTAAGTGGTTCGTACAATCAATCGGTTTTTTTAACTTAACTAAAACTATAGACAAAAACACCTAAAATCATTAAATGATTTTAGGTGTTTTTCTTTGTTTGGGGGGTGATTCAGCCGCTTGAGAGGAATTCGAAGCCCCTTGGTCGTAATTCGAGCTTCTTTGAGGGGAATTCACATCGACTTGGTTGTAATTCAGACCCGAAAGTGCCTTTGGCAAAAGCTACTCCATAATTCTCGCTTAATTATCCTACGATATATGTAAGAAGTTTTTAAGCGGATATTAATAGGGCTTGTTTGAAAAATGAGATGACTTTTGCTATTTTAGTGTATTGTATAGTGTTAGGCTAATAAACAACACAAGGGCAACCATTGAAAAGATGACAGCGAACTTGACAATAATATGGTTTTTTGCTGCATTGTCTATGTTACTCGAAAAGATAGCAACAATAACACCTGCGCAAAATAGGATTAAAGCAAAGACTTTCATTAGAGAAACCCCTTCTTGTATTTGATTGGTCGTACTTTCATTTTACAAAAAGAGTGTTTCTTTTTGTATTATATTGGATTTTTATGGTTAATCGACACGCTTGATATCGCCTTGCTTAAAGCATCTTGTAAAATACCCTTAATATATCACATTATTAATAGTTTGTGTGTTGATATAAAGAATCCTTCTAACAACTCTCGCCTAACTGGAGTGGAGATCATATAGAATCATTTGTTCAACATATATAATTAAATAAATAAAAAAGCGGTAACCACAAGGGGTTACCGCTTTTTTAATTGATTAAAGTGAACCTACATTTACTTCTTTCATCGAAATTTCGAGTGCTTTCGCGACGCCTTCACCATAAGCTGGATCGGCTTGGAAGCAGTGGCTGATGTGTTTGATTTTTATTTCTTTTGGTGCGTCGCCCATATTGCGCGCTGTATTTGCAAAGAGAACTTCTTTTTGGTCATCGTTCATTAAGTTAAACAATTTACCAGGCTGTGTGAAATAATCACTGTCATCTTCACGGAAATCCCAAATATCTGCATCACCGTTTAATTTAAGTGGCGGCTCTTTGTATTCAAGTTGCTCTTTCCATTCGCCGTAGCTGTTTGGCTCATAGTGTAGCGTGCTTCCCTTGTTACCATCAGTTCTCATTGCACCATCGCGGTGGAAGCTGTTGAATGGACATTTCGGTGCGTTTACCGGAATTTGATGGTGGTTGACACCTAGACGGTAGCGCTGTGCATCGCCGTATGAGAACAATCTTGCCTGTAGCATTTTGTCAGGAGAGAATCCGATTCCTGGTACAACTGCAGCAGGTGAGAAGGCAGATTGCTCTACTTCAGCATAATAGTTTTCAGGGTTTCTATTTAATTCAAACTCTCCTACTTCAATAAGAGGGAAGTCACCCTTATACCAAACTTTTGTAAGGTCGAATGGGTTATACGGCATGTTAAATGCTTCTTCTTCTGTCATCACTTGGATGTACATTTTCCATTTCGGGAAATCACCATTATCGATACTGTTCAGTAAATCCCTTTGATGGCTTTCACGGTCTTTACCGACAAGTGCTTCCGCATCTGCATCTGTTAAATTCTCAATACCCTGTTGTGAAACAAAATGGAATTTAACCCAGTGGCGTTCGTTTTGTTCATTGATCATACTAAATGTATGACTACCGAAACCGTGCATATGCCTAAGCGACTTCGGAATTCCACGCTCACTCATTGTGATCGTTACTTGATGAAGGGCTTCAGGAAGAGATGTCCAGAAATCCCAGTTGTTTTTCGGACTGCGCATATTCGTATGTGGGTCGCGTTTTACAGCATGGTTCAAGTCTGGGAATTGCATTGGATCCCTGAAAAAGAATACAGGTGTATTGTTCCCAACGAGATCCCAGTTTCCTTCTTCAGTATAAAACTTCATAGAGAATCCACGAATGTCACGCTCTGCATCAGCCGCACCGCGTTCTCCAGCAACTGTAGAGAAGCGTGAGAACATTTCTGTTTGTTTCCCGACTTCTGAGAAAATCTTTGCTTTAGTATATTTAGTAATGTCACTTGTTACAGTAAACGTACCATATGCACCGGAACCTTTTGCGTGCATACGGCGTTCAGGAATTACCTCTCTGTTAAAATGAGCTAGTTTTTCCAGTAACCAAACGTCTTGTAAAAGTACAGGTCCTCTTGGGCCAGCGGTCATTGAGTTTTGATTGTCAACAACTGGAGCACCTGCGGCGGTAGTTAATTTTTTATGATTCTCATTCTCGTTATCTTTTTTATTCATTTGTATAACTCCTCCTTATGTTCTGTATGTACATCTACTACTATAGCAAATATTTTTTTAAATTACTAATAATAATCATTACAATCAAATAGTGATTATTAAAGGGGGTGTAGTTTAACCTTAACTTAACAATCGAAACCTATAATTTATACCTATCATACTATTAAAGTATATATAATTGTTCAACTTTAAAGAATATTTTAATATTTCAACACTATTCCTAATAGTGTGTTAGCATTAAGGTATCTTATTGTTCTAACTTCATGAGTCCAAGTATTTGCATATAATACAAATGTAAGATAATAAAAATTGATAAATTGGGTTTTTTTTATTCATTTCAAATAAGTATGAAAAGGGGGAGTTTAATGGCTAATGAATCCGTTTTAATAGTTGAAGATGAGGATGGAATTCGTAGTCTTATGCAACTTTTTTTGAGAAATAAGGGCTATAAGGTACATGAAGCTAAAAATGGTCGAATTGCTATGGAAATGTTAAAAGAAAAAAAGCCTGATGTTGTATTATTGGATATTGAAATGCCGGAAATGAATGGATTTGAGGTATGTAAAAAAATTAGAGAGCAAACAATAGTACCTATTCTATTTATTAGTTGTCGAAAGGAATCGATGGATAAAATGACTGGCTTTCAAGTTGGCGGTGATGACTACATTACAAAACCATTCGATTTTCATGAACTAGATGCTCGAATTCAGGCTCTATTACGTCGCAATGATTGGATAGTTAATAGTGAGGAAGATATCGAGAAAATAACAAAAAAAACAATGACAATATATACGGATAGATGTGAAGTGTTTATTAACGATAATAGGGTTCACCTTCTGCACAAAGAATACCAACTCTTATTAGTACTTGTGAAACATCCGAATAGAGTATGGACGGCTGAACAACTTTATGATCATGTTTGGGGGTATAATTCTGATGGTACACCGCAGACTGTGAAAGTTCATATAAGTAATTTACGAGGGAAGCTATATAAACATTCAAAAGATACTGAGTATATTCAAACCGTTAGAGGTTTTGGATATCGTTTCCCTGAGACAAATTAAATTGGTTTTTTTAACATACTATAAAATCGGATATATTAAAAGGTAAGACTTCAGTAACTTCTGAAATCTTACCTTTTGGGATTAAAAGAGGTTAAGCTTTTCAATGCGTGCAACTGCTTCTTTCAAACGATTTTCATCTTCCAAAAGTCCAACACGTATATAACCTTCTCCGTAGGAACCAAATCCATTCCCTGGTGCGACTGCCACATCCGCTTTCGAAAGTAAGAGGTCTGCAAAGGATTCACTTGAATATTCCTTAGGTACGGGAAGCCATGCGAAGAAGGAGGCAGGCGGTGCTTCAACGTCCCAACCTATTCGCTTACATTCAGATATTAATACATTTCTTCGGCTTTCATAAAGTGAAACTAGGTTCTCCACACAGTCTTGACTGCTCGTCAAAGCAACTGCGGCAGCACGCTGGACTGCTGGAAATGGATTAATAAACAAATGATCTTGTAATGTATTGATGGCTTCTATGATCTCCGCGTTACCAACGGCGAATCCAATCCGCCACCCAGCCATATTATATGTTTTAGAAAAAGTGTACATTTCAATTCCAACATCTTTTGCGCCATCAGCTTGTAAAAAACTAACTGGTTTTTTTCCATCAAATCCAATCGCTCCATATGCAAAATCGTGCATGATTGCAATGTTTGAAGTTTTTGCGAATGCTACTGTTTCATCAAAGAATGGAATACTTGCGGTCGCACTTGTTGGATTGCTTGGATAATTTAAGTACATAAGTTTAGCTTGCTCTTTTTGTTCATTGGAAAGAGCAGCGTAATCTGGTAGGAAATTATTTTCAGCGAGTAAAGGCATTAAATTATATTTAATATCGGCTAAACTTACACCGGATAAATAATCAGGATAACCCGGGTCAGGCAGTAATAATAGATCTCCTGCATTCATAAGAGCTAAAGGTAATTCAACCAGTCCTGTTTTTGTTCCAAACAATATAGCTACTTCTGTTTCAGGGTTAATATCGACATTGTATTCTCGTTTATAAAATACACCGACGGCTTCTTTCAGCTCTGTTGTACCTCTGAAAGCTGCATATCCATGTGTAAGTGGATCCTCCACTGCTTCTTGAAGTGCTTCTATAATATGTTTTGGAGTAGGTTGGTCAGGATTTCCACGACCTAAATTGATGATGTCACGTCCCTCAGCCATTGCAGCTTCAACACTCTTGACGAGTTTAGAGAAAAAGTGAGGGGGCATATTTTTCAATCTGTCTGAAATTTCCATTGTTAATAAAACCTCTTTTCATAATTTTAAGAATAGATAACACAACTAAATGGACAACGAAGGTCGATCATTGTTCCAAATTACTTTAACCGGAACTTCAAATGTTTCTGACAACTTTGTATCTATCAATACTTCCTTTTTCGGTCCGGCGGCCACGATTTTACCATTATGAATGAGTAGAACATGTGTCAGTTCCTTTACTAGTTCTTCAATATGATGTGTAACATAAATAATGTGACAGTTTTTTTGTATTACTTCTTTCATTATATCAAGTAATTGTTCACGGGATAAAATATCTAATCCTGAACAAGGTTCATCCAAAATTAAAATTTCTGGGTTACTCATTAAAGCTCTTGCAATAAGTACTCTTCTTTTTTCACCTTGAGATAGAAATTGAAATGACTTACCTTTTAAATAGTTTAAACGCATCAGTTCAATTAAAGAAAATGCTTTTTTATAATCCTTTTTTGAAACATACTCGTATAATCCAAACGATGCAAACTTCCCGCTAACAACAACTTCTTCAATCGTTTCATTATTAACAAGTTGTGAAAAACGATCTAATGAGCTACTAACAAAACCAATCTTTTTGCGTAATTCAGGTAAACTAGTTTTTCCGAATTTATTTCCAAGGACGGATACATCACCGGTAGAAGGGAAGTGATAACCCGATATGATATTAAGAAGAGACGTTTTTCCAGACCCGTTGAGACCTAAAATAGCCCAATGTTCATTAGAATTGATATCCCAGTTAATATTCTCTAGTATTGCCTGCCCATTTTTACGTAAGGATACATCTGCAAAAGAGATAACGGACTTCAAAAAAACACCCCATTTGTATGTTTATACTTTATAATCTAAAGTTAGTATATTAGCAAGTATACATGTACTGTTAGAGGATTTACAATGCTCGAATTATATGGAATACTAATGATTCATCTTTACGCATGTAGCAATAAGCTTGCCAAGAAATTAAGAAAGGTATGATTATTTATGAAAGATATGACCGTTCGAGGAGCTCCGAATAAATATATTTGTAAAGAAGGTATACTGGAGAATCTCGAAGAACAACTTTTATTACATCAGATATCTCGCGTTTTACTTGTAACTGGGAAGCAGTCATGGAATGCGGCATCTAAATTCATACCTGCATTTGTTGAGGTAGAAGGAACGATGGAGCGTTATTGCGGGGAATGTTCGATGTCGGAAATTAATAGAATCGCCAAATTAGCGACGGACTTAAAAGTAAATGCAATTATCGGTGTTGGTGGTGGAAAGGTAATTGATTTGGTGAAAGCAGCGAGTAATAAAAGTAATACCAAATCAGTCATTATACCAACACTTGCTTCAAATTGTGCACCTTGGACACCTCTTAGTGTTATATACACAGAGGACGGCGTTATGACACATTACGAAGTCTATTCCTCAGGTATCGAGCTTGTTTTAGTTGAACCTCAACTTTTACTAGATGCTCCTATCGAATTATTTGTAGCTGGAATCGGAGATACATTGGCAAAATGGTATGAAGCCGATGTTCAAATTAGTCGATTGGTAGACCGATCAGTTCCAATTGAGATTGCTTACTTCACAGCCCAACAATGTAAAAAAGTATTATTAGAACATAGCAACAATGCTTTGCAAGCGGTCCGGACAAAAACGATAAACAAGGACTTTGTAAAAGTTGTTGAAACGATTATTGTTTATGCTGGAATGGTAGGCGGTTTTGGTGATTCATATGGTCGAATTGCGGGAGCGCATTCGATTCATAACGGGCTGACTGTCATAAGCGAAATGCATGAAAAACTTCACGGTGAAAAGGTCGCTTATGGGATTCTAATTCAATTAGTATTGGAAGATAAATTAGATGAATTAAAGTCTGTAATTGCTTTTTATAAGGAACTAGGGCTGCCAACAAGTTTAAAGGATTTGGGATTATTAACTGTCACGGAAGATCTGGTGTCACGAATTGCGGAAAAAGCAACTTTGCCGAATGAATCGATTCATGTAATGAAAGACGATGGCATACTTGTGAATGATGTATCAAATGCGATTATTAAACTGGAAAATCTACAACACTAAAAGTGATTTTTTATTATAAGATAAGTCAAACAAAAAACATGCCCTTTACGGACATGTTTTTGTTTTTAAGGGGAATTTGTACTAGTGGAATATTGGTTGATGAAAACATTATTAGTTGAAAATGGATTTACACATATTTCATTTTATCTGCGAACTAGTTTGTTCCATCTAATAATGCCTGTTTCATACCATCATACGAAGCTTTCCATATTCCTGTATCCGTAGAAAAAGCTTTACGAGTAATTGTATACATCTCCTGTAACTTCTCGTCGTAATCGTCGGCATCTTTTAATGGTAGCTCTTTTCTATATTTATCAACAAATTGTCTTGTTTTCTTTGTGATTGGTCCCCATTTGGCGACTTCGTTGCCGTCTTCATCAATAAAAAGGATTATAGGAATCGTTCGAGATTTTCCATTTGTTAAATATTGATCCATGAGTTCTAAGTTTTCATCACGCAGTAGAAGTCGTACCGGCATATTTGAGTGCTTTGCCATCTTTAGTGCAATAGGAATATTAAACATGCAGTGTCCACACCAGGGCTCGGTAAGTATAAGAACACGTAAGTTCATTGCTTTTATTTGTTCGAAAAAGTCCTTATCTGGTGATGGTTTGAAATTTTCTGCAACGAAAGAAAACCCTTCTTTTAGAGTATCTAAAGTTTCAGTATATTCAGTTGCGGTCAAACCTTTTTCATACCACTCATTTAGTCCCATTAACAATTCACTCCGTTCATTTGATATGTTTCAAGTGTACTGAATTATAAGGACTTCGTAAACATAACCGCATTTGTAAAGTGGATATTTTTAATAGAAGGTGAGGCACTAAATTTGAATAAAATGAAAAATGTCTTACAGTTAAAGAGACTGATCGATTAGGAGGGGATTTCAATCACAACAATACAACAATTACGCCTTGCACGTATGCATTTGATTGGCCGTATGAAACGAGTTGAAGATAGCAAGTGGGATGTTCAACCAAGTGGGTTTAATAACAATATAAGGTGGCATGCCGGTCATATTTTTGTGACTATGGAAACACTGATCCACCAAAGTATAAATTCGTACGAACCAAAGCACCCTAATTGGATTCCGTTGTTTGTGGATGGAACAAGTCCGGTAGAGTGGGGCGATGATGTTCCTTCAAATGAAGAACTAATGACTAATTTAAGAGAACAGCTTGAGTGGGTAATTCCATTTTTAGAAGGAAAACAAGAGGAAAAAATGTCTGAACCACTAATAATTGGTGAAAATATAATGACAATCGATGATATTCAAGGAATTATACAATTTATTGCTTGGCATGAAGGCGTTCATGCGGGTGTTATTGACGCATTAAGTAAAGTATCATAACCAAAAGGAAACGGATAACCTTTGCAAAAGGTTATCCGTTTCCTTTTCATTTCAATATAAATCATTTAGTATATATTCGAATTCAGGTACTGTTTCTACTTCAAAGAGAGTGATAGGTGATTCACCATAGGCATCCACAAGCGTTGGATCGGCCCCCGAATGAAATAATAAAGCCGCAATGTCATAGAATTCATTCATTATTGCGGCGGTTAGCGCCGTTGTATAATGATCTGAGTCATTTGGATTTGCACCATTTTTTAGTAAGAATTCAACGACTTCTGTCTCATCATTGTAGACGGCATAATGAAGAGCGGTCGTTAACTCCTCATCAACCTCCAAAAGATCTGCTCCATCTTCCAATAAACTCTCTACTTTTTTTAGATTTCCGGTTGCGGCGGCAATCATTAGCGGAGTCGAGTCGGCAGCGAAATCGGAAGACTCTTCAAAATTGGATTCCTCCGCTGACGGAAAAACAGATGAAATAATTCCAATACCTACTACTAGTAATACAATCATCCCAATATAAATTACGAATATCGAAAGACCAGAAATCACAGCTCCAATTGCTATTTTACTCGTATTTGGTTGGAAATTAGGGGTTCCCTCAACTTCCATAAATTGTCCAACTGCTTGAATTCTTTTTGGTAAAATTGGATGAGTAGAAAGTACTTCTGCGAACCATACCGCAACGTTCGATTCGCTATGTATTTGTTCAAGGTAAGATATATCGTTAATCTCTTTATAGAGTCCTTTGCCAATACTTAAGATTGTGAGCGATCGTTTGGCAGCAAAGCCATCCTGTATATAATAAGCGGCTTTTCGATCGCATGTATATTCACATGCACGGCTATAGGCTTGGGAAAGAAAAGGCACAAAGTTTGCGGGTAGTACAAGAATACTTTTCCAAACATGACGTCGTTTAATATGTGCCAATTCATGTGCAATAATAAAGTCTAGTTCTTTTTGACCTTGTTCGCGTGCTAATTCAAGAACCTCACTATAGATAACGACCATATTACGTCCGAAAAAACGTGTAGCAAAAGCATTGAATGCACCTTGAGAATGGATTACAAATACATCTGGAACATCTTTAATTTTCATTTGAATTGATAATTCAACGACTCTCTCGTAAATGTCAGGAAACTGCTTCTCGTTTATGCGTACGCCGTTGCCTCGAATACTACCTAACATTATTGCATTAGAGAATAATAGTAAACCAAATAAAACGAGTGCTATTGCTATACCTATAATACTTACCATGGCAATAATATAGATAAATAGACTTACGATGACGCTGAAAATGAAATAAGGTGTTTCTTTACTAGATGTTAAAGACTGTGAATTCAATGAATACCTTCCCCTTTGGAGTTAAATATTTCCACTTAAATATATATGATAAAGAATTTTCCAAATATAGTCAATAGGTCTAGATGTATCTTAATTGAATTTCAACAAAATGAATTTTCTGTAATTATTTTTGAGAATGTTTCCACTTCATTTACGATGTATTAAGTGTAAGAGCCTTTACAATACAAAAGGGAGTGCGCAAATGAAAATTAATAGCGAGAACTTTATTAAGCGTTTTAAGAAAGGAAAGAACGATGCGTTTGAATATGTGATTAATGAATATATCGGAATTGTGAAAGCGGTTATTTTTAATGCACTTAATTCCTATAAAGATCCACAACTTATTGAAGAGTGTATAAATGATGCATTCCTAGGCGCATGGGAGAATAAGAGTCAATTTAACGGGAACCAAGAAGATTTCAGGAAATGGATTTGCGTGATTGCTAAATATAAAGCGATCGATAAACAGAGGAAACAATCCAAATCTCATATCGCTACTGAACTCGAGGAGATGCCGCTAGACACAGCACAATCAGCAGAAGCTATATTCTTAACAAAAGAATCATCACGTAATTTATTGAAAATGATGAGACAGCTGGAGGACATAGACCGTGATATTTTCACTATGAAGTATTTTTTGGAAATGAAAAATGGTGACATCGCTATCCATCTTGGCTTAACAAAAGCTGCTGTTGATAACCGTCTTTACAGGGGGAAAAAGAAGTTACGACAAATTCAATTAGGAGGTAATTTCGCATGAAAAGGTTATATAAACAATTCAACAATTTAAAAGTTGATGAGAATATTCAAGCAATGCCAGTCAGCGAGCCCGAAATAGAGCGCGTTAAAAAGACTGTAATGAAATATAAGAACAAAAGGAGTGCGTTTCGAAATGTATCCGCGGCGGCAATACTATTTATCGCTTCATCGATAACTTTGGGCGTTGCTTATCCCGTATTCGCATCTCAGATTCCTTTTATCGGAAATATTTTCTTATTGTTTGATGATAAGAGTGGACAGTTTAAAGACTATGAAATATTTTCATCCGGATTAGATATAACGAAAGAAAGCAACGGCATTAGCATAACACTAGCAAATGCCGTGTATGACGGGGAAGCAGTCACCATCTCGTATATGATAGAAAGTGAAGCTGATTTGGGTGAATCTCCTACGCTTCCTGGAAGTTTCGTGATAGATGGATACGATGGATTTCAGTCTGAGAGATCGTTTATTGAAAAAGTTGGGGATCATCAGTATGCGGGTGTGTCTGTTGGGAATTTGGTGGAAGGAGATAACTTAGAATCCATCAATGTTAGTTGGAAACCAGAATCCATACACATTGATAAAGAAATTTCAGATCAATCTATAACTGGAGAATGGCCATTCCAATTCACGCTTAATGCAATTGACAATGAAGTAGAAGCGGTCGACATTAAAACGGAAGAAAAAGGGATAACTCTTAATGTATCAAAAATGACGCAAACATCTATTTCAACAGTATTCTACTATACACATAAAGCAGATTCATCAATACAAGAGAAGTGGGAATATGTACTCTTGAATATGACTGTTATCGATAACTTTGGGAATGAATATAAAGTAATCGATGATGTCGGATATGGTCAGAGCGCATATTCCATGGATTGGAAATTCACGACTTCAGCCATTCCGAAAGAGGTGACGTCTATCACATTGATACCCGAAATATCTGTATTCAATGACCCAGATTTAGACTTGAAAACATTTACAATCAAATCAATCGAAATCCCGTTCTAAACAGCAGAAAGCTCTCAGTATGGATTATGCTAGGAGCTTTCTGTCATTTTAAAACTTAATAAAATTGCTATGTCTGAACCTGATTCTATTAAAAGCGATGATCCGTATATTTACTTTTTGCAACCAATTCTATTAATTCGTTCATTGTATCAGTTGAACAATTTTTCTCATACGCAATAATTGAATCGAGTAGTTGTGCAGTCGTACGTGCACCAACGAGTGCGGAGGCAATTGTTTTATTATCCAAAATAAATGCGATTGCTGCAGCATGTAAATCATTTGTTTTCTTCTCTAATGCTTGAATAATTATTTTCAAATCCTCTGCGCTATATGAAGCAAATCCATTTGAATTTTGAACTCTAGATAAGCCGTCAGACGTTAATAAACCTTTCGCAATTGAACCTCTCGTTATGACTGAAGCAGCTGCCTCATGAATCATCGGAAACCATTCTTCAGGTCTTCGATCAAGAAGGCTATATTGCATCATTACCGAAACTGCAGCGCCACTATCAAGGAAACGTTTAATAACATTGGGACGTATTGAGGAGATGCCATATTGTCGAATAAGTCCTTCTTTTTTAAGGCTCTCAAGTGCATCTAATGTTTCATCAACATTATCTTCCATCGTACCTCCATGAAGTTGATATAAATCAATGTAATCTGTGCCAAGTCGGTGCAAGCTTTCTTTAGCAGCGTCCATAATATGGTTTTTCGAAGGATCCCATGTCCAGCCGTCGCCAGTGGAATTCATCTTATTTCCAGCTTTTGTGGCTAGAATAACTTCATCTCTTCGTCCTTTAAGGGCATATCCAACTAATTCTTCATTTTTGCCGTTGTCATACAAATCTGCTGTGTCAAAGAAATTAATGCCCGCATGTATGGCGGCGTCAATAATGTTTTTAGATTCTGCGGGGTCATCCGGAAGAGACATTGTACCAAGTCCAATTTCTGAAACAAATAGACCACTTTTACCCAGCTCTCTTTTCTTCATAAAAACATCCCTCCAATTCACTTCATGTTACAATGTATGGAAAAATAAAACCAATCAGAGGAGTCGGATAGAGTGGATACATATGAAGAAAAAACACTTACAAGTAACGAAATCTATAAAGGTAAAATTATTTCACTACGAATTGAAGAAGTTGAATTGCCAAATGGCAAAACCGCGCAACGTGAGTTAATTAAACACCCAGGTGCTGTCGCAATACTTGCGATTACAGCAGATGAAAAACTAGTTTTAGTTGAACAGTATCGAAAAGCATTGGATCGTTCTCTAGTTGAAATTCCTGCGGGTAAAATTGAGCCAGGTGAAGACCCGGAGACAACTGCAATACGTGAATTGGAAGAAGAAACAGGGTATTGTGCAACTGAATTCACATATATTCAGTCGTTTGCGACATCACCCGGTTTTGCGGATGAAATCATTCATTTATATTTAGCGAGGGGACTTAAGAAAATCGAAAACCCCGCGGCAGGCGATGACGATGAGTTCATCAATCTATTAGAAGTGACTATAGCTGAGGCGGACGAAATGATGGCAACTACGAAAATCTACGATGCCAAAACTGCTTTTGCAGTTCTTTATGCAAAAAAACTTCTAATAAATTGAGCTAAATTACTACGGACAAGCATACTCTATATAAACTAAGCGGAGGTGCAGTTATGGTCCGTTCTTTATCATTCATACATCTATTTGTTATTCTTGCGGTTAGCTATATCGGTGGTGCAATCTTATTTCAAGAAATACCTATTTCCACAATGGAAAAATTAATTTCCTTTTTCGATCCGAGAGTCGTCTATGGACATCAGGTTGGATTCGTCAGACCTGTCGCAATGACGGCATTATTTTTTGTTATTGCTTTTATTTTGTCTAACATTAAACAAGCTCGATTTGCTATTCTTTTTTTGGGGGCTTTGAAATCTGTTCTTTTTGGGCTCTCATCCGCTTTTCTACTTGGGTCGGGTATGAAAATACTCGATTATTCGATTTGGTGGTTCCCATTTCAATTTGTGACTTGCTTTTTATTTCTGGCATTTTGTGCAGTTCTTAACCCACCTTTTTTCTTGGGTAGAAACCGCTGGAAGAAGGAAAGCACAAACGCTTTACCGATAATAATTATCATGGCTGTTTTTGTAACGATTCTAGAAATCGTGATCTTTTATATTCTATTAAAATAATAAACCTTTACGTTATTATTAATTTCGCTCCCTTTATGTTGTAATAGCGAAAGTCCATTTGTTATAATGGATACAGTTTGAGGGGGGCGTCTTATGGAAAGCCGGATCGATCGAATAAAGAAACAATTGCACGGGGCCAGCTACAAGTTGACGCCTCAGCGCGAAGCGACGGTTTTGGTCCTCCTTGAGCACGAGGACGATCACCTTAGTGCGGAAGATGTCTTTTTGCTTGTCAAAGAGAAAGCACCGGAAATCGGGCTTGCTACCGTATACCGTACGCTTGAATTGTTAACCGATTTAAAAATTGTTGATAAAATTAATTTTGGCGATGGTGTTTCAAGATTTGATTTACGTCAAGAAGGAGCGAAACATTTCCATCATCACCTCATTTGTATAGAGTGTGGGATAGTTGATGAGATTAAAGAAGACCTCCTTGGTGAAGTTGAGAAAATTGTAGAAAGTCGTTGGGAATTTCAAATTAAAGACCACTGGTTAACATTTCATGGTGTCTGTAAAAGATGTCAAACAAGTGAAGACGAATGATACTAAGAAAATGGGGATGGCCTAACGCTATCCTCATTTGTCGTTAAAGTGGAGGCCCAATTTAGCAAAAGGGGGTATATAAATGAAAGATGCAACATTTGCACTAGAAGATTATATACATTTTTTGAAAGTGGAACGACAATTGGCAGATAACACAATAATTTCATATCGACGTGATTTAGAGAGTTATATTGATTTCATTAAAAGCTCGGGTTTTGAAACGATTGATGCTGTTGGTAGACAAGACATTCTCACGTATTTACATAAGTTGAGTGAAGAAGGGAAATCAGCACGAACCTCTTCTCGACACATTTCCTCGCTGCGTTCTTTTCATCAGTTTCTTCTTAGGGAAAAAGTGACAAATGGGGACCCGACAGTTCATTTAGAACTACCGAAAATCGATCAAAAATTACCAAGAGTATTATCGATGGCGGAAGTTGAGCTGATTATTAACGCACCAGATAAGAGTAAGCCACAAGGAGTTCGAGACAGTGCGTTACTAGAAATATTGTATGGAACGGGAATGCGTGTAAGCGAACTAATTGGTCTGAGTATGGATGATATCCATTTATCCATGGGATTCGTTCGAGTCTTTGGTAAAGGTGGTAAAGAGAGAATTATTCCACTTGGGAACCAAGCAATTGTAGCTTGTACCCGTTATATTGACGAAGCAAGACCGAAATTTATAAGTAAGCAAAGAGGTGTAGATGCACTATTTGTCAATATGAGAGGCAATCGACTGACTAGACAAGGGTGTTGGAAACTACTAAAAGGACATGCGCTTTCCGCGGGTCTTAAAAAAGAACTAACACCACATATATTGCGTCATTCTTTTGCGACTCATCTAATAGAAAACGGTGCAGATCTTCGTGCGGTCCAAGAAATGCTCGGTCATGCAGATATTTCTACAACACAAATCTACACACATGTAAGTCGAACTCACTTAAAAGAAGTATATGTAAAGTTTCACCCACGTGCTTAGTATGAGAATAGGAGGAAATTCCATTGAGTAAAGAGCTATTTAAAAGGATTCATTTGGTTGTGCTAGATTCGGTTGGGATCGGTGAATCGCCAGATGCCCATATATTTGGTGATGAAGGTGCGGATACGTTAGGACATATTGCAAAAGCAATGCAAGGACTAAATATGCCCAATATGGCGAAACTAGGACTTTCAAATATTCGTAAACTTGAAGGGATTCCAGTTGAAGCCGAACCCATCGGTTATTACGGGAAAATGCAGGAAGCATCTGTCGGAAAAGATACTATGACTGGCCACTGGGAAATGATGGGACTCAAAATAGATAAACCATTTAAAGTGTATCCAAATGGTTTTCCAGTTGACCTTATTACACAACTTGAAGAACGAATTGGTCGTAAAGTAATCGGAAATAAAGTAGCTAGTGGGACAAATATAATAGAAGAACTTGGGGAAGAACATATGCAAACTGGTTCAATAATTGTTTATACTTCTGCTGACCCAGTTCTACAAATTGCTGCCCATGAAAGCATTATCCCCATTGATGAACAATATAAAATATGCGAAATTGCTCGTGAATTAACGCTGAATCCAGAGTTCCTAGTCGGTCGTGTTATCGCAAGACCGTTTATTGGTGAATCAGGCTCATTTACACGAACAACGAACCGTCACGATTATGCACTTAAACCTTTTAACCGAACAGTTATGAATGAGCTTGCAGATTCTGGTTTAGACGTGATTGCGATAGGTAAGATTGCTGATATTTTCAATGGTGAAGGAGTAACTGAGTCCGTCCGAACACTAAGTAATATGGACGGAGTTGATAAGCTACTTGACGTAATGGGGAAAGACTTTAAAGGAATGAGTTTTACAAATCTAGTTGACTTTGATGCATTATTTGGTCATCGGAGAGACCCGATTGGATACGGTAAAGCACTTGAAGAATTTGATAAAAGATTAGCAGAAATTATGGAAGCAATGTTGGTTGATGATTTATTAATTCTGACAGCTGATCATGGGAATGATCCCGTTCACCCTGGAACAGATCATACACGTGAATATGTACCACTACTTATTTATTCACCATCGTTTAATGGTGGAGGGGAAATCCCCTTGAACGAAACATTTTCGGATGTGGGTGCGACGATAGCTGAAAACTTCAATGTTAAATTACCGGAGTATGGTAAGAGCTTCCTCCCTTTATTAAAAGGAAAGGTGTGATGTGAATGTTGAGAATGGTTGATGTGATTGAGAAAAAGAGAAATGGTGAAATACTAACACAAGAAGAAATCCATTTTTTTGTGGACGGCTATACAAACGGGACTATTCCGGATTACCAAGCAAGTGCTTTTCTGATGGCGATTTATTTTCAAGGAATGAATGCAGAGGAACAAGGTAATTTAACAATTTCGATGGTGGAGTCAGGAGACAGAATCGACCTCTCTGCTATTGCGGGGATTAAAGTTGATAAGCACTCAACTGGCGGGGTTGGGGACACAACTACAATTATTCTAGGCCCCTTGGTAGCTGCATGTGGCGTGCCTGTAGCCAAAATGAGTGGACGAGGTCTTGGACATACTGGAGGTACTCTAGATAAACTTGAAGCAATTGAAGGATTTCATATAGAATTATCAAACGAAGAATTTATTAAACAAGTAAATGACTTAAAACTAGCAGTTATCGGTCAAAGTGGAAATCTTACACCTGCTGATAAAAAATTGTATTCCCTACGTGATGTTACTGCTACAGTTGACAGCATACCTCTTATTGCAAGTTCGATAATGAGTAAAAAGATTGCTGCGGGTGCGAATGCTATCGTACTTGATGTGAAAACGGGTAATGGTGCATTTATGAAAACAGAGGAAGATTCGATTTTATTGGCCCATTCAATGGTTGCGATTGGTCAAAATGTTGGAGTAAATACGATGGCAATTATTTCAGATATGAGTCAACCACTTGGGAATGCAATTGGGAATTCACTTGAAGTGATTGAAGCTATTCAGACACTCAGAGGAGAAGGTCCAAAGGATTTAACAGAACTTTGTCTAGTCCTTGGTAGTCAGATGGTACTTGTAGGCGGAAAAGCAAAAACACTTGAAGAAGCGCGTGAGTTATTGGAAAAGGTCATAGTCGATGGATCCGCACTTGAATTACTTGGTCGTTTAATTGAAGCACAAGGTGGTAACCCTGCAATTATTCATGATACATCACTTCTGCCACAGGCGACCTTTAAAACCGAAGTGAAAGCAACGGCTGCAGGTTACATCACAAAAATGGAAGCAGATGATATTGGCATAGCTGCAATGCTACTCGGTGCCGGTCGTGCAACAAAAGATGATGAAATCGATTTAGCTGTAGGCATCGTACTTCGGAAGAAGATCGGCGATACTGTTGAAATTGGTGAAACAATCGCCATAATTCATTCAAATAATGAGGATGTTCGTCAATCTGAGTCGATTTTACAGAAACATATTTTTATTGAAGAAAAATACGTTGAACCACCACAACTTATCGGTAAAATAATTACAAATTGAAGAATAGATTTGGAGGCTACTCATTTACTTGGGTAGCCTCTTTTTTGTTTGCGGTAATTTAGTATGATTCAACGAATCTCAGAAATACTTAATAAGTACATGTGTAAATCACCTATAAGAGGTACATACTTTCAACAGAAAGGGGCGGTGTCGAAAAATAGGAAGTTTCGAATAACTTTGACTAGTTATGTCAGGTAAAAGGTTTAACCCTCATGAATGTTGAATGAATCGCATGAAGGAGGGGTTTCAGCATGGCTGATATCAAAATTACAGACAATGGGATTTTAGTAGCAACACTGCGCGGAGAACTTGACAATCATAAGGCGAATCGAATCCGTGCTCATATTTCTTCAACTATCTTTACTGGACAAGTTCGTGCAGTTATTTGGGATTTGGAAGGTCTTGGGTTTATGGACAGTGCAGGAATCGGTCTAATTCTAGGAAGAATGAGGGATTTAGCGCCAATGGGTGGAGAAACACTTATCTTAAATCCGACTGCAACAATGGAGAAAATATTTAGCTTTTCAGGACTCGGGCAGAATATTAGGCATTGTACGGTCGAAACAGCGATTGGGGAAATTGGAGGGGTAGCACATGGACAATGAAATGACGTTATCATTTGTTGCAATTGAGGAGAATGAAGCACTCGCAAGAATAGCGATGACATGTTTTATAACGCCACTCGATCCAACACTTGAAGAAATTTCAGAATTTAAAACCATTGTATCCGAAGCCGTTACAAATGCAATCATACATGGTTATAACATTGATGGAAGTAGCCTTGTGACAATCCACGCGACGATTGATGAGCAGAAGGTGACAATGACTGTAAGTGATGAAGGCGAAGGAATTGACGACATAGAACGTGCTATGGAACCGATGTTTACGACACGGCCACATATGGAGCGTTCTGGGATGGGATTTACAATTATGGAGAGTTTTTCAGATAATTTAAAAGTTGAATCGGTAATTGGAAAAGGAACGGTTGTCAAATTCGAGAAAACGTTTTCCCTTGTTACGGAAACGAGCAGAATGAGGTGAACTATGGACACATCCGTTGAAAAGCCGCATGCCTTACTGTCACAAGAGAAGATGAGGGAGTTAATCAAGATATCACAAGAAGGTGATAAAGAAGCAAGACGTATGATGGTGGAAGGCAATACAAGACTTGTATGGTCTATTGTTCAACGTTTTGCTTCGCGAGGTGCCGATCCAGAAGACTTATTTCAAATCGGTTGCATCGGGCTTATGAAATCAATTGATAAATTTGATTTATCTTATGAGGTAAAGTTTTCTACCTATGCAGTACCGATGATTGTTGGTGAGATTCAGCGATTTCTTAGAGATGATGGAATGGTGAAAGTAAGTAGATCCATACGTGAACTGAGTTTTAAAATTCGTCATGCCACAGATGATTATATAAAGAAAAGTGGGAAATCGCCAACGCTCTCTGAAGTAGCAGCAATCCTTGAAGTGTCTTTGGACGACGTCATTCTAGCATCAGATGCACTGCGTGATCCCGCATCACTTCATGAGCAACTCTATGAAAATGAAGGGGACAGTCTAACCCTCATGGATCAGCTAAGAGATGATCGTTCAGAAAGGGTTTTCGATCATATACCACTTAGGGATGTCATTTCAAAATTAAACAAAAGAGATCAAACAATAATCTATATGCGTTATTACTTAGATTGTACACAAAGTGATATTGCAGAACGGATAGGGATTTCACAAGTACAAGTATCACGATTAGAAAAGAAAATTCTTGCTCAGTTGAAATCCTGGATGGGTGTCGGTGCTGAGGAAAGTATGGTCAAAACTAGAACGGAGTAGAACAATGGAGAGATTTTTCCAGTCAACAAAAGAAGGCGAAGAGTGGTTTTTTGGTCTGTTTGATAAAGAACAGACATTTGACGCCACAGCTAGAAAGCTGCATCTTTGGGATATGCCCGCACTACTGCTATATATGAATGGACTTGTCGATGGCAATGTCTTAACAAACCTTTTTACTGAAATGCAATGGAACCAAGTTGACGAGCCGGTTGCGGAAGATAGCATCGAGAAATTTCTCAGCTATTTTCCGTATCATGCGGTAAGCCCCGCTAAAGATTTAGATGAATTATTAACGTCGATATTAAGTGGACAAGCAGCTTTCATAACACCGGAAGGTTTTGTATTTATTATTGATGTTCGGTCCTATCCGGGTAGGCAACCGGCAGAACCTGATACGGAAAAAGTGATCCGGGGGGCACGTGATGGTTTTACAGAAAACATCCTCCAAAATACAGCGCTCATTAGAAGACGGATTCGAACTGAGAAGTTAAGGATGGAAATTCATAAAACATCCGTGTTCGGCAAGACAGATATTGTATTATCGTTTATTGAGGGGGCAGCAAGCCCTGAACACCTTTCCTTTATTCGCGAGAGACTGGATTCGATTCAAACGGATGGACTGACAATGACGGATAAGCAATTAGAGGAGTTCTTATTCAAGCAAGGTTTTCATCCGATGCCTTTTGTCCGTTATACTGAAAGGCCAGACATTTGTGCAGCGCATCTTCTCGAAGGGCATATTGCAATCATAGTTGATACATCTCCATCAGTAATACTCGTTCCTACAACTTTATTCCATCATTTACAACATGCTGAAGAATATAGGCAAGCCCCGCTGATTGGAACATCCGTTCGATTCATACGTTTTACAGGATTTTTGGTAAGCTTATTTCTTCTTCCTTTTTGGTATTTACTTGCGACGCATCCTAAATACTTACCAGATATACTTAGTTTTATTGGCCCGAAAGATGTAGGAGAAATACCACTATTTGTCCAGCTATTTACGGCTGATGTTGGAATTGAAGTGTTGCGAATGGCGGCAATACACACACCAACACCTATGGCTACGGCTATGGGATTGGTAGCTGCAATTGTTATTGGACAAGTTGCGATTGATGTAGGACTATTTGCTGGAGAAGTAGTTCTATATGTTGCGGTCAGTGCAGTTCTAACCTTTGCAATTCCTTCATATGAACTTGGGATTACTACGAAGGTTTTTAGAATAAGTATTCTAATTGCAACAGCATTATTTGGAGCACCAGGATTTTTTATATCAATTGCACTATTGTTTTATTATTTATGTGCGTTAAAACCAATGAATGTGCCGTATTTGTGGCCGTTTGTTCCATTCTTCCCAAAGGCTCTAATGCATGTCATTATAAGGTTTCCTATGACTACTGATGCACCGCGGCCATACATTACAGATTCGCCAGATAGAAAACGCATATAACAGATCATTGCATCCTCACATCCGTCTATGATAAAGTTTTAGATAGTTAACCTTGGGGAGGAGGATGCTTAATGCATCTGTATGGAACACAATCAATTAATACTAATGGTCATTTGACAATTGGTGGAGTCGATACCATCGACATTGCTGGCGAATATGGAACACCAGTTATCGTTTATGATATTGAATTATTCCGCGCAAGAGCAAATGCTTTTAAAGAAACGTTCCGCAAAGCAGGAATTCGTGCTCAAGTAGCTTATGCAAGCAAAGCGTTCTCGTCAATTGCTATCTACGAAATTGCTAAAGAAGAAGGACTATCACTCGATGTAGTATCAGGTGGAGAATTATATACAGCGATAAAGGCGGATTATCCTAGGGAACGCATTCATTTTCATGGGAATAATAAAAGCTATGAAGAGTTAGAGTTTGCATTTGAAGAAAGTATAGGTTGTATTGTAATTGATAATTTATCCGAGATTGCTCTAATAAAAGAAATTTCGGAGAAACGTAAACAGAAAATGGATGTACTTATTCGTGTGACACCTGGTGTAGAGGCGCATACCCATGATTATATTACAACAGGTCAAGAGGATTCTAAGTTTGGATTTGACTTGAAGAATGGTCAGACGGATGAAGCTTTTTTGCAGTTGTACAAACATCCCTATATTAATGTTTTGGGTATGCACTGTCATATTGGTTCTCAAATTTTTGAAACAGAGGCTTTTCGCTTCGCTGCAGAAGCACTTATGACAAAAATGATTGCTTGGCAAAAGGATTATGATTTCATTTGCACTGTATTAAATTTAGGTGGAGGTTTTGGTATCCGTTATACTGAAGAGGACAAGCCTTTAGAACCTTCTGTTTACGTTAAAGAAATGGCAATGATTGTCTCATCTATGACTGAAAAGTATAAATACCCGGTTCCCGAAATATGGATTGAACCCGGTAGATCTCTTGTAGGGGATGCTGGTACGACGCTCTACTCATTTGGTAGTACAAAAATAGTTCCGGGGGTTCGTACATATATTGCTGTAGACGGTGGAATGTCTGACAATATTAGACCTGCACTTTATGGAGCAAAATATACTGCGGTTACAGCAAATCGAATGAATGAATCGCATTCAACAAAAGTGACAATTGCAGGAAAATGCTGTGAATCTGGAGACAAACTAATAGAAGAAGCATTTCTGGCAACACCTGTTAAAGGTGATATTATCGGAACTTTTTGTACAGGGGCTTATAGTTATTCAATGGCAAGCAATTACAATCGACTTCCAAGACCCGCTGTAGTATTCGTGGAAAATGGTCAGCATCAACTTGTTATTCGAAGAGAAACGTATGAGGATATCATTAGACTTGACATTCCCTTGCGTAATATGAAAAGTGGGGAAGTACTTTGAGGAAACGAAATATAATATTATTAGTTTCTATTTTGGTTGCTAGTTGTATATGGGGTGCTGTATATTGGTATTTTATAGCCCCATTTATTGATCCAAGGTAACTGCCCATTACTTGAAAAACTGCGACATTCCTATTCGATTGACGAGATTTTCAAAAAAGAAGGGGTTCAATATTATGCTATTACGGTATAAAAAAACATATGAAAAAATTGCTATGGGTTTGCTTTCATTTATGCCTAGTGAGAAAGGTGTGAAAAGATTACAAGAAACAATGCACATGTATGAAACGGAAGCAGATTGGCAGTTATATTTATATAAAAAAGAAGAAGACTTTATTGGTTTGGTTGGTATCATTATGGAAGAAAATGAGTACACCTTAAATCATATTACCGTCAATCCGTCTTTCCGTGGTGAAGGAATCGGTAAAGAAATGGTTACTAAGTTAAGGGCAATGTTCCCAACCAAAGAATGCATGAGCACGGAAGATACAGATTTGTTTTTACAAAAATGCACACAAAAGGAAGAAGGAGCAGATTAATATTCTCTGCCCTTCTTTTTTTTATCACGTATTAGAAGTATATCTGATCGGTCGCGGAGCATATGTTTATGAATAACGTCATCGCTTCCTGTTGGGAGAAGTTCGAGTACAAGTTGCAGATCGTTAACAAGCGATTCAAGTTCATCTGATATAATGTGGATTTTAAACGTGCGATAAGATTCATCATTTTTCAACTGACTTAGCATTTTATTGATATCTTTACATAAAAGATTAAAATCGATTCCATCTGTGTATTCAGGATAGTCTACCGTCATTGTTTCCATTCTTGAGTACGCCTTGCGAAGTGTACGTTGTGCCCCAACCTTGTTGTCTCTTCGGAAATGGTATATTCCGGTTGACAGTAAAATGTATGCGGTAAGTGGATGGTCTTTTGTTCGATTCGGAATTGATTTCCAATATTCTTCTAATACTTCATGACATTCAAAGTAATCTTGATTCTCATTAAAATAAACAATAAACTTTAGAAATAATGGATTGTGAAGTGGTTTCATACAATCAGTCCTTTCAAGAATTAAAAATGACAGGCAGGTGGTAAGTAATGTTATATAAAGTGAAACTTGAAGCATTTGAAGGGCCTCTAGATCTTTTACTCCATTTAATCAATCGACTTGAAATCGATATTTATGATATCCCCATGTCGGAATTGACACAGCAGTACATAGAACATCTTCACACGATGCGTGTGCTGCAACTCGATGAATTAAGTGAATATCTTGTGCTTGCTGCAACTTTGATTGAAATTAAAAGTAAAATGTTATTGCCTATCCATGAAGGTGATGACTTTGGCAATGATATCGATTTCAGCTTAGAAGACGATCCAAGAGATGAACTTGTTGCACGCTTAATTGAATATCGGAAATACAAAGATGTGGCAATTGTTTTACAAGAATCTGCACAGGAGCGAGCCGAACATTTCAATAAAAACCCGGAAGATCTTACACAATTCGGAGAAGTTATTGCAGTTTCAACCGAAGCCAACTTGAATGTATTCGATTTAATTGGCGCGTTTCAAAAAATGCTTGATCGGAAACGCTTAAAGGCACCTCTTACTGCTAGTATAACGAAGATGGAGCAGTCTGTGGGGGATAAGATGGACGAAATCATGGAGAGACTTGAAAGAAGCGGTGGAAGCTGTGATTTTTACTCCCTTTACGATGAAGGGGATTTGTCCGAACTTGTCGTTACTTTTCTTTCGTTACTTGAACTTATGATGCGTAAAGATGTGACCGTGGAACAAGGTTTCAATTTTGATCGGCTAATTGTCTCTTTCCGAAAGGAGGGAGTGACTCATGGAGAATCGTGACAGGGTAATTGGAATGCTTGAAAGTTTTTTATTTATGGCTGGCAATGAAGGCTTAACAATTGCACAATTAATTGCATTAACAGAGTTAGAAGAATCAGAAATACTTGTATTACTAGAAAGACTTTTAACCAATTATGAAGAAAGAATTGAAAGTGGTATTACGTTGAAGTTGTTCGGTGGAGCATACCAACTCGTAACAAAAGCTGAATACGCAAATGACATTAAACGTTTGTTAGAAAACCCGGCTCCTCACTCGATTACGAAAGCCTCACTTGAAGTGCTTGCAATAATTGCTTATAAACAACCAGTAACGCGAGTTGAAATTGACGATTTGCGCGGTGTAAAGTCAGATGGCCCTGTTAATACATTAATCTCCAGAGGCTTCATTATGGAGAATGGTCGTTCTGAAGGGACTGGACGAGCGATATTGTATGGTACTACAGATTTGTTTTTAGATCGTTTTGGACTAAGTTCACTTAAATCATTACCGCCACTTATGTTGGAAGAAAATAATGTTCAAGAAGATACAGACTTGTTTATGACACAATTCCAAGAAGTATTTGGAGAAAAAGAGTGAGGAGGAAAGAGTTCTTGAAACGGACAGTGTTCATCGTCCTATTTATGTCATTATTTCTCTTTATCGGTAGTGCAGATGCTTCTGCTAGACAAGCATGGGCCGTTATCGATGCGGAAACAGGTAGATTATTAATGGGTTCTAATGAAAATGTCAGTTTACCAATTGCGAGCTTGACAAAAATATGGACCGCGTTAACTGTTATTGAAAGTCGTTCTTTATCTAGTGAAGTTATAATATCCCCCGAAGCTGCTTCAGCTGAGGGTTCCTCAATTTATTTACAACAAGATCAAGTGGAAAATGTAGATGGCTTACTATACGGTTTAATGCTTCGGTCGGGTAATGATGCTGCCCACGCACTTGCGGAACATACTGGAGGTTCGTTGGAAGGTTTTGTAGATTTAATGAATACGAAAGCACTGTTTTATGGCCTACAAGATACAGTTTTTACAAATCCATCTGGTTTACATGATGAAAAGCATATGTCTACAGCCTATGAAACCGCTCGAATGCTTTTTTTGGCAATGAAAAACGAAAAGTTTAGGGAAATTGCTGTGACTAAGAATTATAGATATAAAATTAAAGACAAAAGTTATAATTGGGAAAATAAGCATCGACTAATTCATTCGGAACCGACAGCTATTGCTGGAAAGACGGGCTTTACAAAAGCCGCTGGGCGTACTTTAGCTACTTACTTCCAAAAGGATGATAAAAAAATTATAGTTGTCACTTTAAACGATGGAAATGATTGGAACACACATAAGAACCTAGCCAATCAGGTATTTAAGTCTTATAAACTAATAACCGTTGCAAAAAAAGGTACGTATTCTATTTTACCTGGAATAGATGGTGAGCTTGAAACGCCTATTCGATTACTTTTAAAAAAAGGAGAAAAGAAGAATTTGTTTTCCGTTGTACGTATTCCAAGGGGGAAAAAATCATTAAGTAATGGTGACTGGACAATCTCTCTAAACAACGAAACACTAGTTACATCACCAATACTGATTAAACAATAACAAAAAAAGTAAACAGATCGAGTGAAGTGATAAATCAAGATATTTTTTAGAATTTAATAAACATATGTCTAAATTGAGAAGACTGCCTCTGTATAGGGCAGTCTTCTTTTAATTTCTCTTAAAGTATGACATAATTTTCACAGCACATAGGACGGAGTGAACTAATGGAAAGATTACAAAAGGTGATAGCACAAGCAGGTATTGCGTCTCGAAGAAAATCAGAGATATTAATTGTTGACGGAAAAGTAAAGGTGAATGGGATTGTCGTTACAGAATTAGGAACGAAGGTCTCCAGTTCTGATAAAGTAGAAGTTGAAGGGGTTCAAATCACAAAAGAGGAAAGTGTCTATTTTCTTCTATATAAACCTCGTGGCATTATTTCAACAGCTCACGATGAAAAAGGACGAAAAACAGTGTTGGATTTATTTCCACATATTGAAGAAAGAATTTTCCCGGTTGGGCGTCTAGATTATGATACTTCTGGTGTAATAATTATGACGAACGACGGTGATTTCTCATATTTAATGACGCATCCAAAGTTTGAAATTCAAAAAAAATACATTGCTAAGGTAAAAGGTATCCCACAACGCGAAGATTTGAAGAAATTGGAACAGGGGATTCTTTTAGAAGACGGAATGACAGCACCTGCACATGTCAAGATGCGAACAGTTGATAAAAAATCCAATACTGCATTAATAGAAATTACAATCCATGAAGGTAGGAATCGTCAAGTACGAAGAATGTTTGATGCGATTGGTTGCCCAGTAGAAAAACTAAGAAGAGAATCATTTGCAATTCTTACGACTATCGGTCTAAATGCAGGTGAATCAAGACAATTAACGAAACACGAGGTAAAACAATTACGAGTACTTGCTGAAACGGGTAAAATTGGTTAATACTAATTAAATACTATCGTTCACAGACCTTTCATTAATTACAAGGGTTTGTGTATATCTATTTGTTATACTATATGGTGAACTAGTGGGTTAGGGGGTTATGTGTATGACTCATTTGAGTGATAAAGAAAAACTTCGAGCATCAAAGAAAAAAAAACGTCTTATAATTAGAACGATAATATTATTCGTGCTTGTCTCAGCTGTCATTTTTGCCATCTTAACGAAAAAAGATGTAAAAATGTTGAAAGTTGGCGATCAAGCTCCCGATTTTGAACTCGTTGATTTAGAGGGGAATAAACATAGACTATCTGATTATCGAGGCGAAGGTGTTTTCCTTAATTTCTGGGGAACTTGGTGTGCTCCATGTAAGAGAGAGATGCCTGCTATGGAAAGAATGCATGCTGAATTTGAAGACAAAGGTGTCCACATTTTAGCAATAAATATTAAAGGTTCTGATTTACAAGTGGAAACATTTAGAGATGATTACGGATTAACGTTTCCTATTGCCATTGATAAAGATGAAAGTGTAAAGGAAGTTTATACTATAAAGCCTTTACCTACTACATTTATTATTAATAAGGATGGAAAAATTGAACAGATTATTATACGGGAAATGTCTGAAGCTGAAATTCGTGGCTATATGGAAAGCATTCAACCCGAGTAAGGAGCACATTTGAAATGAGCGAAATTAAATGTCAATGCGGCCATACTAATCCTTTTGGTACAGTGCTTTGTGAGAAATGTGGTCGGCCACAAACCGAGGAAGCAAAAGAGAGTACGCTCGTCGATATGAGATATGAAGGTTCCGCAAGAAGATCACAAACATATAATAAATCGATTATTGATCGTATATGGAACTTCTTTTCAAGTGTCAAAATAGGGATAAGCATCATTGTTGCTGTACTTACAACATCGGCAATTGGAACAATGTTCCCTCAAAAAATGTATGTAGCTGCACAAACGGATGCAGAGTACTTAGCTTATTATGAAAGACTTTATGGTTTTGCCGGTACTCTTTATTATAAACTTGGTTTTTATGATATGTATTCAAGCTGGTGGTTCAAAATATTGATAGGAATGCTTTGTACTTCTATCATTATTGCTAGTATAGATCGGGTCATTCCGCTTTATAAATCACTAAAGCTCCAACGTACAAAAAGACATCCATCCTTTATGAAGCGGCAACGTGTATACGGTGCAGGTAAAGTTTCTGATGTAGAGGATTCATTCGTAAAAGCGGAAAAGAAACTGAAAGAATTGAAATATAAGGTAAAAGTTGAAGATGGAGCGATACTCGCGGAAAAAAACCGTTTTGCAAGATGGGGCCCTTACGTAAATCACACGGGTCTTATTATATTCTTTTTCGGTATATTATTGCACGGTATTCCAGGATTTTACGTAGATGAAGCAATGTGGCTTCGAGAAGGTGAAACTCGATCGATACCAGGTGCTCCGGGCTATTATTTAAAGAATAACAAATTTATCTTGGAAAATTATACAAAAGAAGATGCTGGTGAAGTTTTTGAAACAGCACTTGATCGTGTTGGAATGATTGCTAAAAATTATCAAACTGACGTTAGTTTATATAAAAAAGATAAGGACGGGTTGCCCGGGCAATCAGAAAAGCTAGAATTCCAAAAAGACTATTCCATTATTGTGAATAAACCATTGACATTTGATGGCTATTCAGTTTTTCAAATGGACTATCGTTTAGATGAGTTATCAGCGATGACTTTCCAACTTACTGAAAAGTCAACTGAGAAATCACTTGGAGAGTTTACAGTTGATCTAGTAACTCCTGAACGCGTCTACGACTTGGGCAATGGTGCAACCGTTGAACTTAAAAACTATTTTCCAGATTATAACGGTGTAGAAGACGGAGTACCTGTATCGAAGTCGCCAATACCAAACAATCCAGCATTTATATTTAAAATGATTACACCAGCTAAAACAGATGGTGAAATGAGTTTTGTTGCAATTCGTCAAACGCTGGAAACAGAAGTGAATGAGTACAAGGTGAACTTTGTAAGTGCGGAAACACGTGATATTTCAGGACTTACAATTCGTAAAGATAAAACTTTGTATATTCTAATACTTGGAGGCATTATCTTTATGATTGGTGTTACACAAGGAGCTTATTGGAATCACAGACGAATTTGGGTTCAAAAAAGTGAAGATGATGAAATGCTTATCGCAGCTCATACAAATAAAAACTGGTTTTATTTGAAGAAAGAAATTGATATCGTAAAAGATTATGCCAACTTACCAATTTATGAAGACAGAGAAGACTCCGATTCCCAATTGGATGATCAGGAAGGAGATTTTAAATAATGGATTTAGCATCATGGAGTTCCAATTTACTATTCATTTCATTCATTGCATATTTAGTCGCAACACTTTTTTTTGGTGGCGCGGTAAAAGGTGCCAATTCCAAAGAAACATATAACAATAGTAGATGGGGCAAAATTGGTATTACAATTACCATAATTGGTTTTCTAACACATCTTGGTTACTTCTTTACACGTTGGGGAGCTGCTGGACATGCTCCATTAAGTAATATGTTCGAGTTTACAACTGCGTTTGCAATGATGTTAGTCGGGGCATTCATAATGCTATTTTGGTTGTACAAAACACCTTCTTTAGGTTTGTTTGCACTGCCGATTGCGATCATAATTATTGGCTATGCAAGTATGTTTCCTACCGAAATAACGCCGCTAATACCTGCACTTAATAGTTATTGGTTATATGTACACGTAAGTACTGCGGCTCTCGGCCAAGCTATTTTTGCAATTGGTGCTGTCGCTGGACTCGTTTTCTTACTTAAAAATGTAGATATGACTAAGAAGTCGAAGTCTAGTTTTTGGTTAGAAGGCGTCATGTTCGTTATTATCCTGACACTTGGCTTCATTTTATCGTCCACTGCATTTTCTGTGGCGGGTTACGAAGCCGAATTCACATATGTGAATAAAGATGAACAACCGGGAAAAATGATTTATAATTATCCCCCTCTTTTTGGTTTAAACGAATACGTTGCAGTAACACCCGATAGAATGACACCGCTTGTTGAAATGCCTGCAATTGTTAACGCTAAAACGTTAACGACATTGGTTTGGTCAGTAGCAACGGGAATCGTATTGTACTTGTTAATACGACTTATTGTTCGAAAGCCAATTGCTGCAGTGTTTCAACCGCTTGCGAGGAAGACAAACTCTCAGTTGATGGATGAAATTGTCTATCGCTCCGTTCTTATCGGTTTTCCAGTATTTACGTTAGGCGCACTAATATTCGCCATGATTTGGGCACACGAAGCGTGGTCAAGATTCTGGGGATGGGATCCAAAAGAAGTATGGGCTCTTATTACTTGGCTCTTTTATGCAGCATTTCTACATTTGCGACTCTCCAAAGGTTGGGAAGGTAAGAAATCTGCATGGCTTGCGGTAATTGGATTCGTCATTATTATGTTTAACTTAATTGTTGTAAACTTAATTCTTGCTGGACTTCACTCATACGCTTAAAAATGACTGTATAGACAGCGTTCTTTAGGACTGTGCGGAAATGTTTCATATCCCGTACAGTCTTTTTATTTCTATTTTAGTGTGTCGATTGTACAATGGTAATTAGAAGAGATTGAAAGGGGAAATTATGCATGGATGAAAAAGTTACTTTACTCGTTGTGGACGATGAGGATCGAATCCGTCGTTTATTAAATATGTACCTAACACGTGAAGGCTATGATGTTGAAGAGGCTGAAGATGGCGCTGAGGCACTTGAAAAAGCACTTGCGAATAATTATGATTGTATATTACTTGATCAAATGATGCCCGAAAAAGACGGTCTTGAAGTCTTGCTTGAATTAAGAGAGCAAAAAAATATGACGCCAGTTATTATGTTAACTGCAAAAGGGGAGGAATCTGATCGCATTACGGGTTTAGAATCAGGTGCAGACGATTACATAGTAAAGCCGTTTAGTCCTAGGGAAGTTGTGTTGAGGGTTAAAGCAATTTTGCGAAGATCCGTAACGTTCCCGGGCGTAGCTTCTACTTCGGCATCAAAAGATTTGGTTGTCTTTCCACAGCTTACAATCGATCATGATGCACATCGAGTAACAGCTGAAGGGCAAGAGGTAAACTTAACTCCAAAAGAATACGAATTATTATACTTTCTGGCAAGATCACCAGATAAAGTATTTGACCGTGAGCAATTGTTAAAAGAGGTTTGGCATTATGAGTTTTTCGGAGATCTTCGCACTGTAGATACACATGTTAAACGTCTTCGTGAAAAACTAAACAGAGTTTCCGAAGGTGCGGCTAAAATGATTGTTACAGTTTGGGGTGTCGGATATAAATTCGAGGCCCATAATGAATAGAATATGGAACTCAATCGTCGGGAAGCTGTGGGCAACCATACTGCTTCTCGTTACTTTTATATTGTTTATTGTTACCGCATTACTCCTAGAGTTTCTAGATAATTTTCATACAGAACAAGCGGAGAAGTCGTTAGAAAGAGAAGCGTTCACAATTGCGAAAATTGTATGGCAGCATGAGGATGATGAATCTACACTTATTCCAATCGTTCAGGATATTTTGAATGAGGAAACGAATGCAATTATTTTGAACGAAAACGGTAAAGTTACACATGCTTTTCAAAAAGGTTTAAATAAAGAAAAAATTGAACAAAAGATTCTTTCAGAACCGGCATTTAAATTGGTCGCTACTACGGGAAAACCAGTATTTAAAGAAATGATTTTACCGTCAATTGTTGAACACGATGTCATGGAGAAATACATTGTTCTCGCGGATCCGTTCATCTCAGAAAATGTGACGAGTGGTACTGTATTTATTTACCAAAGCCTTGAAGCAATACATAATACTACTAAAAGAACGACAACTATCGTTTTTCTTTCAGCTTTTATCGCTTTTATTCTAACAACTATTTTCGCCTTTTTCCTATCCTCCAAAATTACTTCGCCACTAAGAGAAATGCGTCAAGCAGCTTATGAATTGTCCAAAGGTAATTTCGACACTACGTTGCCCTCGCTTCAAAATGACGAAATCGGACAACTTGCTACGGCATTCAATCAAATGGGAAGACAACTTAAATATCATGTTGAATTAATAAATCAGGAAAAAGAACAACTAGAAAGTATTCTTACTTCTATGACGGATGCGGTAATAACTTTTAACAGGGATTATACGATTTTGCTTAGCAATCCCCAAGCAGAAAGATTACTGCAAAACTGGTACTTTAAAAATAATGCAACAGATAAAACAATACCACCAGAAATATTTCATATGTTGGAGCATGTTTTGTCTTTTTCAGAGGAAGTTGAGGATGAACTTGAACTTGGTGGACAATTTTACACCATTTCGATAAGTCCACTTTATAGCGGTAACAGTATACGGGGTGCTGTTGCGGTACTTCGAGATATGACCGCACAGCATCAGCTAGACAAGCTAAGATCAGATTTCATAGCCAATGTATCACACGAGTTAAGAACGCCTATCTCGATGCTGCAGGGCTATAGTGAAGCCATTCTTGATGGCGTCCCTTCAAATGATGAAGAGCGTAATGAAATGGTACAAATCATTCATGAAGAATCTAAAAGGATGGGACGTTTAGTAACTGATTTACTTGATTTAGCTCGAATGGAATCCGGTCATATGATTCTTCATAAAAATGTGTTTAATGTGGCTCCGTTTTTGGAACGCGTCGTAAATAAATTCATGCAAACAGCTAAGGATGCAGAAGTAGAATTGGTTTTTAATACTTCAAAAGGTATCGATACTTTTCTGGATGCAGATGAAGATCGAGTCGAACAAGTGTTTACAAATCTGATTGATAATGCAATTCGTCATACACCAAGTGGAGGAAATGTAAGTCTCGCTGTCGAAATATACATGGACACTTGTGAAATTATAGTGACAGATACGGGCTACGGTATTCCTGAAGAAGATTTGCCTTTTATTTTCGAAAGATTTTACAAAGCAGATAAAGCTAGAACAAGTGGAAAGGGTGGCACAGGACTTGGTCTTGCAATTGCCAAAAATATAATCGATTCACATGGTGGTATGATTTCTGCTACAAGAGGTATTCATTCGGGAACTATTTTCAAATGTGTATTACCATTAAAACAAATGTAACTTTTAACAGTTCAAAACGACTAATAATATGAACGGGGGGATTGAATGGATGACTCCGTTTTCCATCGACTATATGAACAGTATCATTCAGATGTGTTCAAGTTTCTTATCTATTTGACAAGAGACAGGGATTTAGCTGAGGATCTTTCACATGAAGTCTATGTGCGAGTAATGCGGGCATATAGCGGCTTTGAGGGGAAGAGTTCTGAGAAGACGTGGCTTTTTTCTATTGCGAAAAATGTTGCAATAGATCATTTTAGAAAAAACTCAGTTCGCAGAAAACATTTGTTCGATAAATTCGATTGGGAAAAGAGTGAGCTCGTTTCTACGGGGATTTTACCGGATGAATCGGCCGTTTTAAATGAAGAAATGAAAGAACTGTTGCACCAATTGGATTTGTGTACCGGGGATCAAAAAGTGGTCGTTATAATGCGTTATTTCAATGATTTATCAATAGCTGAAACCGCCGAAGTGCTTGGTTGGACAGAAGGAAAAGTTAAGACAACACAGCATAGGGCAATCAAGGTATTACAAAGGAAAATGAGTGCTCTTCCTGTAGAAGGGGGAAATTAAATGAAGGATAAGAAGTCGGATGATAAAAACGTTGAGCAACTTCTTAGAAATATGCCGAATATCCCTGATAACCGTTCGGAAAAGGAAGTTTTAATGCGTTTAAAGAAGGATGAACGTTTAAAATCCCCTGTTCATAAGAAACGGAAGAGATGGATACCTGCAGTTGTTGCTGCTGCAGCACTTGTCGTTCTTAGCGTGCTTGTTCCATCTATGCTTAAGGAAAATGAAGTTGCATTGACAAATATTTCATCGGATAAAAAAATGGATGGTAAACAGAAAATGGAGAACTTTGGCAGAACAACAAGTAGGGATGAAGATAGTAAAATGGATTCGGCCTCAGATGAGTCAGCAGCAATAACTTCTTTCGATGAAAGTATGTTTAAATCATCTGTTGTTTACGAGAATGACATTGCCGGAGATACTGTTTTTCATTTAGGACTTGCTGGTGATGCTGCAGAAAGTGTTCCTGTCACATTTATAATTCCTGCTGAAAAAATTCGAGAAGATTTCGGAGAACTTCAACCAACAAGTTTGGACTTATATGAAAAGTATGCTGACCAAATTGACGAAGAGGCTCTTGGCTTCTCTGAGTATCATCCATATAAAGGAATGCTTTCAGTTGACGGAAAAGTGATTACACATGTATTACCGACTGGCCATAGCTATGATATGGGCTCCGGTTCCATAGCTGTATATAGTCATTCCTTACAAGATACATTTTATGGATTCAATCACATTCGTTTTGAAAATGAAGACGGTTCGATTCATGAATTTGATCAAGCAGGTGAACCAAGTAAACCGATGGAATTGAAGAGTGGAAACAACAGTACAAACTTCTACTTGTTCATTCAAAATAACGGGTTGGAAATTTTATCTTCAAACTTCTATAAATCATATGATTCACTTGAAAAAGCACTACAGGAAATGAAAGTAAAGCCGAACGATGTTTATGTGCCTTTGATTCCTGAAAATATTAATTTTAGTGTAACAATTGATGGTGAATTAGCTCGAGTGAAATTTGATGAGACTTTAGATTTAAATGTAATGCTTCCAACAGAAGCTCTTCAAATGATAGAAGGTATGCTCCTAACAGGCGCGAGCTTCAATACACAAATCCAATTTGAAAACATTAGTCAAACGGAGTGGCAAAGCTTTGATTTTACACAACCTTTACCAATGCCGATTGGGCCAAATCCAATGCCGTTTCTATTAAAATGAATAATGAGTACTTTGTAAACGCATAAGTTTACAAAGTACTTTTTTAAATGTATGATAGAGCAGTAACATAATATTGATTCATCTTCGGGGCAGGGTGCAATTCCCGACCGGCGGTAATGGAAACTTAGTTTCCGAGCCCGCGAGCTTAACAGCTGATTCTGGTGAGATTCCAGAGCCGACAGTATAGTCTGGATGGGAGAAGGTGAAGGTGCTGTCTTCTATTTGTGTTGTCCACAAAAAGGATTCTTATTTAGTGCGCCTTTCTATTCCCTGGAGCTTATTTGATTTTGGGATATTTTTGATGGCATAAATAGTTGATTAGCCTTTCCTCTTTTGAAGTGAATCGCAAAAGGAGAGAGGAACAAATGAAGAACAAGAAGTTAAGAAAAATGATTTTAGTCGCAATACTAGGAAGTATCGGAACTGTATTAATGCAGTTTAACTTTCCTTTACCCGCTCTACCAGGATTTTTGAAAATTGATTTTGGAGAAATTCCAGCAGTATTGGCAGTAATGACTATGGGTCCAGTTGCCGGTATTGGAGTAGAATTAATCAAAAACGTAATGCATTGGTTTTTCACTGGTAGTCCTACGGGAGTTCCGGTTGGAGAAATGGCCAACTTCGTAACGGGTTTGTTGTTTATTCTACCGATCTATTACATCTTTAATAAATTCCGTACTACAAAGGGTCTTGCAACCGGTTTAGTTATTGGAACACTTGCAATGGCTATAGGCATGAGCTTCCTGAATTATGTTATCTTCTTGCCGATGTACACGTATTTCTTAAATGCACCACTTGTTACTGGTGATGCAATGTATACAATGATTGTTCTTGGAATCTTACCATTTAATTTGATTAAAGGTGTTATGCTCATGGTAGTCACATTGCTATTATTTAATAGCATGAAGAAATGGATATCGCAACAAAGATCAGAATTAGCCTCATAATACTACAAATCACCCCAAAGTCATTTTGACAATGGGGTGATTTTTTGATTTTGAACTGTATATAAATAAAAACCTCACAAAATTGTGAGGTTTCGATAAAGATTGAACTCTAGTAATTAAAAGTTAGTCTTCATATTTTAACGCATCGCCGTCAAAGGGAGCGTCTGCTACTTTTATTGAGTCAGTCGGACAACCATCGAATGCATCTTCTAAGTCTTCCATTAGTTCTTCTGGAACTTGGGCAGTGCCCATGTTATCATCAAGAATAACGAAAGCGATTCCGTCGTCGTCATAATCGTAAATATCAGGTGCTGCGGCCCCACAAGCTCCACAAGCAATACATGTATCTTGATCAACGATTGTATATTTAGGCATAGTAAAACCTCTCCTCTTTTCTCCGCTCGTAACAATTTGTCTACGGTTCTATTCTAAAGATGTTTTCAAAAGTTTTCAACCTAAAAACACTTTTTTAGAATGGAGGTGTCCATTTAATGAATTTATCATCAATCCTTTTAACAATTATTAGTCGAATGGATGGGGAGAGAACCATTTATAATGGGCTCCATTTAATTCGTGGAAAAAAATCGGGACAAACGCTTCAGGATGTTGAATACTATAATCTGAAAGCTTTTTTTGGAATTTGGCCAAAGTTGGCAATTGAATTGTACGATGAGGCAGTTGATCAGTTAATAAAATCTGACTATTTATCCATTCAAGAAAATTCAATTGTCCATGTGACTGAAATAGGGAAGAAATTATCATCGACTCTGCCAACATATCATTTTAATGGATGGGATTATAGAGGGAATGAAATTGTGTTTTTTTCCAGATTGTCACTTACGATTCAAACAATATCGAATTTCAGAGTGGGTTCCAAATTATTTATTCCCACGGAGAGAGATTATGAAGTTCAAATCTTCGTGAAAAATATATTATATAAACAACCGATTAATAACCCTTCATTTTCTATTGAAGTTATGGAAGAGCTCCAATATTACATAGAATCGAGCAGAATGGTAGATTTACATAAAGTTATTCTGTTGCATAGGCTTGGTGGGTATGGGATAACAGGCTGGACATGGAATCAGCTCTCTGAAAGTTTGAAACTTAATGTAGTAACTATCCGTCTATATTTTATTGAGGGGTTACATTTATTACTTGATGCAATAGAAATATCCGGAAAGGCGCAGTTTTTGCGAAAATTGACGGATAACATAAAAGTATCAACTTATCTGACGGATTCTGCGACAAAAACGAAGAGGTATTTTGAAAAGGGCCTGACTATGTCTAATATTGCAGAAATTCGTAGATTGAAAATGAGTACAATTGAGGACCACTTTGCTGAAATGTCCATAAATGATTCATATTTTCCTTTAAATCAGTTCGTTAAAAATGAAGATATTCGAGCAGTAATTAATATGGCTCATAAACTAAAAACAAAAAGATTACGCTTATTAAAGAATGAATTTAATCACTTATCTTATTTTCAAATTCGCCTCATATTAGGTGCTATGTCTGGAGGAGAGGAAGATGGAAACTAATGAAACTAATGAAATCTATAAAGTCTTAAAGGAAAAGTTTGGGTTTACCGAATTCAGACCGGGACAATTTGAGGTTGTACGGGATGTTATTTCTCGTAAAGATACGATAGCCATTTTACCGACAGGCATTGGAAAATCTCTTTGCTTTCAATTACCGGCATATATGTCCTCAGGTACAGTATTAATTATTTCACCACTTGTTTCACTTATGGAAGACCAAGTAGCGATTATGAAAAGAAATGGTGAAAAACATGTTGTTGCTTTAAATTCGTTTCTAACTTTTAAAGAAAAAAATAGAATCATTAAAAACTTGTGTGCGTACAAATTTATTTTTATATCACCTGAGATGTTATTGCAGAAAAATGTAATGTCTGAACTTGAAAAAATGCCATTATCTTTATTGGTAGTCGATGAAGCCCATTGCATTTCGCAATGGGGATTTGATTTTAGACCGGATTACTTAAGGATAGGGGAATTTTTAAAGCAGATTAAACGGCCAACAATTCTTGCACTTACAGCTACTGCTAATGATAAAGTTATTAATGACATAAAAGAATATTTAAATTTGAATCACTCAGTAGTACATAAATATTCACTTGACCGGCCTAATATATCTTTTTCAATTGTTCAAATGGAATCACAAAATGAAAAAACAAAATGGATTCTTGAACGCTTGCAACAAAGCTCTGGATCGGGGGTAATTTACGTATCCTCTAGAAAACGTGCAGAGAACCTTGCGAACTTATTATCAAGTAAAGGTCTGTCAATCACTTCTTATCACGCTGGGATGGAGCAAGTAGATCGTGCCTTTGTTCAAGCCCAATTCATCAACGGGGAAGTGAAGTGGATTTGTGCTACAAATGCTTTTGGAATGGGTATACATAAAGATGATATTCGACAAATAATTCATGAGCAATTTCCTACAACAATTGCAGGCTATATTCAAGAAATTGGAAGAGCGGGCCGTGATGGGAATTTGTCGGCAGCTACACTGTTGTTCTCGCCAGAAGATGAAAGGAAATCGCGCTTTATTGTTCAAGAAGATCTCCCGACACAAGAAGAGGTTAAACATTACAGCAACTTGTTGACTGACGGGGTTTCAAATGAAATTGTTAGTGAAATGGCTGGCATTAGTGAAACAAAACAACGGGTTGTAGAGTACTATTTAGAACGAATGACTGTAGAAAACACAATTATCCGTTTAAAAGAAATTAGTCTAGAAAAGGAAGTGAAATTGCAACAAATGCTACAAATTGTTCATTCAAACATATGTATAAGGGAAGAGGTTTTGTCGTTTTTTGATGAACAAGTGATTACTCGGCCAACAAACTGTTGCTCGAACTGCGGAATCACTTCTTTGGATTGGTTGTTAAATGATGAAGACCATCATTCTGAGCGAAAGCCGATGGAGTGGACGGAGCGACTTCGCCTACTTCTTGGTGAACATAGATGATGTCCATTTACTTTTCCGACAATATTCGTCATAATGGAAACAATAGCATGATCTGATGGGGGAGTCATATGATGAAAAAAGATGATTATAAAACTAAATTTGAAGAACATAGGCAAACGGTTTTTATAGATGAAGAAAAAAACGTACCATCTCGATTTGAATTACGTCAAAAAGGTCGAAAGCCAAAAAAAAGCTCGGCAAATAGAACTATAAATATTATACTCGCACTATTTACCTTAATTCCTGTTGCCATATTGGTTTATGTTTTAACTGATTTTTATGAACCTCAAAAAGGTTTAACTACCGAGATAGAGTCTAAAGGCAGCTATGAAATAAACAATAATCTATCCAGCGGTACAAAGGATGTTGCAAAAGTAGAATTAGTAATTGATGATGAAGAGAAGGAAGATTCAAATAAAGTGAATACGAATATTTCAAAGAAAGCCGAGACAGAGGACGAGGAAACTACCTCAAAGTCTGTTGAAGAACCTGTGGAAAAAACTGAAGTAGTAACAACTGCGAAACCAGTGGAAAAACCGGTAACAAAGCCTGTGGTAAAACCACAAGCACAATCTGATGCAAAGACTCATATTGTTGCCGCGAACGAGACACTATATCGAATTTCAATTAATTATTATAAGTCAGATGCAGGCATAGAGAAAATAAAAAAAGCAAATGGATTGTCGTCAAATACCATTAATGCGGGTCAGAAATTAATAATTCCGTAATTAGCAATACAAATAACAGGGCAAAGGTATTTTACTTTGCCTTTTTTAAATGAAGGGTGGGGAATCATCACGATTAGTAAACTTATTTATTCCTTTCTGATTTTTAGTACGGTACTGATTTCATATATGATTGTTAATGCGTTTAGAAGGAATGTTCTTTTCCATGAAATAACTGCGGATAGTGCTCATGCAAAAGATCGCTCCCTAACTTTATTTTTCATATCTGATGTTCACCGCCGAAAAATAGATAATAATCTTTTGCAGAAAATAAAAAATGAAATTGATATTGTAATTATTGGTGGCGATCTTACGGAAAGAGGCGTTCCACTAAAGCGTATTTCAAAAAATGTAGAAAACCTTTCAAGTTTAGCTCCGATCTATTTCATATGGGGTAATAATGATCGTGAAGTTGGGGAAATAGAGATTCGTAAAATTATTGCACGCTATAATGGTAAAATTCTTGATAATGAAAACACCACTTTTCCAGGTCATCCTACTTGGGGTATTTTAGGTACAGATGATCCCTCGAATGGATCGCCAGACATCGCCGCTACACTTCGTAATGTTGATTGTTATGAGAAGACAATTCTTGTTACTCATACTCCTTCACTTTTCCGCAAAGTTGAGCTTGAATTTCAACCAGATCTTATGCTTGCAGGACATACTCACGGTGGCCAAATTAGAATTGGTAAGTTTGGCTTATTCGAAAAAGGGTCTTTTATTATCGATGGAAATCGTGCCAAGCTTATTAGTAATGGATTCGGAACAACTAGTTTGCCACTAAGGCTTGGTGCAGATTCGGAATGCCATGTTATAAAAGTGAATTACTAAGAATATGTAGTAAAAATCGGTTTTTAAATTATGAATTTGATTATAGTAAGTGTTTTTAGGAGAGATCTTATGCAAAAGATAGATGTCTTGATCGTTGGCGGAGGCCCTTGTGGTCTATCGGCAGCAATTGAAATTCAAAACAAGGGATTAGATGTACTTGTTCTAGAAAAGGGCAATATCGTTAACTCCATTTACAATTATCCAACTCATCAAACTTTTTTCAGCACTAGTAGTAAACTTTCAATTGGCGATATTCCTTTTATTACTGCGATTGATAGACCAAAAAGAAATGATGCACTTGTTTATTACCGAGAAGTTACAAAGCTGAAAAACATTTCGGTTAATACTTTTGAAAAAGTGTTAACCGTTCGTAAAGAAAAAAACATTTTTAAAGTAGGGACAAATAAATCAGAATATATTGCCAAGCAAGTAGTTATTGCGACGGGGTATTATGACAATCCAAATATGCTTGATGTAGTTGGCGAAAATCTTCCCCATGTTTTTCATTATTTTAAAGAAGCCCATCCCTTTTTTCAGAAGAAAGTAGTAGTGATTGGTGGAAAGAACTCCGCTGTAGATGCTGCACTTGAATTGGAGCGTGCTGGAGCTCTTGTTACGGTGGTTTACCGTGGTGCAGAGTATTCCCAGAGTATCAAACCATGGATTTTACCAGGTTTTGAAAGTTTAGTTCGGGCGGGTGTTATTAAGATGCAATTCAATTCGCATGTAGAAAAAATTACTGAATCCGCTGTCATAATTACCAATGAAAATGAAACAATTGAAATAGAAACAGATTATGTTTTTATTATGACTGGTTACCATCCCGATCATTCTTTTTTCAAGGAGATTGGTATTCATATTGATATGGTGAACGGCCGTCCTAAATATGATGAACTCACTATGGAATCTAATGTTGAAGGTATATATATTGCCGGTGTAATTGCTGCAGGGAACAATGCAAATGAAATTTTTATTGAAAACGGTCGTTTTCATGGATCGTTAATAGCAAATGCAATTGATGCGAAACAAATAAATCTGTAAACTAACTGATTTTTTTATTTGTCTCTGTGTTAATATAATTCTATCTGGGAGGGCCGTCTATGTTCATTTTGCTCACAGTAGCGATTGCGCCTGGATTGGCGCTCTTTAGTTATTTTTATTTAAGAAAAGAAATTGCCAATGAGCCATCACGGACAATATTTCACACATTTATATATGGGGCTATCATGACTTTCCCGATAATGTTTATTCAACATGTATTTAAAGAAGAAAGTGTTTTTACATCTATTTTCCTACGTGATGTAGTATTCACAAGTGCGCTAGAGGAATTCTTTAAATGGCTCATTTTACTATTGGCCATTTATCGACATGTGCAATTTGAAGATGCGTACGATGGTATCTTATATGGAGCAAGCGTATCGCTGGGCTTTGCGGCTGTTGAAAATGTGCTTTACCTATTTACATTTGGATTGGATATAGCATTCCTACGAGCATTACTTCCTGTTTCAAGCCATGCATTATTCGGCGTTGTGATGGGATATTATATAGGTCGTGCAAAATTTGCAGCAGATAAATATAAACGAAAGTTATTAATCATGTCATTACTTGCGCCATTTGGCCTGCATTTTTTATATAACGGTATTTTCCTAACCCACGAACTTTTCTTGTATTTAATCATTCCATTTATGATATTTTTATGGTGGTTCGGTTTAACGCGAGTAAAATATGCACATTCCTTTGCCGTGCAACAATTTAGAAGGAAAACACGCATGAATTCAGAGTGATTATAAAAAGATCTGGCATTTGCCAGATCTTTTTTTATTTTTAATAATTTTATTATTTTTGGACAAGCTGATTATAAAGGAGGAATAAAATTGAAGAAAATTATGATTCGTATTGTTGTAGTTGTACTTCTCTTTGGAGGTGCGTACATTTTGTCGCCTTTGAATACGGGAGCGTTTAGTACACAGCAAATTCAGCGTGGAGCTTTTGGAGATGACGTAATTGAACTTCAATCGAGACTTCAATACATTAGCTTTTATTCTGGAACGATTGATGGAAAATTTGGATACGGAACTTACTGGGCACTTCGTAATTTCCAAGAACAATATGGTTTACCCGTGGATGGAATTGCGGGTTCGAAAACAAAAAAGAAATTAGCCGATGCTTCTAAATACGATGAAAAGTTTGTCAAAGAGAATATAAAAAAAGGCAATAAATTTACGCATTATGGTGGAAAACCCCTTGCATCACAAGTTGAAAAGGGTGAAGGTCAAAAAAAGAATATTCAATTACCACCGAAATACTCTGAGCGTGATTTGAAATTGCTTTCTAATGCCGTTTATGGTGAATCAAGAGGCGAGCCCTATGAAGGTCAAGTAGCCGTTGCGGCGGTTATATTAAACAGAGTTGAACATGCGGATTTTCCAGACTCAGTTGGTGGTGTCATTTTTCAACCCGGTGCTTTTACTGCTGTTGCCGATGGACAAATATGGCTGGAACCAAACGACCGTGCCAGTGAAGCAGTTTTAGATGCAATTAACGGATGGGATCCTTCGGAAAACGCAATTTATTACTTCAATCCAATTACGGCGACAAGCAAATGGATTTGGTCGCGCCCACAAATTAAGAAGATTGGTTTGCACATTTTTTGTAACTGATGGTCGATAGAAATAAGTGTTAGGAGGCGAAAAGGTGAAAGAATACCGAAGTAAGTGTGCAATTCTGGGTATTGCTTTTGCTGAATTATGAAAAAAACCGTTTTTGTGCTTGTATATATGTTAACTGCACTGTCAATATATTCTTATAGTAAAGCAAATGAAAATGAACAACTTGCTTATTTACTAAGTGGACAATATGCAAAAGAAATGACGGATGCTTCTGAGAAACTTGAAGAATTGGATACTGCTGTGAAAAAAACATTACTTTTCAATGAATCAGATGGTTCTACAAAAGCACGTGAAGACATTTGGAGATTATCATCAGATATTAAAAATTCTGTAAGTGGTCTACCTCTAGATCGAAGTTTTTCAAATGCTTGGATGAATTATTTGGGGAGACTTGGAAATTTCGCGAAAGAATCTGAGCGCAATGGAGACGATGATCAATATCATAAAGTGATGGAGAATGCCTCGAAAAACCTTAGTGACATGGCAAGCGAATGGGAAATTGCTACTACGGGTCTAATTGATGGAGAAATGACTGTAAAAGGTTGGACGAACCAGCTTGAATCTATTGATGTGAAACATGATTGGGCCGGTATGAGCGATAGTGTAAAGCAATATACGGAAACAGATTTTCCTTTAACTGCAAGTGAATCCGATTCACTAAAGAAAAAAGATTTGAGAGATTTAAATGATCATGAAATAACAAGTGCGGATGCTATAAAAAGATTCAAAAAGATCTTTCCTGAAATATCAAATTCTTCGATTGTTGTTGAACCAAGTAAACCTGGATCTCCATACGCATTTTACCATTTGCGCTTTGCGGAAGGGCAATCCATTGGATATATTGATATAACTGAAAAAGGAGGTCATATTCTATCCTTTTTAACCGAAAGACCATTTGGGAAAGAAAGTCTTCGTCATTTAGAAATTCAAGAAAAAGCCGAGGAATTTCTAAGAAATGCGGGATATGGAGATACCGTCTTTCAAGAAGCCCGGGAAAACCATACTGCATGGCATTTCGTCTATGTTCGAGTTGAACCAGATTACAAAGCTAAAGTCTTTTCAGATACAATTCATATTAAAGTAGCAAAAGATAACGGAGATATTATTGGCCTTGATGCAATGGAATATATAAGAAAAGAAACGACAAAACCACAATCGATTACAAAAATAGATTGGAGTAGTTTTTTCCACTCAGGCGTAACTGTGGTAAAAGAGGAACTTGCATATGTGGAAAATGAAAGACTTGACCAGCGACTCGCTTATTACTTGATTGTTACAATGAAAGGAACAAACGAAGAAATAGATACGTATGCTGTTCTTGTTGATACTGAAACTAAAGAAGTGATAAAAACAGAAAAGCAGTAAAGAATATTCGAAATTTCATATTTGATTTATTATCCAGTCATGACATAATAGATGTAAGACTTAGGATAGTAGGTGTTGGTTATGCTATTAGCAATCGGAACAATTATTATTATTGAAAATACTCTTAAAGAAGAAAAAGTGAAATATAAAAGTAAGGTAGTTGATCTCGCAGAAAATCATGTAATGATTGATTATCCAACACATATTCAAACAGGAAAAACAGCTTTTTTTGTAGACGGCACACAATTAGTTGTCACGTTTACGGATAGCAATAAAATTTCATATGCTTATCGAGCTGAAGTCAGCGGACGAATGATGAAGGGAATTCCTATGCTCAAATTGTCTTATCCGGGTGACAATCAAATACTTAAAATCCAACGACGTGAATTTGTTAGAGTGGATACAGCAATCGATGTTGCTGTAGTAAAAGATGGAAATAAATCACGATTTGTAGCTGTAGATATAAGTGCTGGAGGTATTGCTTTAAGCCTTCCAAATGAACCTTCGTTTAAAGAAAATGATGTATTATCTTTATATATAGTTTTACCTTTTGTAAACAAGGATATAAAATATCTCCAAATCGAGGCAACGGTTGTTCGTATATGGGAGAAAAGTGGTCGAAATATAGCCTCATTAAAATTCGGCGATGTTAAGAATGAAGATCAACAGCGTATTGTTCGGTTTTGTTTCGAAAGACAATTAGAAATGAGAAATAAATAAATATGCAAAAGGGGAAAGAGCTGCTGTCGCAGGACTTTTCCCTTTTCGGTGTGATACAATACTGACGAATTAACTCTGAAGGGATTTGTGATTATGAAAACTATAAAAATAGCTATTGATGGTCCGGCAGCATCCGGGAAAAGTACAATTGCAAAGATGACGGCTGAGAAGCTAGGATATACCTACATAGATACAGGTGCGATGTATAGAGCATTAACGCATAAGGCACTACAAATGAACATAGATATAAATGATGAAGAAAGTCTGCAAGAACTCTTAAACTCGATTGAAATTACCTTGAAACCTTCAAGTGATACACAATTGGTATTTATAGATGGTTCTGATGTGACCGAAGAAATTAGGTCGAGGGAAGTAACTTCATCCGTCTCTTCGGTAGCGACACATTCAAAAGTTCGTGAACTTATGGTTAATAAACAACGTATTCTTGCGGAAGGTGTAGGAGTTGTTATGGACGGCAGAGACATTGGCACGCATGTTTTACCAAGTGCAGAATTAAAAATATTTATGACTGCTTCTGTTAAGGAAAGAGCAGCTCGTCGCCACTTAGAAAATGAAAAACGCGGCATCAATTCATCACTTGATCAATTAAGAACCGAAATTAGTGAAAGAGACCGGGCAGATAGCGAAAGAAAAGCATCACCTCTTAAAATGGCGGCCGACGCACTTTTAATTGACACTACAGCAATGTCAATAGAAGAGGTAGCAGAGATGATAAGCAAGCTTGCGGAAGAGAGGTTAGTGCAATGAATCTGTATCCGCTCGGAAAGTTTCTGGTAAGTACAATTTTTTATCCCTTGTATCGTGTTAAAGTCATTGGAAAAGAAAACTTCCCGAAAGAGGGAGGGGTTCTCCTTTGCGTGAATCATATCGATAATTTAGATCCGCCGATTGTTGGAATGACCTGCCCTCGGACTGTTCGTTTTATGGCAAAAGAAGAGCTTTTCAAGATGCCTTTATTAAAAAGTATTCTTCCAAGAGTTCAAGCATATCCTGTAAAACGTGGAATGAGCGATCGTGAAGCGTTTCGTAAAACGCTTAAAATACTAAAAGCTGGTGATGTTGTTGGCTTGTTTCCTGAAGGGACAAGGAGCAAGACCGGTGAACTTACTAAAGGGCTCTCGGGTGCGGGATTCTTTGCACTAAAAGGGGAATGTATGGTAATGCCTTGTGCGATTATTGGGCCATATAAGGCGTTTAAGAGTTTAAAGGTAGTTTATGGTAAGCCGATGGATATTTCTGAGTTCAGAGAAAGAAGGGCTTCCGCTGAGGAAGTAACTGAGGCTATAATGGAGGAAATTGGAAAGCTTATAAAAGAATATAAATAAAAGAGTTAAGTGTAATTTTTTGTTTTTATCTGTGAATTCGCATAGTATGGAAGTATGATTCATTATAGAGGAGGACTACATATGTCTGAAGAGATGAATTTAGAGGTAGAGAATGTCTATAACGAAGGTGACAGAGTAACTGGTAGAGTAACGAAGATTGAAGATAAATCTGTAACGGTAGAAATAACAGGTGCACCATTTGACGGTGTAATCCCGATTAGCGAACTGTCTAGTTTGCATATTGAAAAAGCTTCAGATGCAGTAGCTGAAGGCGATGAAATCGAGTTAATCATTACTAAAGTTGAAGATGAAAACTATGTACTTTCTAAACGTAAAGTGGATGCGGAAGACGCGTGGGAATCGCTTGAAGAGGCATACAATACTAAAAAAACAATTGAAACAGAAGTACGTGATGTTGTGAAAGGTGGATTAGTCGTAGATTTAGGTGTACGCGGATTTATTCCTGCGTCTCTTGTAGAAGATTATTTCGTAGAATCTTTCGAAGAGTACAAAGGCCGTGTAATGTCATTTAAAATCGTTGAAATGGACAAGGAAAAAAACCGTCTCATTCTTTCACATCGCGCTGTAATTCAAGAAGAGAAGGAATCACAAAAAGGCATAATTATGGATACACTAGAAGTTGGACAAATTCTTGAAGGAACTGTACAACGTCTTGCGACATTCGGTGCCTTTGTTGACCTTGGCGGTGTCGATGGTCTTGTTCATATTTCACAACTTACGCACGAACATGTTGAAAAAGTGTCAGATGTTCTTAAAGAGGGCGACAAAGTAAATGTCAAAGTCTTATCTATTGATCGTGATTCAGAACGAATTTCTTTATCGATAAAAGATACATTGCCTGGTCCGTGGGAAGGCATTGAAGAAAAAGCGCCCAAAGGATCAAAACTTGAAGGAACTGTTAAGCGTATTGTTTCCTATGGAGCATTCGTTGAACTATTTCCTGGAGTAGAAGGTCTTGTACACATTTCACGTATTTCACATCAACATATCGGAACACCTGATGAAGTGTTAAAAGAAGGTCAAAAAATCGAAGTAAAAGTTCTAGAAGTCAACCCGATTGAAAAACGCTTGTCATTAAGTATAAAAGATTTGGTTGAAAAAGAAAATGATAATTCGTATGGAGACTATGAAATGCCAGTGGAAGCTTCAGGCTTTTCTATGGGTGATGTAATCGGTGATCAGCTAAAGAAATTTACTGAATAACAGGTTTCAATAAAAATGATGATGCTATATAGCGTCATCATTTTTATTTGCAGTCTATTAGTGTAAATAGTGGATTCTTCGTTGTCTTATTGAAATTTAATGTATGTTTTTAAAGTGGGATGGCGTCCTATAAACAATTTTTTTCGGGAAAATGAGGTTTTTGAAGAGCTCTGTTTTGAACCTTCTCAAGTTGTTAATTGATTTTGACTATTCGAGGTAAAGAACTTTCAAATTGTTCGTTTAGACGTTCGTTCCTTTTTTGTGTATAATATGCAGAAGATAAGCTGGAAGGATGTTTTTATTATGACCAAACCAACAGTAGCGATTGTCGGTAGACCAAACGTAGGGAAATCGACCATTTTCAACCGAATCGTTGGTGAACGTATATCAATTGTAGAAGATGTTGCCGGTGTTACTAGAGACCGGATTTATAGCTCGGCTGATTGGCTAGCACATGACTTTAACCTTATAGATACTGGTGGGATTGAAATCGGTGACGCACCATTTCTAGACCAGATTCGATCTCAAGCTGAAATTGCTATTGCGGAATCGGATGTCATTATCTTTTTAACAAATGGACGTGAAGGTGTTACAGACGCCGATGAGCACGTAGCAAAAATACTTTACAAGACAAAAAAACCGGTCATTCTTGCTGTGAATAAAGTGGACAATCCTGATATGAGAGAAATGATCTATGACTTTTATTCACTAGGATTTGGGGATCCATTCCCGATATCCGGTTCACATGGTTTAGGTCTTGGTGATTTATTGGACGAGGTAGCAGCTAATTTCCCGGATGTGGATGCTGAAGAAATTGAAGATGATGTAATTCGTTTTTCTTTAATTGGACGTCCAAACGTAGGTAAATCCTCACTTGTGAACGCACTTTTAGGTGAAGAGCGTGTAATTGTAAGTGAAATAGCAGGTACAACGAGAGATGCGATTGATACTCCTTACGTTCACGAAGGTCAAAAGTATAAGATAATTGACACGGCGGGAATGCGTAAAAAAGGTAAGATATATGAAAGTACTGAAAAATACAGCCAACTTCGAGCGTTAAAAGCAATTGACAGATCTGATGTCGTCCTAATCGTGATAAACGGTGAGGAAGGAATACGTGAACAGGACAAACGGGTTGCAGGTTATGCTGAAGATGCAGGTAAAGGTGTTATGTTTGTAGTTAATAAATGGGATATCGTTGAAAAAGATAATAAAACGATGAATAAATTTATTGAAGATATACGGAGTAATTTCCTGTTTCTAGATTATGCACCGATTGCTTTTGTCTCGGCTAAAACAAAACAGCGTGTAAATACGCTATTTGACCGAATTAAACTCGTTAGTGAGAATCACGCTCTACGAATTCAGTCAAGTGTGTTAAACGAAGTTGTAGAAGATGCAGTTGCAAGAAATCCGGCGCCTTCTGAAAAAGGCAAGCGATTACGAATTTACTATGCGACGCAAGTTGCGGTTAAGCCTCCTACATTTGTCGTATTTGTGAACGAACCAGAAATCATGCATTTCTCATATGAGCGCTTTTTACAAAACCGTCTGCGTGAGTCATTTGGCTTTGAAGGGACTCCGATTCGACTTATCACTAGAGCAAGGAGTTGATGGAATGAAAAAGGTATCCGTTATAGGTGCTGGAAGCTGGGGAACTGCAGTTGCTTTTGTCCTAGCTGAAAACGGTCATGATTGTTTACTCTGGGCAAGACGAGAAGACCTGTCTACTGAAATCTTAAATGAACATACAAACCATGGTTATTTGCCAGGAATTCAATTACCAAAGAATTTAGCAGCAACTTCAGAGCTTGAAGTTGCTGTAAAGCATGGAGAAATACTCGTTATTGCTGTTCCAACTAAAGCGATTCGTGGTGTCTGTGCAGAAATAAATACAATGATTGAAGTACCTAAGTTAATTGTTCATGTCTCAAAAGGGATTGAACCTGATTCGCTTAAGAGAATCTCTGAAATGATAACGGAAGAGCTCACAGCGTCCAATTTGAAGGCCGTTGTTGCGTTATCCGGACCTAGTCATGCAGAAGAGGTTGTCTTGCGTCATCCGACCACAGTGACCGCGGCTTCTGATGATATACAGGCGGCCAAGGAAGTTCAAGATTTATTTATGAACAAATATTTCCGCGTATATACAAACAACGATCTTATTGGGGTAGAAATAGGTGCTGCACTAAAAAATGTGATAGCCCTCGCAGCTGGAATTTCAGATGGACTTGGATATGGAGATAATGCTAAAGCGGCTTTGATTACTCGAGGACTCGCCGAAATATCGAGACTTGGAGTAAAGATGGGGGCACATCCCCTCACTTTTTCAGGTTTAACAGGTCTTGGTGATTTGATTGTCACATGTACAAGCGTCCATTCGCGAAACTGGAAAGCGGGCAATATGCTTGGTAAAGGAAACAGTCTGGAAGATGTTGTTTCAGGCATGGGAATGGTCATTGAGGGTGTTCGGACAGCCAAGGCAGCACACCAGCTTGCCATTAAATTCGATGTATCAATGCCGTTAACTGAAGCGCTATATACAGTTCTGTTTGAAGATGTTCCGCCAAAAGTAATGGTAGAGCAACTAATGAATCGAATGAAAAAACAAGAGGTAGACGATCTTTTTGGAAACGAATGACTGCGTGATTGACCGTGTTAGTTATTTCGATATCTAAATAGCTTGGATATATAGAAAGGTGGACTTTTCGTGTCCTCAATGGATAAAATGTGGATGTCTTTCTATGCAATGGGATTCATGGTTATTTCCATGGGCCTTATTTATGCGAGTAGACATAAAATAAATAACCGTATTATTAAATTTGTTATGGCATTGATTGCATACATATTACTAATCGTTTCCTTTTTCATTTTAGTTTATCTAGTATTTAACGGTCCGACAGGAGGGCAATAAAATTGTTTAAAAAAAGAATGATGCTTTTCCTGACTCTATCTCTTACTTTTCTCTTATCGGGTTGTATGCTGTCGAGTAACGATAATGCGGGGTCAACGATACCGTATGAAGATCAGCTCGAAATAATTCAAAAAGCAGTAGACCGCTTTCAGGAAAGCTCTGGGGGACTACTACCGATAAAGACACGTGAAATGGAAACGGACATTTACATTAAATATCCGATTGACTTTGCAAAAATTATTCCGGCTTATACAGAAAAAATTCCATCAAATGCTTATGAAAAAGGCGGGATTTTTCAGTATGTACTTATTGATGTAGAAACAAATCCAACGGTTAAACTAGTAGATTTAAGAGTGGCTGAAAGGATAAGGGAGTTAAACTTAAGAAAAAGTATTAACGGATCGATTTCATATAAAGACCCCATTGGTGAAGGTGTTTTTGAAATAGATTTTACAGAAATGGGATTCAAGAAGCCACTGACTGTTGAGAGCCCCTATTCCGATACCCACCTACCAATGGTGGTTGGAGGGGACGGAAAGTTTTATATCGATTATTCCATTGATTTAAATCGAATTCTTTCAGAAGAAAATCCAGATGTTAAACAAGGTGAAGATATTCGGTACCTATTGGCGGATAAGTATCCTGTTCTACCGGCATATTCGAAGCCTTACACAGTAAATGAATTAAATGAACCCATCTTTATGAAATAGTAAATAAAAAATGTTTCATGCCTAGTGCATGAAACGTTTTTCATTTACATAAACTAATATGCGCAGAAAAGGAGGACGATGGATGAAAGAAGAATTATATGAGAATTTGGCCAGACGTACTGATGGGGATATTTACATCGGTGTCGTTGGTCCTGTCCGAGTAGGAAAGTCCACGTTCGTGAAGAGGGTTATGGAAGAAGTAGTTATTCCAAACATGACGGATGCAGGTGATCGAATACGGGCACAAGATGAACTACCACAAAGTTCTTCTGGGCCAGTGATCATGACCTCTGAACCGAAATTTATTCCTGCACAAGGGACTATGGTTTCTGTTGGCGATGGAGAATTAAAATTCCAAATTCGACTTGCAGATTGTGTGGGCTACGTCATAGACGGAGTTAAGGGCTACGAAGATGAGGATGGACCGAAGTACGTTCATACGCCATGGCATAACGAGCCCATTCCTTTTGAAGAGGCGGCACGTATTGGCACGGACAAAGTAATTCGGGATCATTCGACGATTGGTATTCTTGTCACGACAGACGGCACGGTAAATAATATTCCGCGGGCTGCAGCATTGGTTGCAGAAGAAGAAATTGTAGGTAAATTAAAAGACATTGGTAAACCTTTTGTCATTGTATTAAACTCAAAAATGCCAGCCAATGAAAAAACAGTTGCTCTAAAACAAGAATTGCATGAAAAGTATGGGGTACCTGTAATTGCAATCAGTGCGGATCAACTAAATGCTCAGGAAATCCAGCTCATATTGAAAGAAGCACTCTATGAATTCCCGATTACTGAAATTGAATTGCAAAAACCCGATTGGATGGAAGTGCTTGGATCTGAACATGAATTGAATTCGTCAATTGACAAAGTCATTAGCGAAGGATTCCTTGGTGCTTCGAAAATTAGAAAAGTACAAGAACTGGCAGAAGAAATTAAAAATGAAAACCATGTTCGAAATGCGGAAGTTGTAGAAGTCGATGCGGGACAAGGAAAAGCAACTCTGAAAATCGATATGGATGAACAGGCTTTTCGCGAAGTGTGTGAAGAGATAATGGGTTCTGAAATTGGCACAAAAAAAGATTGGTTAGTGTTTATTAAGGAAGCGGCAAAGGCACGAAAATCGTATGAATTATATTCGGAAGCCATTGATACAGCCAAAAGAGAAGGTTACGGAATTGCGTTGCCAACAATTGATGATTTTAACCCAACTGCACCAGAATTAATTAAACAAAACGATTTTTTTGGTGTACGAATGAAAGCGACCGCACCTTCACTTCATATTATTCGAGTAGATATGGAGGCGGAGTTCTCACCTTTAATTGGCTCAGAGTTCCATAGCCATCACTTACTCAAAGATTTGAAAAATGCTTATTTACACGACAGAGAAGCCCTATGGGAAACGCAACTATTTGGAACTCCACTCCATGAAGTTATGAAAGAAAGCATTCGCTTTAAAAATGCTTCGGTCCCTGCAAATGCAAGGAAAAGACTGCGAGAAACGATAGAACAAATGGTGAACGATGGAAATAAAGGAATGGTCACATTCATTGTTTAATAAAAAAAGATCCGTAAAAAACGGATCTTTTTTTGCTTTTTGGGTTAAAAATGCATTATTATGGGAAGCAGGCAAGAATATTGTTGCATAGCGGTTTACCATGTGATACTCTTTTTACAGTATTGCAATTGACTAACCTTTGAGAGGAGGTGAATGGTATGAATAAATCAGAATTAATTAACTCTGTAGCTGAAGCGGCAGGTCTTTCTAAGAAAGATGGAACAAAAGCTGTAGAAGCTGTTTTTGAAACAATTCAATCTACTCTTGCACAGGGTGAAAAAGTACAAGTGATTGGTTTCGGTACTTTTGAAGTGCGCGAACGTGCTGCTCGTAAAGGACGTAACCCACAATCAGGCGAGGAAATTGATATCGCCGCAAGTAAAGTTCCAGCCTTCAAAGCGGGCAAGGCACTTAAAGACGCAGTGAAATAATTTTCGTTTTTACATAGAAGTTCACCCGCCGAATCTGATAGTAGGTTCGCGGGAGGACTTCTTTTTGTTTTGTTAAGAGATGAATGTTTTACGAAGTTTAAGAACTCGTAGGACTGTACGTAAATGGTGGAATATGCTACTATTTTTGTTATTGTCGAAAGAGGGAGAAGAATGAATGCATAACTTTGATTATGGTAAAATAGAGAAAGCAATAACGATGATCCTAGAAGCAATAGGTGAAGATCCGGACCGTGAAGGACTTGTTGAAACACCTAAACGAGTTGCTAAAATGTATGCCGAAATGTTTGATGGGTTGAATAAAGATCCGAAAGACTATTTTAAAACTGTTTTCAATGAAAATCATGATGAAGTCGTTCTTGTGAAAGACATAGCATTCCATTCAATGTGTGAACATCATCTGGTACCGTTTTTTGGCCATGCACATATTGCGTATATTCCCCGTAACGGTGTTGTTGCAGGTTTAAGTAAATTAGCTAGGGCTGTTGAAACAACTGCTCGAAGACCCCAACTTCAAGAACGCATTACTACAACAGTTGCGAATGCAATGATGGAAATGTTGGATCCTGTTGGTGTATTTGTGGTGATAGAGGCGGAACACATGTGTATGACGATGCGTGGAATTCGAAAACCGGGCTCGAAAACGATGACTATGTCAGCAAGAGGTATTTACGAACAAGATGCCGAGAAACGTTCGGAAATTTTAACACTCATAAATATGTCGTGAAGCCTTTGCTCACACATCCTTTTCTATGATATGATTGAGACCATAAACAGACAGGAGATGTCGAGATGACAATGCAATCCGAATATATCGTTATAAAAGCGAAAGAAGATGGCGTTAACGTTATCGGGCTGACGCGTGGAAATGATACAAAATTTCACCATACAGAAAAGTTAGATCGTGGTGAAGTGATGATTGCTCAATTTACCGAGCATACTTCAGCAATGAAAATACGCGGAAAAGCAGACATTCATACCGCATACGGTGTCATGACAAGTGAAGGTAAAGAGTAAATCCTTTATTTGGAAGACACTTCTATGACGTCTTTGATTGGAGATCCCACGATGGAAAGACAAAAAGTGAAATACAATGTTAAAAGTTACATGAATGATTTGGAACGGGAAACAAACCATACAATTTTAAATAGAGATGTTGGTTCTATATCACTTGATTTAGAAAAAGCTTTCTTTATTCTGTTACCATTACTAAATGGGGAACAATGGACTGAGCAAATGCATACGGCTGCAATTGCAGTAGGCGCTGTTCATGTCGCTTTTGATGCGCATGATAGAATTGACTTGTATCATGCGACTTCTAGGAAACAACAGCTAACAGTACTTTCAGGGGATTATTATAGCGGGATTCATTACAAGCTTCTTGCTTCCTTATCGGATTTTGATTTTATCCGTACTTTATCGAATCGGATTGGAAGCATCAATGAAATAAAGACTATTCATCACGGTCGTACTCCAGCGAATCCAAGCGTTTTAATTGCTACAGTTGAATTAATTGAATCGGGTTGTATTGCTGAATTTTTTCATGAGTATGGGTTTTCGCGCTATATACCATTAATTGAAGCAGCACTTCCTTTACTTCGTCTAGATGCAAAACAAAATAGTTCCAAACAGCCAATCCATATAAATCAAGGTTGGAACAAGAGTGATGCTATAATTTCTCAAGCGATTGTAGAGTTGCAAAATAAAATGCAAAAAACAATCGATGAAGCGAATTTTATTGATCCACAATTAAAAGAGCAAATTCGCGGAATGACAATCCCGGTTTTAGGGAAGTCGATTTAAGGAAATGAGGTATGCCTTATGGCTTTATCAAAAGAAGAAAAAGTCCATGAAGTGTTTGAAAAAATATCCGTCGATTACGATAAAATGAATTCGGTTATTAGTTTCAACCAACATAAGAAGTGGCGCGATGATATGATGCTCCGAATGGCCGTCCGTGAAGGGACGTATGCGCTTGATGTGTGCTGCGGAACTGCTGACTGGACGATTGCACTTGCCGAAGCGGTAGGGCCATCTGGTGAAGTGAAAGGCCTTGATTTCAGTGAAAATATGCTGAGGTCTGCAAAGCCGAAGATTGAACAAATTCCTAATATATCGCTGATTCACGGAAATGCAATGGAATTACCGTTTCCCGACAACTCATTCGATTATGTAACGATTGGCTTTGGTCTTCGAAATGTTCCAGACTATCTTACCGTTTTGAAAGAAATGAATCGTGTATTGAAACCAGGTGGAATGGTTGCTTGTTTAGAAACTTCGCAGTCTGAACTCCCTGGATATAAGCAGTTATTTCGATTTTACTTTAAAAACATTATGCCTTTGTTTGGTAAACTATTTGCTAAAAGCTATAAAGAGTATTCGTGGCTACAAGAATCAGCAGATGATTTTCCAGGAAGAAAAGAGCTTGCACAACTTTTCACGGAAGCGGGCTTTACGGACGTCTCGTATAAATCATATAGCGGTGGCGCGACTGCAGGTCATGTTGGATTTAAATAATAAAACCGTAGAAGAAGGTTATCTTTGTGGAGAAATTAAGGTTATTGTCACTTTATTCCGATTTCCGAAAGGATCTCGATTATATAGAAAAAGAACTTGAGCGTGCGGTCGATTCGGAATCACCTATTATTCGACAAGCATCCCTTCATCTTCTGCGAGCGGGCGGCAAGAGAATTCGTCCGATTTTTGTGATTCTTGCATCCAAGTTTGGGACATACTCATTGGAAGATGTATCGAAAGTGGCTGTTTCTCTTGAACTTGTTCATATGGCTTCTCTTGTGCATGATGATGTGATTGATGACTCTGATATGCGTCGGGGACTTCAGACGGTTAAAGCAAGATGGGATAATCGAATTGCGATGTATACGGGTGATTATATTTTTTCACGTGCATTGTCTTCGATTGGCGAAATAGAAGTACCAGCTGTTCATCGATTGCTTTCCAGAACGATGCTTGAAATTTGCAAAGGAGAAATAATGCAAATAGAACAACAGCGTAAGTTCGATCAATCGATTCGTGACTATCTAAGACGAATTAAACGAAAGACTGCACTATTGCTTTCTTCAAGCTGCGAACTTGGCGCTCTTGTATCCAATGCTAGCCCCTCTGTTGTAAGAAAAATGAGTCGTTTCGGTTATTATGCCGGTATGTCTTATCAAATTATTGATGACATTTTAGATATTACCTCAACGGATGAAGAACTTGGAAAACCGGCGGGTAGTGATTTACTAAATGGCCATTTAACTTTGCCAGTATTATACATAAAAGATGACATGGAGTTTCGCCCATTTATGGAACGTTCATTTGATAAAACGTTATCTCAGTCAGACCGTGAAAAAATGTTAACATATATACGTAAGTCAGGAGCAATTGAAAAAGCACAAGCAGTAAGTGATAAATATTTACAAAAAGCCCTTAAAGAAATTAAAGGCTTGCCAAATTCGGATGCTCGAAAAGCTTTCTTTCAAATTGCTCGTTTCATTGGTAAGCGTGACTTCTGACGGACTTTTAGTTGTAAGATATCAGCCATGATGTTAAGATAATAAAGGGATAAACCCGATACATAAATGAAGGAGTGTTTGATTAATGGAAAGAACATTTTTAATGGTAAAACCAGACGGCGTACAACGCAATCTTGTTGGAGAAATTGTTGGCCGTTTTGAAAAAAAGGGATACCAACTTGTTGGTGCAAAACTTATGCAAATTACGCCAGAACTTGCTGAACAACATTACGGTGAACATAAAGAGCGTCCGTTTTTCGGTGAACTTGTAGAGTTCATTACATCTGGGCCTGTATTTGCAATGGTATGGGAAGGCGAGAACGTCATTTCAACTTCACGTCTATTGGTTGGAGCAACAAACCCAACTGAATCAGCACCTGGAACAATTCGCGGTGACTTTGCAGTTACTGTTGGAAAGAATATTATTCACGGATCTGATTCACCTGAGTCAGCTGTTCGTGAAATTGGTCTTTTCTTCAAAGAAGAAGAACTTGTATCGTATGATAAGTCAATGAAGAACTGGATTATTTAATTATAAACAAAACAGCCTCGCGTTTTTTCGCACGGCTGTTTTTGTTATTATGGAGCTCTTTGAAATCTGTAATACTAGACAGATAGAATTGGGGGTTGTTTTGAGTTGTCGGATTATGTAGATTTTATTGCGAATATTAAGAAAAAGACTGGGATTGATCTGTCGTATTATAAAGAAGCGCAAATGAAAAGAAGATTGACCTCTTTATATGAAAAAAAGGGTTACCGGAATTTTAAAGATTTCTATAAGGCGATACATACTGAAAAAAAATTACTGGAAGAGTTCCTTGACAGAATGACAATTAATGTTTCAGAGTTTTATCGCAATGCACAAAGATGGGACGTGCTCGATAAAAAAATATTTCCTGAATTATTGTCAGTAAATAAAAAACTCAAAATATGGAGTGCCGCATGTTCTACTGGTGAGGAACCCTATTCGCTCGCAATGGTATTGACATCTCATATTCCGATTCGAGATATTGCGATTTTTGCAACCGATCTAGATGCGGGCGCAATCGAACGAGCTAAAGTTGCTCTTTATCCAGAGAGGTCATTAAAAGAAGTACCGCAAAATGTAGTAAAAGAATTCTTTATCAAAGATGAAACATATTATCAAGTAAAAGATGAAATAAAACGTACTGTCACTTTTAAACAGCAAAACTTATTAAATGATAAGTATGATTCAGGCTTTGACCTAATTGTTTGTAGAAATGTTATGATATATTTTACTGAAGAAGCCAAAGATCAAATTTATAAGAACTTTTCAAAATCTTTACGATCAGGTGGAATTCTATTTGTTGGAAGTACAGAACAAATCTTTAATCCGAGCAAATACGGTTTTGAGTCTGCAGAAACTTTTTTTTATAGGAAAATTTAAGATATCCGGAGTAACTTCCGGATATCTTTAACTTTATATAGTAAGGATTTAAGCATTGACTGAATTGTAACGACGAAAGTATAAACAATTGTAGTGAATAAATAGTAGTGTCAATAATCAGTTAGATATAGTCGAAAAGTGTACATTTTGGTATAGTGTCATGAAACAATAAAAAGGGGGATATACGATGAGATACTTTACAGCTGGTGAGTCACACGGCCCACAACTAACAGCGATAATTGAAGGATTACCTGCACAAATGGAATTAACAGCTGAAATGATAAACGGTGAACTTTCCAGACGACAAGGTGGACATGGTCGGGGTAGACGGATGCAAATTGAAACAGACCAGGTTGTTATTTCATCAGGAGTGCGTCACGGAAAAACACTTGGATCTCCTGTTACGCTTACAGTAGTAAATGATGACTGGAAGCATTGGACAAAAATAATGGGAGTAGAACCACTTGAAGAAGGTTCAAACCCTGAGGATGTAAAAAGACAAATTACCCGACCAAGACCAGGTCATGCAGATTTAGTTGGTGGAATGAAATACGGCCATCGAGATTTACGGAATGTATTAGAACGATCATCTGCACGTGAAACGACAATGAGGGTCGCGATTGGCGCAGTAGCAAAACAATTTCTTCGTGAATTAGGCATTTATACAGTGGCTCATGTTACGGAAATTGGTGGCATAAAAACAAATCCCGAGTCTTATGCTGGGCTTACTACCGAAGAACTGAGGAAAATAATCGAAACGAATCCTGTATACTGTGCTGACCCTGAAGCGACACCATTGATGGTTGATGCAATCGATACTGCAAAAGCGAATGGAGATACCGCTGGTGGTGTTGTAGAAGTCATTGTCGAAGGTTGTCCGCCTGGAATCGGAAGTTACGTGCAATTCGATCGGAAAATGGACGGAAAACTTGCAGGGGCTATGATGAGTATTAATGCATTCAAAGGTGTAGAAATTGGTCTTGGATTTGAAATGGCCAAAATGCCAGGTAGCAAAGTCCACGACGAAATCTTTTGGAATGAAGAACAAGGATATTACCGGAAATCCAATCGTCTTGGTGGTCTTGAGGGCGGTATGACTTCAGGAATGCCGATTGTTATTAGAGGAGTGATGAAACCAATTCCTACACTATACAAACCTTTAGAAAGTGTCGATATTGATACGAAAGAACCTTTTGTAGCGACGATTGAACGTTCAGACCCTTGTGCGGTTCCCGCGGCTTCAGTAGTGGCAGAACATGTAATTGCGACAGAAGTGGCAAAAGCGATTATGGAAGAATTTCGTTCTGACACAATGGATGGATTGAAAACAGAAATTGAAAACTACAGACAATATGTGAAGGAGTTTTAAAATGGAGAAACTTACGGTCAACATTTTAAATCATGAGTATGACGTTCATATTGGTCAAGACACTTATGAATTGTTTGCAACTCATTATGAGGAACTTTTAAAAAGTGCGGACCGTATTGCAATTATTGCTGATGAACATGTTGCAGCGCTTCATTTACCGCTTTTGAAAGAATCTTTAGAACATACAGGTCTTGATATTACTGTAAAAACAATCCCATCTGGGGAGAGCTCCAAAACATCAGAAGTGTACGTTGATTGCTTATCCTTTTTATTATCTAAAGGATTTACACGGAACTCTCTTCTAATCGCTTTTGGCGGGGGGGCCTGTGGAGATTTAACAGGTTTTGTTGCCGCGACATTCATGAGGGGAATTCGATTCATTCAATGCCCGACAACGATTCTGGCGCATGATAGTGCTGTTGGTGGAAAAACGGCAATTAATATGCCGGATGGAAAAAACATGGTCGGTTCCTTTCATCAACCAACGGCAGTACTCTTTGATATTAATTTATTTGAAACGTTGCCACCAAGAGAAGTACGGTCGGGAATGGCAGAACTATTGAAACATGCGTTTATTTCTGACGAGAAATGGACAAATGAGTTACTGAGCACTGAATCATTTGCAAAACCAACAATCGAGTGGTTGTCAAAAGAATTATTACTTGGCATACAAGTAAAAGCAAATATTGTTGCAGAAGATGAATTTGAACAATCGACTCGGAAATACCTGAATTTCGGACATACATTCGGTCACGCAATTGAAGCGGCATGTGGGTTTGGAAGGCTAAGCCATGGTGAATCCATTATGATTGGTATGGCATACAGTTTGATTTTAAGTGAAAGTCACGGAACAATCGATAAAAATGTAACGAATAAATTCATTCTTTTCGCAGAGGAAAATGGATATACATTCGAGCCTGTTCATACGTACTCATTCCAATTGCTTATGGATTTTATGATGAAAGATAAAAAGGCTTCTTTCGGTAAACTTAATTTTGCGTTACTGCACTCTATCGGAAATCCATACATAAAAGAAATAGCACGGTCAGAGTGTAAAGATGCTTTTGACGAATTGGTTAAGAGAACTGGAGGAGTGTTATAAATGGTTAGAGGTATTAGGGGAGCAACTACAGTTGAACACGATGAAGAACTTTTGATTTTGAAAGCGACAGAAGAACTTGCTGTTAAAATGCTTAAGGAAAATGGAGTTGATCCAGAAGATATTATTTCTGTTCTTATATCTACAACCCTTGATATTACATCGACTTTTCCCGCAAAAGCTGTACGTACAATTGAAGGCTGGAAATATGTGCCGGTAATGTGTACTCATGAAATGGATGTCGTTGGTTCTATGCCACTTTGCATCCGTATTCTTATGCATGTAAATACAGAATCTACACAAAAAGATATACAACATATTTATCATAATAATGCAGTTAATTTACGCCCTGACTTAATAAAAAGTTGATTGGAGGAATGGAAATGCTATGGAAAGATTCTCTTAGAGAAATGAAACCATATAAACCTGGGAAATCGATTAAAGAAGTACTCAATCAGTATCAATTAGAAAAGGTTGTTAAACTCGCTTCAAATGAAAATCCATATGGTCCTGCACCATCGGCCAAGAAGCTCTTAGACGAAGGTACGATTGAAATTGAGATGTATCCTGATGGAAACGCAAGCAGTTTGCGAAAAAAAATAGCTCGAAAGCTTAATGTAAACGAAGACTCATTATTGTTTGGTGGCGGTTCTGACGAAATAATCGTAATGATATCTAGGGCTCTTCTAGATTCTGGCAAGAATACAATTATGGCAACTCCGACATTTCCCCAATATGCTCACAATGCAAAAATTGATGGAGCGGAAATTAGAGAAGTCGCTTTAGTAGACGGACATCATAATTTAGATGGTTTTCTAAACGTAATTGACAAAGATACATCTGTCATCTGGCTTTGCAGTCCAAATAATCCAACGGGGAATTTAATCTCCAGTGAGGCCTTAACGACATTTCTTACAAAAGTACCTGACAATATTCTTGTCGTTCTGGATGAAGCATATTTTGAATACATTACCGATCCAAGTTATACAAATACAATTCATTTGTTAAAAGAGTATCCGAATCTAATTGTCTTACGGACATTTTCAAAAGCTTATGGACTTGCTGCATTCAGAATCGGTTATGCGATTGGTAACCCCGAAGTAATCAGTAATCTCAATAAAGTGCGTAGTCCATTCAACGTTACATCAGCAGGGCAAGTCCTTGCAGAAGCGGCTCTTGATGACGACGAATTTATTAAAGAATGCAGTCTATTAAATCATGAAGAAATGCAGAGATTTATCCAATATGCAAATGCGAACAAGCTTCATATATATGATTCGGAAGCAAATTTTGTTCTTATTGAAGTGCCTGGAAATGGAGATTTGGCGTCGGAAAAACTGTTGCAACAAGGATTTATCGTTCGAAGTGGAGAAGCACTTGGAACACCGGGATATATTAGAGTCACAATCGGTTCGGAAAATCAGAATAATGGTTTCTTTGCTGCATTTGATTCACTATTAGCGGATGCCCAACTTTTAAAATGAAGACAAATGTAACGATAATTGGACTGGGTTTAATAGGCGGTTCGCTAGGACTCGCAGTAAAGAGGAATCCTTTAATTCATGTAACGGGTTTTGACAGTTCTCCTGAAACAATGAAAGAAGCATACCGCCGCGGAATAATCGATGCAATCCCATCATCTCTTCAAGATGCATGCGGAAATGCTGACATTATAATATTTTCAACACCTGTAAATACAACCGTAAAACTTATGTATGATGTGGCTGTTTTACAATTAAAAAAAGATGTAATCCTAACCGATACTGGTAGTACGAAAGGTCCAATCATGCAGGCAGCTGCCTTTTTAATTGATAAGGGGTTAACGTTTGTTGGAGGTCATCCGATGGCGGGATCTCATAAGAGTGGTGTTTCCGCTGCCAAAGAGCATTTATTTGAAAATGCTTATTATATTTTGACACCTGAATCTACTACAGATGAAGCTGCAATTGAACAACTTAGGCATTTACTCGAGCCAACAAAAGCAAAAATAAAAGTTTTGCATGCAGATGAACACGATCGAATGACTGCTATTGTAAGTCATTTTCCGCATCTAGTTGCATCTTCCCTCGTTGGAATGCTGTCTGCGCAACAGTCCGTGCAACCGTTCGTTAATAAATTGGCGGCTGGAGGATTTCGAGATATTACACGAATAGCGTCCGCGGATCCATTAATGTGGCGAGATATTACAATCCAAAACAGAGTTGAGCTACTAAAGCAACTTGATGTGTGGCTCGATGAGATGGCAAATGTGCGGGAAATGCTCATTCATAATGATTCTACTCAAATCCATAATTATTTTGCGGATGCAAAAACATTCAGAGATGAATTGCCAATAACATCCCAAGGCGCACTTTATATGACCTATGATTTACATATTGATATTCCGGATCATCCAGGCATCATTGCCGAAATTACTAAAATCTTGGCTGATGAATTGATCAGTTTAACGAATTTACGAATTGTAGAAACGAGAACGGATGTATTTGGTATTCTTGTTATTAGTTTTCAGACTGCTGATGACAGGGAAAAGGCAAGATTTGCACTTTCACGAGATACAAATTATGGTATGCATATCCTTTAACTGGAGGGGTTATTTATGGGCGAAATAAGAAAAGTAGAGTTCATTAGACCCGTTTTGACGGGTGAATTAGTTGTACCCGGCGATAAATCAATATCACATAGAGCGGTTATGCTAGGAGCTATTGCGGAAGGTAAGACATTTATTAAAGGCTTTCTGGACGGCGATGATTGTTTACGAACAATTGAAATTTTTAAACAGTTGGGAGTTTCCATTCAAAGGTCAGGTACGGAAGTAATGATAGAAAGTCCGGGGATGCAAAACTGGACGCAACCCACACTCGATTTATATGCCGGCAATTCTGGAACTACAGCACGTTTGATGCTTGGAATATTGGGGGGCTCAAAAGTAACCACTGTTTTGTCCGGTGATGAATCGCTTTCTATTCGACCAATGGACCGGGTAACGATACCTTTAAAAGAAATGGGCGCAAAAATACACACGGATAAACAAAAATCTCTTCTACCACTTACGGTTGTTGGAAAAACACTAAACGCTATCGATTATATAATGCCTGTTGCGAGTGCACAAGTTAAATCTGCTATCCTTTTTGCTGGTTTAAATGCAGAAGGCACAACTACAGTCACAGAAGAAACAGTGTCACGGGATCATACAGAACGAATGCTCACGTATTTCGGGGCAGAGGTAGACTCTAATGGGAACAAAGTAAGCATAGTTGGCGGGCAAACCTTACGAGGGATGGAAGTCCATGTTCCAGGGGACATTTCTTCTGCTGCATTTTTTATGGCGGGAGCCGCAATGTTAGAAGGAAGTACCGTTACGTTTAAAAGAGTTGGGTTAAATCCAACACGAACAGGTATTATTGATGTTCTACGCGAAATGGGTGCACAAATCGAAATAACGAATACAACAGATGAAAATGGTGAACCATCAGCTACTGTTAAGGTTACATACGGCAGTCTACAAGGAATGACGATTGGTGGCGAACTAATTCCACGTCTTATTGATGAACTACCTGTAATCGCGTTGCTCGCAACTCAAGCGGTAGGTACGACTATTATTAAAGATGCAGAAGAACTTCGTGTGAAGGAAACAGATCGAATTGCAGCTGTTACGAACGAACTTAAAAAAATGGGTGCAGATATCGAGGCGACGCCAGATGGAATGATTATCCATGGTCCAACACCTTTAACTGGTGGAGTATTAAATTCATATGGTGATCACCGCCTTGGAATGATGGCTGCTATCGCTGCACTTGCAACATCCGGCCCGGTTTTTATTGAAGATCCATCGTGTATTAATATTTCTTACCCACACTTTTTTGAAGACCTTAAAATATTGACTGAAAAGTAGAGATGTGGAGAAAGTTTACCCTTCTCTAAAATGCTTTTAAGTCGATGTATACAAATCGAAAGAACAGGTGAAAATATGGAACAGTTACAAGAAGTTGAACAGCATATCAAAGAAGGCGACGTGGAGGCTCTAAGTCTTCTTTTAGACAGACTAAGCCTCTCAACGGATTACAATATGCTATATGAATCAGCATATCTTTTGGCTTCTTATGGTTTTATGGCTGAAGCGGATCGTCTTTATGAAGTTTTGATTGAAAACTTACCTGACGAGGCACAATTGAAAATAGATCGTGCGAATACGTTAATGGAGCTTGGTGAAGAAGATGAAGCACTTTTATTATTAACAGAAATTCGCCCGGAAGAAGATGAGTATGTACAAGCATTGCTTGTACTCGCAGATTACTATCATATGACTGGTCTCGCTGAAACCGCCTTATCAAAAATAAAAGAAGCTTTTAAATTAGCTCCAGAGGAACCTGTAATCCGCTTCGCGTATGCGGAACTACTATTAGATTCGGGGAAGTACGGAGAGGCAATACGACTCTATCTTGCGTTAAAAGACGAAGTTCAGGAAATCGGTGGCGTTACCATCGTGTCAAGGCTCGCTGAAACATATAGTGCTGGTGCCGCTTACGAAGAAGCAATTCCGTATTATGAAGAGTTGTTAAAAGAGCAGGTTGGTCCTGATCTTTTATTTGGAGCCGCTTTTGCTTATTTCCAAACTAAAAATACTACACGCTCTATTTCATTGCTGAACAAACTTATTGAAATGGATCCGGATTATTTCTCTGCATATATGCTCGCAGGCCAAGCCTATTCTTTAGCAGGAGATGATCTTGCAGCATATAATATGTTTAAAGATGGTATTCGTCGGGACGAGTTTGATAAGGAATTTCAATTGTCCGCTGGTAAATCTGCGTTGAAACTTGGGTTGCCTGTAGAAGCAGAAGAACATTTGAAAGAGGCTTTTGCTCTTGATCCCGAATATACGGAAGCGTTAATAACACTTGCATCGCTTTATAATGAATTAGAGCGGGACGCGGAACTTATCGAACTTCTTTCGTACACAAAAGATGATTCGGACGATATACCATTATTAGAAGCATTCAAAGCTTATTCGAATGAACGCTTGGAACAGTTTGAGGATGCATATGAATCCTATCGTAAAGCATATGTTGGAATGGATGAGGATTACGATTTTCTCACGAATTACGCAAAATTCCTAATTGAGGATGGAAAACAGAATGAGGCTATAGAAATTGTGAAGAAAATGGTATCACTTTTTCCTGATGATGAGTATTGGAGAGATTTTTTAGAATTGCAAACTGACGAGGAGGTGTGACATGACGGCCATGATACCTGTCGCCGCGAAGAAAGATTTTGTACGTTGGTTCTTAAAGCGGTACAAATTGAAGCGCCGCGAATGTGTCTGGATTTTGAATTATCTTCTTAGCCATGATCACCTTTTAAAAAATGTGCACTTTACTGATGAAGCTCATTACTGTCCCCGTGCAATGGTTATGTCGACAATGGGTTCCGAAAGCATTCCTTTCCGTTTTTACAAAGGGAATCTTATGACCGCAGATGCCGAAAAATCCTTTCATGATTTAAGACTTCATCCAGATGAAAAAATGTATATTCAACTTAATTTTCCAAATCACCATTTATGCCCACAATACGCAAGTGTTCGTGAGGAAAATCCATATCTCCCAACCTATTTACAAGTTGCTGAAAATGATCGTAAAATTGCAGAGCTGCTGTTGGAAGAAAGCATCGCTTCTATGAATGAAGAAATACTAAGAAGAGGTGTAGATGAAGCTCTTGATGCAAATGATGAAGAGCGATTCCTCTTACTTTCAACATTGTTAAACGATGCAAAAGTGAAAAAGAAATAAGTACTCCATCCTTTGGGATGGAGTACTTCGCTGATTTTTTTAGGAGGTAAGTTAATGAATTGGAATGCAAAAGACATGGATACATATATTCAACAGAAAGAATATATCGATACACTTATTGTTCCGTTACTTAAACTAGAAACGATTCCCGAAAGGATGAAAAGTAGTTCATCATCTACGGAATTTCTTATGTATTTAACATCATTCATTGAGGCACAGTTTAAAGGACGAATTATGCTACTTCCACCATTTTCTTATACACAGTCTACTGATTTAGTAGAAATGGGGAATGTACTATCAGTGGACTTACAAAAAATGCAGTTCAAACATGTATTTTATATAACTACAGACCCTACTTGGAACACAGTTGAAATGGATGGACAAGTCATTTGGTTACCACCAATTCCTCTTGAAAATATGGACAAGCAATTAAAACAATCTGTAATTGAAGATCAGCTAAAACAAGTATTGCCGAAATTCACATTGAAATGGTCAGAAAGTTAAACTTAAACTTCAATGTTTGTTCACATAATAAAAATTACAATGTGTGCATCATTGAATTTATTCATCGATTGATATATTATAGATATGTCCTAGTATTATTATTAGCAAAAATTTGTCCGTTGGACTGACCTTTAAGTTAGAGGAGGGAAATGATGAGTAAGAATCGAGTGTCAAGACGCCAATTCCTAAGTTATACACTGATGGGTACAGGCGGGTTTATGGCTTCCGCAATGCTGATGCCTATGGTTCGTTTTGCAGTCGATCCAGTATTGCAAAAAGACGAAGACGGATCATACATTCCGACATCACAAAAAGTAGATGAGCTAACAGCTACACCTGTACGTGTCGATTACACAATTAAAGACCGTAAAGATGGCTGGTATAAATCAGACGTGTCTAATACGGCTTGGGTGTATAAAGATGGTGATACAGTCGTTGCACTATCTCCTGTATGTAAACATCTTGGTTGTACAGTAAACTGGGGTGGGGATAAAGAACATCCAGAGCAATTTTTCTGTCCATGCCACCAAGGACGTTATATGAAAAATGGAGATAACGTAAAAGGAACACCACCGATTGGACCACTAGACGAGTATGAAGTTAAATTGGAGAACGGATTAGTATATCTTGGAACGACTAAGGCGAACACATTAGTTTAATATTGTAAGGGGGTACGACCGAAGTGCTAAATAGAATATACGATTGGGTTGACGAACGGTTGGATATCACCCCGATATGGCGCGATATTGCTGACCATGAAGTACCTGAGCACGTAAACCCAGCACATCACTTTTCTGCATTCATTTATTGTTTCGGAGGACTAACATTTTTTGTTACTGTCATTCAAATTCTTTCCGGTATGTTCCTCACAATGTATTACACGCCGGATATTGAAAATGCATGGAAGTCCGTTTACTACCTTCAAAATGAAGTAGCATTCGGTGAGATTGTGCGCGGGATGCATCACTGGGGAGCTTCACTAGTTATTGTTATGATGTTCCTACATACACTGCGTGTTTTCTTTACGGGCTCTTATAAGAAACCACGTGAACTGAACTGGGTTATTGGTGTACTGATTTTTGTTACCATGCTTGGATTAGGTTTTACTGGGTATTTACTGCCTTGGGATATGAAAGCAGTGTTTGCTACAAAAGTAGGAATTGAAATTGCGGCATCTGTTCCGTTTATCGGTGAATGGATTAAGATTCTCCTCGCAGGAGATGCGGAAATTCTTGGTGCTCAGACTTTGACACGCTTTTTCGCAATACACGTCTTCTTTTTACCAGCTGCTTTGCTTGGGTTGCTTGCAGCACACTTTGTATTTATTAGAAGACAAGGTATATCTGGACCACTATAAAAAATATTCATTTACAAAGATTTTGAAAAGGAGGGGACAGTATGCAACGCGGAAAAGGGATGAAGTTTGTCGGAGATTCGCGCATTAAGGCTAGTGGTAAAATGCCGAACGTCCCAAAAGACTACTCAGAATATCCTGGTAAGACGGAAGCTTTTTGGCCAAACTTTCTACTGAAAGAATGGATGATTGGTTCCATATTCCTAATAGGTTATTTAATAGTTACAGTCGCACATCCGTCTCCGCTTGAACGTGAAGCGGACCCAACGGATACTATGTATATTCCGGTACCGGATTGGTATTTCCTTTCCATGTACCAG